>JBFKKR010000005.1:0-59392 GCA_041682035.1 Pseudomonadales bacterium | reverse complement strand
GACTTCGCCGAAGTGCTCCGACCGCACCGCGCCATCGCGCAGCCCATCACGCACCGACTGGACCACGCTCGGGATCAGGGCGACGGCCTGACCCTCGCCGTTCAGCGCATGGATCAGGTGCACCATCTGGGCCGGCGGAATATCCACCGCGGCATTCTGAATCTCGAGGATGACGCGCGCGCCCACCTCGAGTTCGTCCTTGCCAGCCCCGGCGAGTTCTCCGCCAATGCAGGCCCGCATCAGTTCGGCGGCCAGCACGCGCTGGCGCAGGATCTGCTCATCCGCCAGGAGTTGCAGCAGGGATGCACTCGCACCCCGGATGTCCTCACCCGCGACATGCTCCAGCGAGAGCGCGATCTGCAGGACCAGGCCGAACACGCTCTCGCGTTCGCCGGCGCAGGCAGCCAGGACCTGCTCCGCACAGTCCAGGTTCTGCGCGCTGCCCTGCCCTGCAGCCTCCAGCCCGGCGGAAAGCAGCGCCTTGCCGCGCTCGCCGGCCCGGCCGGCCTGCTCCTCGCTGTGCGGGTCGATGCCGGAAAGGATCACCTTCGACAACGCGGCGAGTTGCGCGGGCTCCTCCACGCGTTCGGCCAGGCCGGAACGCAGCAGTCCTCCGAACAGCATGGCCGCCGAGGTGGGCGCCGGCAGCCCGGTCGCCTGGCTGCCCAGGCTGCCGAACAGCGCCGTCACCGCGCGCTGCAGCGCCGGGGCTGAAGCCGCCACACCGGCCTGCACGTCCGCCCGGAACAGTGCCGCCAGGAATTGCTCCATCGCGTCGGCGCCACTGACGGCGCCGCCTTCGGAGGTCACGCGCGCCAGCAGCGCGCGCAGGATGGTCTGGATGTGGGCCTGCGGCGGCAGCTTGCCTCCCGGCTGGCTGGCCAGCGCACCGGTCAGGTAGCGCTGGATCATTTCCGGGCTGTTGATGCGTTCTTCCGCCAGCCGCACCCCGTCCAGCACCCCCTGCAGGGCGCGCGAGATCGCCACGGAATCCAGCGGCGGCGCACCCGGCTCCGGTTTGCCGAGCACCCCGCGGACCACGTTCTGCAGGACCGCGGGAGAAGGCACCCGCGTGTCGCCCGGCAGGCCGGTCAGTACCGCGCGCACGACGTGCCGGAACACTTCCGGGTCCGGGGTGCCGAGGCGGGCCAGGCCACCGCCCAGCGCACCCTGGATGAGGTGCTCCAGGATCTGCGGCTCCGGCAGCACGCCCTCGCCCAGCCGCAGGCCACCGATGAGCCCACGGATGACGTTGCTGATCTTGGCGGTCGGATCGCGCGGACGCAGTTGCCCGTGCAGCATCCCGCGTACCAGTGTCTCCAGCAGCACCGGCGAGGAATCCAGCGAGGCGCAGCCGTCGATCAGGCCGGCGAAGCACTCCGCGATGACTTCCGGCACCGGGTGCGGCAGGTAACCGTCGATGACATCGAGTCCGCCGCCCAGCACGCCCTGCGCGATCGCCTCGAGCAGTGCGCCGGACGCCTGCCCGGCCTGCTCCTGACGCAGCGCGGTCAGGATGCCGGACACCGACCGGCTGATCGCTGCCTCGCTGACCGCACCCAGCGGCGATACCGGGAGCGAGTCCCGCAACACGCCACGGATCGCCGCGCGCAGCGTCTGCGCGCCATGCGCGTCGTTGCCGAGCACCGGCAGGCCCCGCAGGGCGCCGCACATCGCGTGCGCGACGGTAGCCGACTCGGGCAGGCCGTCGGCGCCTCCCGGCAGCGGTTGATCCAGCACGCCGGCGAGCAACTGTTCGAGCACCTGCGGTTCCGGCACCGGCTGCTTGCCGGTGATGCGCACCGCCGAGGCCGGCAGACCGCCGATGAAGCCGGAGAAGCTGGCGGCGATGTGCGCCACCGGTGGCAGGCCACCCTCCTCGCGCGGCAGGCCCTCACCCAGCAGGGTGCGGACGATGCGGCTCAGCAGGGGCGCCGGCGGCACCCGTTCAGCCCCGGAGGGCAGCGCGGCGGCAACGCCGACCAGGCCGATCGCCAGGCCGCGCGACTCCGGTGTCCCGTCCGCCTGCAGCGGCAGGTGTCCACCCACCACGCCACGGATGGCGCTGCAGAGCATGGCCGTCTCCGGCCAGCCGGTGTTGTTCCGGGGAAGCGCGGCGAGCACGCCGCGCAGGGCATGGGAGATCGCGGCGCTGGAAGGTACGCCGTGCACGCCGTGGTCCAGCCCCCCGCCGAGTATGCCGCGCACGACCGGCTCCAGTTCGGCGCTGACCTCGCCCGGACCCTCGCCCGTGACGAGCAGGACGTCCAGCATCGCCTGGGTGGCGAGTTCGATCGGTTCGGCGTTGGGGATGCCGTCGCGGCCGACCGGCGCACCACCACCCAGCGCCGCGCGCGCCAGCGCACAAAGGCTGTCGGACTGGAACGGATCGGTCCCCGCATTGCGCGCGCCGCGCAGCAGCCCCTCGAAGACGGGGCGGACGGTCTCCACGCCGAACAGACCGTTGCCATCCACCGGCAGGCAACTGCCCATCAGTCCCTGCAGGGCCGCCTGCAGGATGGCGGGCTCTTCCAGGCTGCCGTCGGGCAGCGCCCGCAGCACGCCCTCGGCGGCCACGGCGATGACGGAGACTTCCGGCAGGCCCGAGGCGCCCGGACGCAGGCCGCCGGCGAACACGCCACGCACCACCGGTTCGAGGACGGCGGGCTCGGGCACGAGACCCTCGCCGTCGACGATGCCATTGAGCGCCGAAGAGACGACGTGCTGGATGTAGGCGACGTCCGGCAGCGCGTCCTGCCCGGTGTTCTCGAAGCCACCGCCGAGCACGCCGCGCAGCAGGTGCTCGCGCACGATCGCGGCTTCTTCCTCGCCCTGGGACATCTCGGCCACGCTGAACACGCCGCGTACGCATTTCTCGATGACCCCGGCGCCCGGCGGTTCCGCGGACACGCAGGAGAGACCGCCGCACAGGGTGCCTGAAACCAGGGCCTCCAGCCGCTGCGGATCGATGAGCACGCCGGCGCGGCCGGAGAAACCTTCCAGCAGCCCCGTCACCACGCGATTGATGCCGTCGCTGGTCGCGCGCGGATCCGAGACCGGGTCCAGTCCGCCACCCAGCACCCCGGCCGCCAGCGCGGAGACGATGTCCGGATCGGGCAGACCGCGCACCGCGGCGGGCAGCGCCGCCACCAGCCCCTGCACCACCGCGCCCAGCGCGTTGCGCGAGGGCAATGCATCCGGGTCACGTGCGAGGCCACCGGCCAGCAGACCGCGCACCAGCGTCTGCAGTACATCCGGGGACGGCAGCGTGCCGTGCGCGCCGGGCAGCCCGGCGAGCAGCCCCTGCAGGGCGGTGCGAACGGCCGGGATCGGGGGATGACCAGCTTCGGTGAAGCGCAGTCCGCCGGCAAGCACACCACGCACGACCGATTCGAGTTCGCCGGCCGCAGGCAACTGGTCCGGTCCGCTGACCATGCCGGACAGCATGCCGTTGAATGCGAGTTCGATCGCTTCCGGCCCGGGAACGCCCGCCTCGTTGACCTGGAAACCGCCCGCCAGGATGCCGGATACCGCCGCCTGCAGCAGGTCGCCCTTGAAATCCTGCTCGTCGCTGCGCAGGGCAGCGTGCACGCCGCGAACCACCGGCGCGATCGAACCGGCGCCGAACAGGCCCGAGGCGTCGACCGGGATGCGGTGCTCGAGCAACGCGGTGACGATGCGCTGCAGCGCCGTCGGCGAACAGGCGCCGGCGTCACGGAAGAAGCCGCCCAGCGCGCCGCGCAGCACGTGCTCGAGCGTGCTGGCGGAATACGCACCGCTCGTGGAGCGTGGCAGCGGGCCGTGCAGGACCCCGTCGAAGCAGCTGTCCAGCAGGCCATTCACCGGCAACCCGGTTTCGTCCATGGCCGCTTCCGGCAGCGCCGCGCAGATGCCGCGCAGGTGCGCGGCGAGCACGTCGGGCAGCGCCACCGCGGCGGAGCCGACCGGCAGCCTGCCGATCACGCCCATGATGGCGCCCGCGAAGACCGATGGCTGGGGCGTGCCGGAGCCACTCTGCGGCAATACCGCGAGCGCACCGGACAGGGCCGTGTCGACGGCGCGGGTGCGCGCCTCGGACGCCGGCGCGCCGGGCAGCTGGCCGCCCAGCAGCCCCTGCAGGCTCGCCACCAGGTGCACGCGCGAGGGCTCGTTGCCGTCGTTCATCTGCAGCCCTTCGAGGATCGCGTTCAGGCTGGCGCCGATGCCCTCGCTGCCCACGGCCGCGGCGGTCGGATCCACCCCGCCGAACAGGGACGCGGTGATGGAGTTGCTGAGAATCTGTGGCGCGGGCCGGCCCGGGTACCCCTTCTCGTGGTGGCAGATGGCGTCCACGAAGGTCTGCAGCGCGGCGGTGTCGACCGCGCCCTTCCCATCCTTCAGCGGGGCGCCGAGCACCCCCTGGACGATGGACCGGTAGGCGCCGGCAAAGGCGGAATCGTGCACGTCCACGGGCATCCCGGCGCGCACGGCCTGCAGTGCACTGCGCAGGTTGTCGGCGTCATAAAACGACTCGTGCTGCCGGAAACCGCCGCTGAACAGCGCCCGCAGGCCGCCCTCGATCAGGCGTTCGGGTGGCAGCGGTCCATCACCTTCCGGTGTCAGTGCCGCGACGAGGTCCCGGCTGGCCTGGGTGATCACCGCGGCCGTCGGTACCGTCGTGGCGTCCTCCAGTAACCCGCCACGCAGGATGCCCAGCAGGCCGGTCTGCAGCCCGGCATTCTCCGGGTAACCGTCGGCGAGCCGGCCGGCGTAACCGGTCTCCAGCGCGGCGGCGCCGAAACCTTCCAGCGCGCGGCGGATCGACAGCTGGTCCGGCAGGCGGGTGTCCCGGTTGAGCGTCAGGCAGCCGCGCAATACGCCCTGCACCGACCAGCGCGCCGTCTGTGCGTCCAGCGCCCCGGCCGCGCGCACGCCGCCGAGCACCCCGGCCAGGGCGTGCCGCACCACCTCCGCCTCGGGCGCGCCATCGTCGGCGGTTGGCAGCTTGCCGCCCAGCAGCACCTGCACGGCCTCTTCGAAAGTCTTCGGCGCGCCGAGCATGGCGCTGCTGTCCTCGAGACCCCCGAGGATGCCGGCCAGCGCGCCGCGAATCGCGGGGATGGATGGCAGGCCGTTCTCGCCGCGGCGCAGGCCCGCCAGCAGGATGGCGTCGAGCACGCAGCGGAATACCGTTGGTTCCGGCAGCATGGAAGCCTTGCGTCCCTTGCGTACGGCGGGCAGCACGCCACGCAGTGCGGCGCCCACGACCCGCGGGTCGGGCACGCCCTGTTCGTCGTGCGTGGTCACGCCCTGCAGCGCGGCACCGATCACTGCGGTCAGGTGCTCGCCATGCTGTACGCTTTCCTCGTCCGGCAGCGCGGCAAGCGCCGAGGAGACGGCGGATTCCACCAGCGCGGGAACCGGTGACACGCCATCTTCCGCGAGATCCAGGTCACCACCCTGCAGCGCGTGCACCAGCGCCTGCAGTTCTGCCGGCGCGGGCAGCGGCTGGTCGCCCAGCAGCGGCACCAGGCCGCGCAGGGCATTGGTCAGGAAACGGTCAGCCAACGTGCCGTCCAGCTGGAGTGCCGTCTTGCCGTGCAGGATGCCCAGCGCCAGCCCGCCAATCTGGCCGGCGGTCAGGGGCCGCTGGTCGCCGCAGTGTTCACGGAACTGCCGCACACCGTCGCCGACCCCGGCAGCCGTGTTCGCCAGTGGCGCCGGGTCCGGCGCGCCGCGGCGCATCCCGGGCGCATCCAGCACCGCGCAGAGGACCCGCTCCAGCACCTCGGGGCCGGGCAGGCCCTTGTCGGACTGCGGTACGGCCCGCAGCACACCGTCGACGGCGGACGCGATACAGTCCCGCCGCACCTGCTTGTTCTCGCCGAGCGGCAGCGCACCGCCGAGCACACCCTGCACCGCGCCCCGGAAGGCGCCGGCGTCCGGCAGCCCGTGTTCCCGGCGCGGCAGGCTTGCCAGCACACCCACGAGGGCGTCGCCGATCTGCTGGGCGGTCGGAAACTGGTCGGGCGACGCGCGCAGGGAATTACCGAGCACACCCTGCACCATGCTTTGCAGCAGTGCCGCGTCCGGAACCTCGTTCTGTTCGCCGAGCTGCAGGTCGACCATGACATTGGCAACGACATCCTCGAGGCCGCCGGGCGCGGCGGCCGCAGCCTGTTCCTCGCCTCCGAGGGACTGCAAGGAGGCCTGCACGATCTGGCTGATGTCCTGCTCCAGCGGCTGGCCGGGCGCCGCGGCTTCCGGCGCCGGCTCCTGCGTTGCGGCATCCTCTTCGGCGACCGCGCGCAGCGCGGCCATCACGTCCTCGTCCTCGTCCGCTTCCACCACGGGCTCTTCGGCGGCGGCGGATTCGTCCTCCGCGGCGGCCGCAACCTCGGCCTCCGGCGCGGTTTCGGGTTCCACTTCGGCGTCCATGTCCACATCCACGACGATGTCCGCTTCGTCCGCCGCGACCTCGGCTTCGTATTCGGCTTCGGCTTCGGCTTCCGCCTCGGTAACCGGCGCCCCGGCCGGCGCGGGCATTCCGGTCTCGACGACGGCCGGCTGCTCCCGCTCCTCCTCCGCCTCGGCAACCGTGGCTGGCGCCTCCTCCTCCGCGGCGGCCGCTGCTTCGGCCACGGCGGCCTGGCGCGCCGTCACGGTGAATTCCTTGCCGTCCAGCACGACCCGCGACTCGCTGGCGAGTCCCTTGCGCGAACCATCGACGAAGTCGATGGCGACCGTGCTCAGCTCCTCCGTCCAGATGGTTTCGCCGAGGTAAACCGCGTCACCGACCTGCAGCTGGCGCTCTTCGCCATCCACGCTCCGAGCCACAACGCTTCCCGTATAAAAGGAAACCTTGCCAATCGGTGTCTTTTTACTCATTAGCTGCCTCTGGTTCAGTGCGCATCAATGGTTTGGATCGATCGCCGCACCCTGGCATTCCCTTGCGCGACGGACATCTGTGTCTGGGGACCTGGTGAAAATGGGCGGATCGGCAAGAGGAAGCAGCTCCGCGGTTCGCAGGTCCCGCTAAATATAGACGAAGCAGGAAACAAAATGGAGCGTCCGGAATGCCGGAATCCGGAGAATTATCCGCAATTTGCAGCGGAACCCTCGCGCTTTAGAATTTCACCGCCAACCCAACGCACGGATCACTGCATCCAGTTCAGTTCACGCGCGCGCTTCACCGCCTGCGTCCGGTTGCGCACCATCAACTTGTCGTAAATGTTGTGCAGGTGCCACTTGATGGTCCCGATCGAGAGAAAAAGTTTCTCACTGATCTCCTGGTTGGAATGCCCGTCCGCCACCATCTGCAGGACCTCGCTTTCGCGATCGGTCAGTTTTTCGACAGGTTCGGCCACGCGACTGTCGTTTGCGCTCGCGGGCCGGGCCGGCGTCTCCCGTGCGAACGCCTCCAGCAACCGGTTCACGTACATGCCCATCGGCGCACTGGAGAGTTTCTCGCCGGTGAACAGCATCCGCAGCATCTGCTCGAGTACAGGACCGCCGGCGAGGAAGGTGCGCACGAGGTGGACCCGCGCACCCTGCCGGAGCAGGCGCAGCAGGCCGTCCACTGCCGTTTGCTGCTGGTTGTCCGCGTAGAGGGCCACGCACTCCAGCGCCAGCAGGCGGGCCAGGTCGAGTGCACGCCAGGACGGCACCGCGGCCTGCAGGCGATGCAGCAGGGCCAGCGCCTGCCCGGCGGCGCCCCGCACCAGGGCCACCTGCGCGGCCGCGACCATGCTGTGGTGCCACGCCGGTGACCACGCTTCGTCCTCGCTGCAGTGATCGAGGCCCGCCGCTCGCGCCAGCGCGTCCACATCCCGCAGTTCGCCGCTGGCGATCGCGACGCGAATCTCGGTGGCGTACAGCATGCGCAGCAGCGGCTCGGCGTGGAAGCGGGATCGCACGCTGCGCAGCGCCGAGCGCGCACGGGCGTGCTCGCCCTGCGCGCTCAGCATGTCCGCGAGCAGGCACCATCCCTCCACCGCCTGCAACGCCGGGCGCAGCGGGTGCGGCGTCTCCAGCGTGGCCTGGAGGGCGACGGCCTGGTCACCGGCCTCGTTGCGTTCCCACAGCACTTCCAGCTGCACCAGCCAGGAGACGCGGCCCAGCAGCCGCCGTTCCTGGTCGGATTCCACGCGCCGCTCGCAAAGCCGCGCCAGTCCCAGCGCGCTTTCCAGGTCCCCGGCAAGGAAAAACTGCCGCGCCCGCATGGTATCGCCGAGCACCGCCAGGAACTGGCTCGCCGTCTGCACCTGGCGTTCGGCGGCCAGCGCCAGCGCCTCCCTTTCCGCGTCCTGGCAGCCCCGCCAGCTTTCCTGCTGCGCCCATGCCAGCGCCACGATGCCGGTACGGCATTGGTCCGAACCCGCCACCGCAGCGGTGTCCGACCCGACGTCGCCCTGGGTCAGCCGGGCCGCGGCCAGCAGCGTGTCGGCCCGTGCGACCTCCTGCACCAACTGGTCGCTGCCCGGTGCGAGCCCGCTGTGCAGCAGGACCTCGCGCACCTTGCGGGCCAGCGAGACGGCCTCCGTGCCCTTGCCGTGCACCAGCAGTTCCCAGCCCCACAGCAGCGCCACCAGCGGGTAACGGCTGACAAAATCGTCCGGCAGCAGGCTGCGCCAGAGCGACAGCGTCTCGAGCTGCCCCTGGTCGACCAGGTCGTCGTAACAGCGGTTGATGAAGCCGAGCGCGAGCGCATCGTCGCCGACGTGCAGCGCGTGCCGCACGCCCGCCTCGACGTGCCCGTGGCTGCTGAGCCAGTTGGCGGCCTCGATATGCATGCGCCGCAACGACTCGGCATCACGTGCTGCCAGCTCGGCGCGCAGGAATTCGGCGTACAGCGGGTGCGGCAGGTACCAGCCGTGCTCCTCGGTGGCCAGGAAGAACGGCGCCTGCTCCAGCAGTTTCTCCAGCGCGACGGCATGCGCGCCCTTCTCGTGCAGGCGGTCGAACAGCCCCTGGTTGGTGCGCTCGGGGACGGCCGCGACCTCGATGAGCCGCTTGGTGGCGGGATCGGACGGACAGGCGTCCCGGCGAAAATACTCGACCAGCACCGGGTGCGTGCCGGTGAAGCTTTCCAGCTCCTGCGCACGGTCGTCGGCATCGACGTTCAGGACCGCGCGCGCACCGAGGCGCAGACCGTGCCACCAGCCCTGGCAGCGGCGGCGCAACAGGTCCGCCTCCTCTTTCTCCAGTTCGAGCAGTTTCAGCAGCTCTCCAGCCTCAGCTGCGCTGGCGCGCATCGCGCGCGCATCCAGCGCCATGAATCCGGGCGTCACCCGCTCGCGCGAGAACGGGATCGGAATCTCGTTGCGGCTGGCGAACACCACGCGCACCGATTCCGGCAGGTAGTGCGCCAGCTGTGCGAGCAGTTCCCAGGAAGCCGGCTCGCGCATGCGCTCGCAGGCGTCAAAGACCAGCAGCAGCGGTTCCTGCAGTGACGTCAGCAGGGCGGTGACCTGATCGAAGTGCCGCGCGCGTTCCACCTCGCCGGACAGCAGCGGCGCCCACTCGGGCGCCTTTGCCTTGAGCAGGCCGGCACGGGCGAGCGCCGCGGCGAGGTAACGCAACAGGCGGCGCGGGTCGTCGTCCTCGTGGTCCAGTTCCAGCCAGGCGCGGTGGGCGGCGTCGATGGACTCCTCCGCGAAGACCTGCCGCAGCAGTTCGCTCTTGCCGTAACCGGCGGGTGCACGCACGAGGAGGACCCGCCAGCGGTCATCGCGGCGCAGCGGCTGCAACAACACCTCGCGGGCAATGCAGGGGTCCGGTGCAACCGGTGGCGCCAGCTTGGTCCGGATCAGCAGCGCGCCGGTTTCCTCCCGTCCGGGAATCAACCTGGAAGCGAGCCTGCGGGTTCGCGACATGTGGAATTCAGGATTCAGCCTCTTCGCGTACCAGTATGGCAGGCCATTTGCGATGGCCTCCAGCCTGCCCGACAATCACCGGCTCCACGGCCGAAGCGGACATCGCCCCTTGCAGGACCCCTGCGACACCGCTGCGCGCAGCGCCGCGCAGCTCGCCAGCCAGTGCGCGCTGGAGCCCGGCGCGCTCTGGTTGCCCGGCGAGGCCACCGGCTGGGGCCGCTATGCCGGTTCGTTTTCGATGGACCCGGTGCAGACCCTGCAGTTCGACGAAGCTCCGGGCGCTTCGCGGGAAGATGCGCAAAACTTCATCGACCGATTGCAGGCCGCCGCCACCGGCATGACCGGACGCACCGCGCCCGGCCTGTTCCTGGCGGGCTACCTTTCCTATGATTTCGGCCGCAGGCACCTGGGCGTACGCAGCCGCCACCCGGCCGCGTCCGTAGCCCCGCTGGCCTGGGCCGGCGTCTATGACTGGCGTCAACACGGCTCGGACCTGGAATTCGCCGGACAGGTCTCCACCATGCGCCGGAACGGGATCCACAGGAAGCTGCAGGAAGCCGGTGCGCGGACGGACCGTCCCGCATTTCGCTGCGGTCCGTTCAGTGCCGTGGACCGGGCGGCCTACCGGGAGGCGTTCCGACGACTGCAGTCCTACATCGTGGCCGGCGACTGCTACCAGGCCAACCTGTCCGTGGAGACCCGCGCGCCGGCGGATGGCAATCCCATGACGGGCTGGCTGCGCGCCGTCGCCGGCGGCACTCCGCCGTACGCCGCGTACCTGCACACCGGCACCGCCAGCCTGCTGTCCTTCAGCCCGGAGGAATTCGTCTCGGTGCAGGGGCGCGCGGTCCGCACCCGCCCGATCAAGGGCACCCGCCCGCGTCATGACGACCCCCAGCAGGACCGGCACCTGCGCGCGGAACTGGCAGCGTCCGAGAAGGACCGCGCCGAGAATCTCATGATCGTCGACCTGCTGCGCAACGACCTCGGCCGCTACTGCGAGACCGGTTCGGTGCGGGTGCCGGACTTGTTCGCTGTTGAGAGCTTCCCGGCGGTGCATCACCTGGTCAGCACGGTCACGGGCCGTTTGCGTGATGACGTCACGCCGTTGCAACTGCTGGCCGGCTGCCTGCCCGGTGGCTCGATCACCGGCGCGCCGAAGCGGCGCGCGATGGAAATCATCGACGAGCTGGAAACCGGTGCGCGGCACACCTACTGCGGAACGCAGTTCGTGCTGGGGGCGGATGGCGGACTGGCCAGCAGCATCCTGATCCGCTCGGTGCTGGTGGAGCGCGGCACCGCCAGTTGCCGGGGCGGCGGCGGGATCGTCGCGGATTCCGATTGCGATGCGGAGTTCCGCGAAGCGCACGACAAGATCGACGGCATCCTCCGCGGGCTGCAGGACGCATGAAACGGGAAGCACTGGCCAGCACGCTCGGCCGGCCCGCGATCCGGCCGACGCTGGATACCATCGCCACGGCGCTGGGCGCTGTGGACGCGCCCCGGCACGCGATCATCAACCCGGCCGAAGTGGAGGAGAACGAGGCCGTCGCGCGCAGCGCGCAGGCGGCTGCCGTGCTGGTGCTGCTGACGCGCGAATCGGGCGGGCTGGGCGTGACCCTGACCCGGCGCACCGAGCACCTGCGCCATCACCCGGGGCAGATCAGCTTTCCGGGTGGCCGCAGGTCAGGATCGGACCGGGATTGCATCGCCACGGCGCTGCGCGAGGCCGAGGAGGAGATCGGCCTGTCAGGCGAAGCGGACCTGGAGGTGCTCGGCACGATCGGCGACTACTACACCGTCACCGGCTTTCGCGTGACGCCCGTGATCGCCTTCACGCCCCGGTCCCACCGGGACATGAATTTCGTACTCGACGCCGGCGAGGTCGCGGCCATCCTCAACGTGCCGCTCGAGCACCTCATGAACCCTGCCAACTACCGCCTGCAGGCCAGCCGCTACGCGGGCTACCTGCGCCATTACTACGAGACGTTCTGGGAAGAGCAGCGCATCTGGGGCGCGACCGCCGGCATGCTGATGGGCCTGTACCGGGAACTGGCCGACTAGGAAATCTCGCGCACGCTCGCCCTGGCGAAGGCCTGTTGCAGGTCGGCGTACTCGTGCACCGCGGGGAACTGCGGGAACTCGCTGATCACGTTGTCCGGCGCGCGGAAGAGGATGCCGGCATCCGCCTCCTGCAGCATGGAGGTGTCGTTGTAGGAATCCCCGGCGGCGATCACGCGGTATTTCAACCCGTGGAATGCCTGCACCGACGCCCGCTTGG
Organism: Pseudomonadales bacterium; assembly: GCA_041682035.1. Taxonomy (GTDB): domain Bacteria; phylum Pseudomonadota; class Gammaproteobacteria; order Pseudomonadales; family JBFGWM01; genus JBFJWR01. Next base: position 47,257 of record JBFKKR010000005.1, on the reverse strand, counting down.
GATCCTTCTGCCGCAGGTGGTAATCCGTGATGCGCCCGTCCGCATCGACGGACAGGCGATGGCACAGCAGGGTCGGGTAGCCGAGCTGGCGCATCAGCGGCGCGGCGAACTCGTAGTAGGTATCGGACAGGATCACGACCTGGAACCGTTCCCGCAGCCAGTCCAGGAAGGCCCCTGCCCCCTCGAGCGGCGTGAGGCCGGCGATGACCTCCTGGATGACCGGCATGCGCAGGTCGTTCCGGTCCAGCAGGTCGAGCCGGAACCGCATCAGTTCGTCGTAGTCAGGCACGTCCCGCGTCGTGGCGCGCAGTTCCGCCACCCCGGTGCGCTCGGCCACCCCGATCCAGATCTCGGGCACGAGAACCCCTTCCAGGTCGAGACAGGCTATTTCCATGATCCGCACACCTCCACTTCAGGACGGCGCCACTCTAGCCGCTGCCCGGGCCGAGTACAACGGAATCACGGCTTATTCCGTTCTGCTCTTTTCATATTCAGCGACCTTTTTGCTATGCTGCGCGCCCCGAAATTCCATCCACTGGGTGACAACCGCCATGAGCAGCATCAACGCCACGATCCAGGACCTGGCCAGCGAACTGGGCAGCAAGGGTCCCAAGGAGATCATCCGTCACGCCCTCGAAAACCACGGGAAGGTCGCCGTCTCCTTCAGCGGTGCGGAGGACGTGGTGCTCATCGAGATGGCCACCCAGGTCAGCAGCACGCCGGTGCACGTGTTCAGCCTGGACACCGGCCGCCTGCACGCCGAGACCTACCAGTTCATCGAGAAGGTCCGTGAACACTACGGCGACCGGATCCGCTTCGAGGTCACCGCGCCGGACACGCAGGCCCTGGAGAAACTGGTGCGGGAAAAAGGCCTGTACAGCTTCTATACCGACGGCCACAAGGAATGCTGCGGCATCCGCAAGGTGCAGCCGCTGAAGCGCAAGCTCTCCGAACTGGACGCCTGGATCACCGGCCAGCGCCGCGACCAGAGCCCGACCCGCGCGGAAGTCCCGGTCGTGCAGATCGACCCGCTCGGCGGCGACCGTGACCCCGGACTGGTGAAATTCAACCCGCTGGCGGGCTGGAGTTCGAAGCAGGTCTGGGACTACATCACGCTGCAGGAAATTCCCTACAACGCTTTGCACGAACGCGGCTACATCAGCATCGGCTGCGAGCCCTGTACCCGCCCGGTCCGCCCGGGCGAGCACGAGCGTGCCGGCCGCTGGTGGTGGGAGGAAGCCACCCAGGCCGAGTGCGGGCTGCACGCGGTCAACATCGAGAAATAAAGCGGCAGGTGCGTGTCAGGCTGCAGGTCAGACTTCAGTCTGACAATTCTCTGCAAGGTCCTGTAAGGCTGAAGCCTTACCTACACGATGACGCTCAACAGGCCCCCGCGAGGCCTGCGGCTCACATCTCCGGCAGTTCGAACCTGTCGAACATGCCCTCCAGTTCCCCGTGCAGGTGACGGTCGCAGGCCTCGTCGACCACCGCGCGGGTGAGGTGCGGCGCGAACAGTTCGATGAAGTCGTACATGTAGCGGCGCAGGAAGGTACCCTTGCGGAAGCCGATCTTGGTGGTGCTGGCCTCGAACAGCCTGCTGGCGTCGAGCGCCACCAGGTCGCTGTCTTCCGTCGGGTCGTAGGCCATGCGCGCGACGATGCCGACACCGATGCCGAGGCGCACGTAGGTCTTGATGACGTCCGCGTCGGTGGCAGTGAACACCACGCGGGGGGCCAGCCCCTCCTTCAGGAATGCCTCGTCCAGTTTCGAACGGCCGGTGAACCCGAACACGTAGGTCACCAGCGGGTAGCTCGCGACATCCTTCAACTGCAGCTTCGAAACCTGCGCGAGCGCGTGATCCTTCGGCACCAGGATGCAGCGGTTCCAGCGGTAGCAGGGCATCATCACCAGGTCGCTGAACAGCTCCAGCGCCTCGGTGGCGATGGCGAAATCCACCGTGCCGTCGGCGGCCATCTCGGAAATCTGCATCGGCGTGCCCTGGTGCATGTGCAGGGACACGTCCGGGTAATTCGCGGTGAAGCGCGTGATGACGCCGGGCAGCGCGTATCTCGCCTGCGTGTGCGTGGTGGCGATCGAGAGGCTGCCTTTGGACTCGTCGCTGTACTCCTGCGCGACCTGCCGGATGGCGTCCACCTTGCGCAGGATTTCGCCCGCGATGCGCAGGATGACCTCGCCGGCCGGCGTGATGCGCGTCAGGTGCTTGCCGCTGCGGGCGAAGATCTCCACGCCGAGCTCGTCCTCGAGCATGCGGATCTGCTTGCTGATACCGGGCTGCGAGGTGTAGAGGCTCTGCGCGGTGGCGGAGACGTTCAGCTCATGGTGGGCGACTTCCCAGATGTACTTGAGCTGCTGGAGTTTCATGCGGGGCGGCCCTGACTGGTACCTAATGGAATATAAATAGAATCAATTATTCTTTTTCAGAATAGGGCGAAATCGCTAGATTTACCATCACCAGACCGGCTGCCGGGCGCCCGCCAATAATGGATTTTGTCTTGTACGTGCTGGCCGGCGCGGCGGTCGGGTTTGCGGTCGGCCTGACCGGGATCGGCGGTGGCTCGCTGATGACCCCGTTGTTGCTCCTGTTCGGTTTCCCGCCCCACATAGCGGTCGGCACCGACCTCCTCTACGCCGCCATCACCAAGTCCGGCGGCGTCGCCATGCATCACCGGCAGAGCACCATCCACTGGCGGGTGGTGGTCCTGCTGGCCGCCGGCAGCATCCCGGCGTCGCTGCTCACCGTGTGGGTATTGCATCGCTATTTCCCGGACGGCAGCGCCTACGGGCACGTCCTCACCGTCGCGCTCGGTTTCATGCTGATCCTGACCTCGCTGGTGATCCTGTTCCGGTCCCGGCTGCAGCAGGCGCCGGACACCGCACCGGAGAATTACAACTGGGCGCTGCGCAACGCCGGCAAGCTGACCGTCATCATGGGGATCGTGCTGGGCGCGATGGTGACGCTGTCCTCGGTGGGCGCCGGCGCCATCGGCACAGCCATCCTGCTCATCCTCTATCCGCGCCTGCCGTCCATTCACATCGTCGGCACCGACCTTGCCCACGCGGTACCGCTCACCCTGGTCGCGGGCCTCGGTCACGTGGCCCTGGGCAACGTCGACTGGTCCCTGCTGGCCGCCCTGCTGGTCGGCTCGCTGCCGGCCATCGTGGTCGGCACCTGGGTCGGCACCCGCCTGCCCAACCGGCTGCTGCAGCCGTTGCTCGCCAGCATCCTGTTCGGACTTGGGATGAAGTACGCATTCTTCTAAGCTCTCTCCTGTCCGGGGAGTCTGAAAAGGAAGTCAGTCTGCGATGATGGAATTGGGCTGGCTGGTGCTGGCGTACATTTGCGGTCTTGCAGCCCAGCAGTGCCGCCTGCCGGTCTTCGTCGGCTATCTCATGGCCGGCTGGTTCCTCGGCTTCCGGGGGCATGAAGTCAGCATCCTGCTGGAACACGCGAGCCTGCTCGGCGTGCTGTTCCTGCTGTTCACGGTCGGCATGCACCTCAACCCGAAGACGCTGGCGCGCCGCGAGGTATGGGCCGGCGGCGGCCTGCACCTGCTGATCAGCACCACGATCTTCGTCATTACCTGCCTGGCCTTCGAACTCGCCTGGAAACCGGCCATTTACCTGGGCCTGCTGCTGAGCCTGTCCAGCACCGTGATCGCCGCGAAGGACCTGGAAGCGCGCGACGAACTGGGCTCCACCCACGGCCGGGTCGCCATCGGCATACTCATCCTGCAGGACCTGGTCGCCGTGGCCCTGCTCGCCTTCACCGGCAGCGCCCACTTCGAACCGGCCCTGCTGCTGCTGCTGCCGCTGCTGTTGCTGGCCACACCACTGCTGCGCCGGCTGTTGGACTGGAGCCGCACTCCGGACCTGCTGCTGCTCTACCTGGCGGCGCTGGTGCTCGGCCTGTCCGCCTGGTTCCACCACGCCGGGCTCAGCGCCGAACTTGGCGCACTGGTGGCCGGCGCACTGGTGGCCAATCATCCGCGGGAGGATGAACTGGCCCGCCACGTCTGGAGCCTGAAGGAGATTTTGCTGGTCGGATTCTTCCTCAAGGTCGGCATGGTCGGGCTGCCCAGCATGGAAGCGCTGTACTGGGCCGGCCTGATCCTGCTCGTGCTGCCCTTCAAGGCCATTCTCTTCTACTCCCTGCTGTCCCTCCTGCACATGCCGCGCCGCAGCGCATTCATCACCGGCGCCACGCTCACCAGTTACAGCGAATTCACGCTGGTGGGTGGACTCGCCGCCCACCAGGCCGGCCTGCTCAGTGCCGATTACCTCGGTGTGCTGGCGCTGGCGACGGTGCTCTCCTTCGCCATCAACCTGCCCGTGAACCGGCTGGTGCTGCACCTGTACGACCGGCTCTCCGGCGCACTGGACCAGATCGACATTCGCGAAACGCCGAAGACCGCCGGTTCACCGATCAACCTGGAAGCGCCCTGCCGGCACCTGGTGGTCGGGCTCGGCAGGACCGGCTCGGCCGCCTACCGGCTGCTTGCCGGGCGCCATGCGGGGCCGGTGGGCCTGGACAGCGACCCGGTCGTCGTCTCACAGCACGCCGAGGCAGGCTGGCAGGTCCACTGCGCCGACGCGCGCGACACCGCGCTCTGGCGGGCACTGCCGCTGCAGGACCTGCAGAGCGTCGTCGTGACCCTGCCCGGCGTGGGGGCCCGCGAACTGGCGGTCCGGGCGATACGCGCCCATGCGCCGCATGCCCGCATCAGCGTGTTCGCCCTCGACGCCGACGAGGAAAAAAGACTGCTGAAGGCCGGCGCGCACTCGGTGTCGCAGATTCTCGAGGACGCCGGCGCGCGGCTCGCCGAGCTGACGTTCCCGCCCCGGGATCAGTCCGAGGCGGCCGGCTCCTGATTGGCGACGCCATGGGGCACGTGCCCGGTGGCGACGTGCTCGCGCGCCAGGTCACAGTGCATGGGCTGGTCATCGAAGAAGACGTCGGCATTGAAGGCGCGCAGGAACTCGGCCTTGGGCATGCCACCGAGGAACAGCGATTCGTCGATGCGCACCTGCCAGCTGCGCAGCGTGAGGATCACCCGTTCGTGCGCCGGTGCGGACCGCGCGGTGAACAGGCCGGTGCGGATCGGGCAGTTCTCGCGCGGGAACTCGGCCTGGATTTTCTGCAGCGCGGCCAGGAAGGGCTTGAACGGCCCGCCCTGCAGGGGCGTGCGCGCGGCCGCCCTCTCGCTGTTGGTGAAGGCCTCCAGCCCTTCGGTCTTGAAGACCCGCTCAGCCTCGTCCGAGAACAGCACCGCGTCGCCGTCGAAGGCGAAACGCAGTTCCTCGGTTTCGCAGGCCCGGGCGCGCTTGCCGAGGATGGTCGCGGCAGCGTGACCGGCCAGCAGCGCCTGGCGCACGTCGCTCGGGTCGGTGGAGAGGAACAGGTGGCTGCCGAAGCCGGAGACGTACCGGTGCGGGCTCTGCCCGCCGCAGAACGCGGCGCGGGTGATGTTCAGGCCATGGTGCTCGATCGAGTTGAACACCCGCAGCCCGGTGTCCGCGGTATTGCGCGACAGCAGGATCACCTCCACGCGCGGTGGCCCCTCCAGGCGGTCGTTGATACCCAGCAGCTTGCGCACGAGGTGAAACGCCTCGCCCGGTTCCAGCACCTCGTTTTCGTGGTCGCGGGTCCAGGCGGCGTAGGCGGCCAGGCCCTCCTCCCGGTAGACGCGGTCCCCCTCCGCCAGGTCGAACAGGGCGCTGGAGGTGATCGATACAACCAGCGTGGGTTGGGGACGCGTTTTCTTGTTCATGGCGCTCATTATAAGTAAGCCCGGGCTCACAGGCCGAGCCTGTCCGGCAGGCACGCAGGCGTGGCGTGAAATGTCACGCCGATGACCCTGATCTCACATTATAATGCGCTGTTTTTTCGGCCATTGCCGAATCCAGATTGGGGAACTGCCCGACCATGAGCAAGCTGAAACTCGCCAGCCATTCCATCAAGGGCGCGCTGCGCGTCATGCAGACCAGCGGCGTACTCGCCGACACCGGCGTGCGCTGGCTGCTGGGCAATCGCCCGCCCGCGCCGAAACTCCTGCGCCAGACCTTCGAGCGCCTCGGTTCCACCTACATCAAGCTGGGCCAGTTCATCGCCAGTTCGCCGTCGATCTTCCCGCTGGAGTACGTGGAGGAGTTCCAGGGCTGCCTCGACCAGACCAGGCCGTTGCCGTTCCCGGTCATGGAGAAGGTCATCCGGGAGGAACTGGACGTACCGCTCGAGACGGTCTTCGCCGAGATCAACCCGGAACCGCTCGCCTCGGCGTCCATCGCGCAGGTCTACGCCGCGCGCCTGGTCACCGGCGAGGACGTGGTGATCAAGGTGCAGAAGCCGGGCGTGGAGAACATCCTGCTGACCGACCTGAACTTCCTGTACGTCTCGGCGCGCATCCTCGAGAAAATCGCCCCGCAGACGGCGCGGGCATCGCTGTCCGGCATCGTCGAGGAAATCCAGAAGACGATGATGGAGGAGTGCGACTTCTACAAGGAAGCGAAGAACCTCGAGATCTTCGCCCGTTTCCTGGAGGAGTCCGGCAACCGCGACGCGGTGGTGCCGAAAGTCTACGAGCACGCCTCGGCGATGCGCGTGCTGACCATGGAGCGCCTCTACGGCGTGCCGCTGACCGACCTGGAGAGCATCCGCAAGTACTCCGACAACCCGGAATTCACGCTGATCACCGCGATGAACACCTGGTTCGACTCGCTGATGGGCTGCGAGTTCTTCCACGCCGACGTGCATGCCGGCAACCTGATGGTGCTGCGCGACGGCCGCATCGGCTTCATCGACTTCGGCATCGTCGGCCGCATCCGCAAGGAGACGTGGACCGCCATGGCCTCCTTCATGACCTCGATCGCCATGGGCGATTTCCCGACCATGGCGCGCTCCATGGCGACTATCGGCATCACCAAGGAAAAGGTCGACGTGGACCGGCTGGCGGACGACCTGGAGCAGCTCTACAAGCGCTTCAACTACTTCGACCCGGACAACCTGATGACCGGCGACGTGAACGAGGACGACATCAACCGCGTCATGCTGGACATCGTCGCGCTGGGCGAACGGCACGGGATCCGCTTCCCGCGCGAGTTCGCCCTGCTCCTGAAGCAGTTCCTGTACTTCGACCGCTACACGCGCATCCTGTCGCCGGACCTGAACTTCATCATGGATGACCGGGTCAACATGCTCCCCGACGGGTTCATGCGGCACTGACCGGGCGGCGCCGGGTCGGCCGCGCGGGGCACCCGTGCGGCCTATCACCGCGATAGACCCCTGCAGTCATGATTCCCCGGCTGGCTGCGGTACAATCCGCCTCCCGGAAAACCAGATGAACGGAACAGCAGTGCAAGCAGACATGTCCGCCAACGGCCTGAGCAACCTCAACGTCGAATCCCAGGAAGTCCTGGTGACGCCGGCTGACCTCAAGGCGCGCATCCCGGTCTCGGATGCCGCCCACGAGACCGTGGCGTCCGCCCGCAGGACCGTCAGCGACATTCTGGACGGGAAGGATCACCGCCTGATGGTCGTGGTCGGCCCCTGCTCCATCCACGATCCGAAGGCGGCGATCGACTATGCCAACCGCCTGAGAACGCTGGCCGGGGAGGTCTCCGACACGCTGTTCATCGTCATGCGGGTCTACTTCGAGAAACCGCGCACCACGGTCGGCTGGAAAGGCCTGATCAACGACCCGTTCCTGGACGACTCCTTCCAGATCGACAAGGGGCTGGAGATCGGGCGCAGGCTGCTGCTGGACGTGGCCGAACTGGGCCTGCCCGCCGGCACCGAAGCGCTGGACCCGATCTCGCCGCAGTACATGCAGGACCTCATCACCTGGTCGGCCATCGGCGCGCGTACGACCGAATCCCAGACCCACCGCGAGATGTCGAGCGGCCTGTCCACCGCGGTCGGATTCAAGAACGGCACCGACGGCGGCCTGACGGTGGCCATCAACGCGCTGCAGTCGGTGGCGCAGCCGCACAGCTTTCTCGGCATCAACAGCGAGGGGCAGGTGTCGGTGATCCGTACCCGCGGCAACCCGTATGCCCACATCGTGCTGCGTGGCGGCGGCGGCCGTCCCAACTACGATTCCGTCAGCGTACGGGTCTGCGAGCAGGAACTGGAGAAGGCCGGCATCCGCGCCAACATCATGATCGACTGCAGTCACGCGAACTCGAACAAGGACCCGGCGCTGCAGCCGCTGGTGATGGAGAACGTCGCCAACCAGATTCTCGAGGGGAACACCTCGATCATGGGCCTGATGATCGAGAGCAACCTGGAGCACGGCAACCAGAAGATCCCGGCAGACCTGTCCCAGTTGCAGTACGGCGTCTCGGTGACCGACGCCTGTATCGACTGGAAGACAACGGCCGACAGCATTCACGCCATGCGTGACCACCTGAAGGACGTCCTGCCGGGCCGCGCCCGCCAGGGTTAGCGCGGCCGTCAGCGCGTCGAGATTCCGGCTGCATCGATCGCCGCGAAGAAGGTCTCCGGTTCCGGCCGTACCCGGTAGTTGTCGGTCTGGTCGGTGAACACGATACTTCCGCCGGGATCGGTGATGATCACCGTGGGCAGCACCGTGTCGCTGTCGTAGCCGAGCACCTCCAGCCCCAGTGGCGTGCCGCCCTCGGCAAAGATGCCCAGCTGTTTCGCCGCACGACACTCCACGTCGACCAGGAAGCGGAATGGCACCTCGAACTTCGCCGCGATCCGGCGGGTGAAATCATGCGGTTGCGGGCTCACCAGCACCACTTTCACGCCCCGCTCGTCCAGCGCCCGGTATTCCGCCGCCAGTTCCTTCACCTGCGCGCTGCACAGCGGACACCAGTTGCCGCGGTAGAACATGAATAACGTCGGCGCGCCGAGAAAATCACTGCTGCGAACCACGTTGCCGTCGGCATCCTCCAGTGCGAACTCGGGGAGGATGCTGCCCACCGCGATCGCCCTGCTCTCGCCGCGCCCGTAGCGGGAGTACCAGAAGACGTAGGCAAGTGCGCCACCGAGTCCGAGCCCCCACGCGTACCAGAGCGGCAGCGCGCTGTACGGCACCGGTGCCGGCGCCATGGTTGCGAGCAGGGCACCGGCCGCGGCGACGCCGATCATGCCGTAGAGGTTGGCCGAGGTGCGGGCCGTGTCCGCGGTGAACACGTACACGAAGAAGGCCAGCACGCCCCACAGCGACACCGCCGCACCGAGCCAGTTGCCGGCAGCCTGGAAGCTGTTCCAGGTCGCGTGCAGGGCCGCCAGCAAGGCGAGCGTCAGGTAGGTCGAGATGAAAACGGACTTGATGCGATGTCTGGACAACGGTCGTCCTCCGGAAGCTTAGACAGGGGGGGAACTGGGGCGGGTGGCGTGTAGCCGTTTCTCAGGCCGTCCCGAAGCGCAGGTTGTCCATCAGCTCATCCAGCAGTTTCTCGATCATGTCACGAGGGGCGCCCTCGCGCTGCATGACCCGCAGTCCCATGTAGCCCATGCGGATGAACTGCGCCTTCTGCGCGGTGTCGGCAGTGGCGGGAATCTGGCCCTTCTTCTGCGCGCGTTCCAGGCAGTACTGCAGCCCGCACTGGAACTGCTGCATGTGCTTCGCCGCGGCCTTCGCGAGTTCCGCATCGAGATGCGCCTGCTCGATCACCGTGTTGATGAGCAGGCAGCCCTTGCGCATCTCCTCGTCGGGCTGCTCGACCAGCGCGCTGGCCAGCAGCCGGCGCAAACCCTGCAGCGGGTCGTGGGACTCCACCAGGCACGCGCGGGTGAACTGCAGCCCGTCGGCCACGTACTTCTCGAGTGCCTCGACGAACAGCGACCGCTTGTCACCGAAAGTCGCGTACATGCTGCCGCGGTTGATGTTCATCGCGTCCAGCAGCTGCTGGACCGAACTGGATTCATAGCCGCGCGCCCAGAACAGGTGCATGGCGGCTTCCACGACATCATCCCGGACAAATTCTGCTGGCCTGGCCACGATTCTCCCCTCTACGAATCCGGCGGAAGCATCCGCCACGAACAAAGGACACGAACTTGATTTCGGAGGAACAACATTAACATTGCCACGCAAATCCGAGATCGGGCGCGGTGATCACGATGGCAGTTTCAGGCTACCAGGAATGCACAATCCAGAGAAATCGTGAATAAAACGTTTGTTTGTTACCCAGGTCTTATCGTGACCGGCACGAGCGCGCCGGCAGCCTGCCGACAACACGGCCGGACGCGGGCGAACGCACCGCCCGCCGCTACTTGTAGTAGGCGTTTTCCCGGTAGGTGTGGTCGGTCACGTCCATGACCCCGGCGAGCTCGGGAATCTTCTCGCAGAGGGTCTTCTCCACGCCCTCCTTCAGGGTGACATCGACCATGCCGCAGCCCTGGCAGCCGCCACCGAACTGCAGCACGGCCTTGTTGTCGTCGACGATCTCGTGCAGCGTCACCATGCCGCCGTGTGACGCCAGCTGCGGGTTGATCTCGTTGTAGAGCACGTAGTTGATCTTGTCCTCCAGCGAGCTGTTCTCGTCGATCGAGGACGTGCGGGCGTTGGGCGCCTTGATGGTGAGCTGGCCGCCCATGCGGTCCTCCTGGAAGTCGATGAGGGCATCGGCGATGTACTTCTCGCTGCGCGCGTCCACCCAGGCGACGAAATCGGGGTACTCCACGCGCAGGTCGGTCGGTTCCTGCTCGTTCGGCTTGCAGTAGGCGATGCAGGTCTCGGCATAGGGCGTGCCGGGCTTGGTGACGAACACGCGGATCGACATGCCCTCGGCTTCCTGCTTGCCGAGCAGGTCCGCCAGGTAGGCCTGCGCCTTCTCGGTGATCGTGAAATTGGGGCTGTGCTCGCTCATGTGACACCGGGTCATGCTGAAGAATACGTCCCCATTGTATCGCAGCGGCGGGCGGTATTTCCTGTCCCCGGGCGCCCGATCCGGCGGGCATTTCCGATATACTTCGCCCATTCCGGACAGGAAATCCGACCATGAACACGAAAGCGCAGGCCGCCCGCGAGCGCGCACTGCGAGAGGCCCTCGTTTCCCGCATCCTGATCCTGGATGGCGGCATGGGGACCATGATCCAGCGGGAGAAACCGGACGAGAACACGTACCGGGGGGCGCGCTTTGCCGACTGGGGGCAGGACCTCAAGGGCAACAACGACCTGCTGACGCTGACGCAGCCGGACCTGATCCGGGACATCCACCGGGCCTACCTGCAGGCCGGCGCCGAGATCGTCGAGACCAACACCTTCAACTCGACCCGCATCGCCCAGGCCGACTACGGCATGCAGGACCTCGTGCCGGAACTGAACCGGGAAGGCGCGCGGCTGGCGCGTGAGGCGGCGGACGCCGTCGGGACGCCGGACCGGCCCTGCTGGGTGGCGGGTGTACTGGGACCCACCAACCGCACCGCGTCGATCTCGCCCGATGTCGAGAACCCGGCGTTCCGCAACGTCAGCTTCCAGGAACTGGCGGACAACTACCGGGAGGCGTCCATCGCCCTGCTCGAGGGCGGCGCCGACATCCTGCTGATCGAGACCGTGTTCGACACGCTGAACTGCAAGGCGGCGATCTACGCGGTGCGCAGGCTCTTCCGCGAACTTGGCCACAAGGTGCCGGTGATGATCTCCGGCACCATCACCGACCGCAGCGGCCGCACCCTGTCCGGCCAGACCACCGAGGCGTTCCTGAACGCGGTACTGCACGCCGAGCCACTGGCGATCGGGCTGAACTGCGCGCTCGGCGCGAAGGAACTGCGCCCGCACGTGGCCGATCTGGCCCAGCACGCGCCCTGCCCGGTCAGCGCGCACCCGAATGCCGGCCTGCCCAACGAGTTCGGCGAGTACGACGAGACGCCGGAGGAGATGGCCGCCGTGGTCGGCGAGTTCGCCGCCAGCGGATTCCTGAACATCGTCGGCGGCTGCTGCGGCACCACGCCGGAACACATCCGCGCGATCGCCGAGGCCGTCGCGCCGCACCCGCCGCGCAGGCTGCCGAAGATCGCACCGGCCTGCCGGCTGAGCGGCCTGGAGCCGTTCAACATCGGGGCCGACTCGCTGTTCGTCAACGTGGGAGAGCGCACCAACGTCACCGGCTCGCGCCGGTTCGCCCGCCTGATCCGCGACGAGAACTACGAGGAGGCGCTGGCGGTCGCCAGCGAGCAGGTCGACGCCGGCGCGCAGATCATCGACGTGAACATGGACGAGGGCATGCTGGATTCGGAAGCGGCCATGGTGCGTTTCCTGAACCTGATCGCGTCGGAACCGGCGATCTCGCGCGTCCCCATCATGATCGACTCCTCCAAGTGGTCGATCCTGGAGGCCGGCCTGCGCTGCGTGCAGGGCAAGGCGGTGGTGAACTCCATCAGCCTGAAGGAAGGCGAGGCGGAGTTCCGGGAGAAGGCGCAGCTGTGCCGGGATTACGGCGCCGCGGTCATCGTCATGGCGTTCGACGAGCAGGGGCAGGCGGACACGTTCGAGCGCAAGGCGGAAATCTGCAGGCGTTCCTACGAGATCCTCACCGGTGAACTGGGATTCCCGGCCGAGGACATCATCTTCGACCCCAACATCTTCGCCATCGCCACCGGCATCGAGGAACACAACAACTACGCTGTCGATTTCATCAATGCCTGCGCGTACATCCGTGACGAACTGCCGGGGGCGCTGACCTCCGGCGGCGTCTCCAACGTGTCGTTCTCGTTCCGCGGCAATGACACCGTGCGCGAGGCGATCCACGCGGTTTTCCTGTACCACGCGATCCGTGCCGGCCTGCGCATGGGCATCGTCAACGCGGGACAGCTCGCGGTCTACGACGACATCCCGGCATCCCTGCGGGAACGGGTCGAGGACGTGGTCCTGAACCGGCGCGCGGACGGCACCGAACGACTGCTGGAGATCGCCGAGGAGTATCGCGGCACCGGTGGCGCGAAAAAGGAAGAGGACCTGTCCTGGCGCGAGTGGCCGGTCAGCAAGCGCCTGGAGCACGCCCTGGTGCAGGGCATCAATACCTGGATCGTCGAGGACACCGAGGCCGCGCGCCTGGAGGCGGAGCGCCCGATCCAGGTCATCGAGGGGCCGCTGATGGACGGCATGAACGTGGTCGGCGACCTGTTCGGGGACGGCAAGATGTTCCTGCCCCAGGTGGTCAAGAGCGCGCGCGTCATGAAACAGGCGGTGGCGCACCTGATCCCCTACATCGAGGCGGAGAAGGACGCCGGTTCGCGCGCCAAGGGCAAGATCGTGCTCGCCACCGTGAAAGGTGACGTCCACGACATCGGCAAGAACATCGTCGGCGTGGTGCTGGCCTGCAACAACTACGACGTGGTGGATCTCGGCGTAATGGTGTCCTGCGAGAGGATCCTGGAGACCGCGCTGGCCGAGAAAGCGGACATCATCGGCCTGTCCGGGCTGATCACACCGTCGCTGGACGAAATGGTGCATGTCGCGTCCGAGATGCAGCGCCAGGAGATCAGCCTGCCGCTGCTGATCGGCGGCGCCACCACCTCCAAGGCACACACCGCGGTCAAGATCGAGCCGGCCTACGACCGCGCGCCGGTGGTGTACGTCACGGACGCCTCGCGCAGCGTGGGTGTCTGCTCGGCGCTGCTCAGTGACGAACAGCGGGACGACTACGCGCGCAAGATCCACGAGGAATATGAAACGGTACGCATCCGCAATGCCGGGCGGCGGCCCAAGGCGCCCGACCTGGACTACCCCGCAGCGGTCGCAGCGGGCGCACAGCCGGACTGGAACGCGGTCGTGGCGCCGCCGACCTTTCTCGGCACGCGCGTCTTCGACGACTACCCGCTGCCGGAACTGGTGGAACGCATCGACTGGACGCCCTTCTTCCAGACCTGGGAACTGCGCGGCAAGTACCCTAGGATCCTCGAGGACGAGGTGGTCGGCGAGTCCGCGCGCAGCCTGTTCGCGGATGCACAGGCGATGCTGCAGCGCATCATCGACGAAAAGCTTCTCACGGCGCGCGGCGTGGTCGGGTTCTGGCCGGCCTGCCGGGAGGGCGCGGATGACATCGCCGTTTTTGCCGACGCAGGCCGCAACCGCAGGATCGCCACCCTGCACCACCTGCGCCAGCAGATGAAGCGGGACAACGAACCGAACCGTTCGCTGGCCGATTTCGTCGCCCCTGCCGCTACCGGCATCGCGGATCACGTCGGCGCGTTCGCCGTCACCGCGGGGATCGGCTGTGATGCCCTCGCGCGGGAGTTCGAGTCGAAGGGCGACGATTACAACGCCATCCTCGTCAAGGCGCTGGCAGACCGTCTCGCCGAGGCATTCGCCGAGCGGATGCACGAGCGTGTGCGCAAGGAGTTCTGGGGCTACGTGCCGGAAGAGACGCTGGACAACGACGCGCTGATCGCGGAGAAGTACCAGGGCATCCGCCCCGCCCCCGGCTACCCGGCGTGCCCCGACCACACCGAGAAGGCCACGCTGTTCGAACTCCTGCAGGCGACCGCCGCCACCGGTATGGAACTGACGGAGAGTTTCGCCATGCTGCCGGCGGCCAGCGTCAGCGGCTGGTACTTCGCGCACCCGGAATCGAAATACTTCAACGTCGGCAAGCTGGCGCGCGACCAGGTCGAGGATTACGCCCGCCGCAAGGGCTGGACGCTGGACGAAGCCGAGCGCTGGCTGCGGCCGAACCTGGGTTACTGACCCGGTTGATGCAGACCCTGTCAGGCTGAAGCCTGACCCGCCCTGGCACGGCCCAAGCGCTTCAGGGCCGGGTAGGCCAACAGGCCCGCCACCATGCCGGGCAGGATCTCGTAGACCACGCTGCCCAGGCCCGCCACGCGCCAGCCCAGGAACACCGCCAGCCCGGTGACCACCATGCCCATCGCCGCCGGTTGGGACGGCCGCGCGCCCAGGCTGTAGACGATGAGGAGCGGCGCGAACGCGGCACCGAGCAGCCCCCAGGCCATCAGCACCAGCTGGAACACGGTCTGGTTGTCGGTGAGCGCAATCACCAGCGCGATCACCAGCACCCCCAGCGTGGCCAGCCGGGAGACGCGCAGGCTCTCGCCCCGCTGGCCGCCCAGGTCGCGGCTCACCGAGGCGGCGCAGGACAACACCAGCGAGTCGGCCGTGGACATGGTGGCAGCGAACAGGGCCGCCAGCACCAGGCCGACCAGTACGCCCGGCAGCAGTTGCGTGGCCAGCGTCGGCAGCGCCAGTTCGGCGTCGAACCCGCCGCTGTCCGGCAGCAGCACGCGGGCCAGCAGCCCCACGACGATGGTGGCGCCGTAGAAGAGCGTGAACCAGAGATAGTAATAACCGCGCACCTGCCAGAGCCGGTCCGGCGGCGCGAACGACATCAGGCGGATCATGATGTGCGGCTGCCCCAGCACGCCCAGTCCGCCAAAGATCCAGCCCAGCACGAACAGGCAGCGGTCCAGCAGGGTCCCGTCCGGGAACCAGTGCATGTAACCGGGCGCCACGCTCTCCAGTGCTGCCAGCAGGTCGCCCGGCCCGGCGAACTCGCGGTAGCCGATCACCATCAGCAGGCCCATCGCCACCAGCATGACCAGCGACTGCGCGGCATCGGTCCACACCGAGGCCCGGATTCCCCCGGAAAAGCTGTACAGCAGGACCATGCCGGCGCCGATCAGCGCGCCGGTCCCGGGATTCCAGCCGAACAGCACCTGCAGCGCCTTGCCGCCGGCGCTGAACTGGGCGCCGGCGTAGGCGGCCAGGAACGGGATCATGATGATCGCGGCCAGCGCGCCGAGCTGCCGGTAACGCTGGCCCCACCAGTTCGAGAGCAGCCCGGCGAAGCTCTGGATGGCGTCATGGCCGCTGGCGCGGCGCAACGGACCGAGCACCAGCAGCGAACCGAGCAGGTCACCGGCGATCCAGCCGACCATCAGCCACACCGAGGACAGGCCGGTGCTGTAGGTCAGGCCGATCATACCGATGAACATGTAGCCGCTGTTGTTGGTGGCGACCGCGGACAGCGCCGCGAGGCTCACCGGCAGGCTCTTGCCGGCGACCAGGTAATCGCTGCTGGTAGGCTGCAGGCGGATGGCGGCGGCGGCGCCGATGACGAGGAAGACGCAAAGGAAAAAAAGGAAGGAAAGAAGCAAGAAGCCCCCCTGTCATGCGATGAAGCGAAGGGCCATGGTAACAAAGCCCGCCAGCTGTTCCCTCCGTACACAGATCCGTTTCGTCGCCGGGCGTGATCTGCCCGCCCTATACTTCCGCAACCCGGCCCGGATTCCACCATGCAAACCGCCCGCCTGAAGACGATGCTGCACCTGGCGCTGCCGATCATGGGCGCCATGATGTCGCAGAGCGTGCTGAACGTGGTGGACGCGGCCATGGTCGGCCACCTCGGCGATGCCGCCCTGGCGGCCGTCGGCCTCGGCAGTTACACCAATTTCATGGCCATCGCCCTGGTCATCGGCCTGTCCTCCGGTGTGCAGGCGATGGTCGCGCGGCGTCTCGGCGAGGAACGTCACGCGCAGCTGGCCTGGCCGCTGAATGGGGGGCTGCTGCTGGCGCTGGCGCTCTCCATTCCCCTGATGACGGTGTTCCTGCTGTTCGCGCCGGAGATCATGGGCGCGCTGAACGGTGACCCGGCGGTCCGTGACGAGGCCACCGACTATTTCCGTGCGCGCATCCTGGCGATGGTCGCCATCGGCTTCAATTTCTGCTTCCGTGGCTTCTGGAACGGCATCAACCAGTCCGGCGTCTACATGCGCACCCTGGTCACCATGCACCTGTGCAACGTGCCGATCAGCTACTGCCTGATCTTCGGCAAACTCGGCCTGCCCGAACTGGGCGTGCTCGGCGCCGGGCTCGGCACCGCCATCGCCCTGTACATCGGCACCGTGATCTATACCGTGCGCACCTACCGGCTGGCCCGGGACAAGGGATTCCTGGAAGGACTGCCCAACCGGGAGACGCTGGGCACCATGGTCCGGCTGTCGATCCCGAACTCCATCCAGCAGCTCTTTTTCGCCGGCGGCTTCACTGCCCTGTTCTGGATCATCGGCAAGATCGGCACGCAGGAACTGGCCGTCGCCCACGTGCTGTTCACGCTGGCGCTGTTCCTGCTCCTTCCCGCCATCGGGCTGGGTATCGCCGCCACCTCGCTGGTGAGCCAGGCGCTGGGCCGGGGCGACGCGGCCGATGCCTGGCGCTGGGGCTGGGAGGTGTGCGTGGCCGCGGGCGTGTTCCTGGCCTGCGCCGGGATCCCCATGCTGCTGGCGACGGACTGGGTGCTCGGTCTGTTCCTGCACGAGGCGGCGCTGGTCGAGGTCGGGCGCACGCCCCTGCGCATCATGGGCGGGGCCATCTTCCTCGATGCCGTGGTGATCGTACTGAGCAGCGCCCTGCTCGGCGCCGGGGCGGCGCGCACGGTGCTGCTGGTATCCTTGACCACCCAGTGGGTGTTCTTCCTGCCCGCCGCCTACCTGATCGGCCCGGTGCTGGGCTGGGGGCTGCTGGCAGTGTGGATCGGGCAATGGGTCCAGCGCCTGGTCACGGGCGTGATCTTCGGCATCATCTGGCAGCGCAGGAAATGGGTGACGATCAGGATCTGAAAGAGCCGCGGCGCAGGCGGCCCGGATTCATGCAGACAGTGCAGAGCGTCGTGGCGGCCGCTTTCGGCGTACAGAGCCAGCGCAAGCGGGAACAGGACTTCACCACCGGCAGCCCGATGCCCTACATCGTGGCCGGCGTCCTCTTCACCGTGGTTTTCGTGCTGACCCTGATCGGCGTGGTGCGCTGGGTGGTGCCCTGAGCGCTCAGGCGCCCGCGACGAACACGACTGCGGCCACGACCAGCACGGTCACGATGATCAGGGTGGCGCCGATATCGGCAATGGCGTCCTCGCCCCATTCACCCTCGTTGTGGATCTCGGTCGGCTCGCTCATCGAATGGCTCCCTTGCCTGGCCGCCCGTGGGCGTCCTCTGGATTCCCGGGCCGTGGCCCGGTCATGCGGTTTCCTGCGCCGGAAGGCGCCCGGGCGCGTTTCCGCGAGCGCCTATTGTAGCGGGCCGGGGCCACGCGGCAAGCCCGGGCCGCGCCATCCGGGCATAACTTTATGACACAACATTCGTTCAAGCGGCGCCCCACAACTGGTACCATCCGCAATCCGGCCGGGCAGCGCCCGACCGTGAATGGAACAGGCGGCCGGCGGCGGGGTCCACAGTAGAAAGAAGGACCCGCGCGGGCCCGTGATTACGCAGCGCCCTTACCTGACATCCCGAAGACCGATGTACCGATACGACGCCTACGACCATGCCATGCTGGAAGACCGCGTGGCGCAATTCCGCAGCCAGACCGACCGCTACCTGGCCGGCGCGCTGCGGGACGAAGAGTTCCTGCCGCTGCGGCTGCAGAACGGCCTGTACATACAGCGCCATGCGCCCATGCTGCGCGTCGCCGTGCCGTACGGACTGCTGTCCAGCACGCAACTGCGGATGCTGGCGCAGATCGCCCGGCGCTACGACAAGGGTTACGCCCATTTCAGCACCCGGCAGAACCTGCAGTTCAACTGGCCGGAACTGGCCCGCGTGCCCGACATCCTGGCCGACCTGGCCTCGGTCGAGATGCACGCCATCCAGACCAGTGGCAACTGCATCCGCAACATCACCACCGACCAGTTCGCCGGCGTGGCCGCTGACGAGGAAGTCGACCCGCGTCCTTATTGCGAGATCCTGCGCCAGTGGTCCACGTTCCACCCGGAATTCGCCTACCTGCCGCGCAAGTTCAAGATCGCCGTCAACGGCGCCCGCGCAGACCGCGCGGCGGTGCAGGTGCACGACATCGGCATCTACCTGAAGCGGGGCACCGACGGCAACGTGCTGGCATCGGTGCTGGTCGGCGGCGGCCTCGGCCGCACGCCCGCGATCGGTGTCTGCATCCGCGAGAACCTGCCGATGGCGGACCTGCTGACCTACCTCGACGCCATCCTGCGCGTGTACAACCGCTTCGGCGACCGCCAGAACAAGTACAAGGCGCGTATCAAGATCCTGGTGAAGGCCTGGGGCGCGGAAAAGTTCGCGGCCGAGGTCGAGAAGGAATGGGTACACATGAAGGGCAACCAGGCGACGCTGACCGATGATGAACTCGCGCGCGTCGCCGCGTTCTTCACCGACCCGGAATACGCCGATCTGCCGGACAACTGCCCGGCGCTGGAGGCGCGCATCGCCGGCGACCGCCCGTTCGCGGCCTGGTACAAACGCAATACCCACCCACACAAGCGGGCCGGCTATCGCAGCGTGACGCTGTCGATCAAGGAAACCGGCGAGGCGCCGGGCGACGTGACCGACCGCCAGATGGACGCCATCGCCGATCTCGCCGACCGCTACAGCTTCGGCGAGGCCCGCGTCAGCCACGAGCAGAACATGATCCTGGCCGACGTGCGCATCGACGAACTGGAGGGCCTCTACGAGGCCGCGAAACAGCACCGCTTCGTCACGCCCAACATCGGCCTGCTGACCAACATCATCTGCTGCCCCGGCGGCGACTTCTGCTCGCTGGCCAACGCCAAGTCGATCCCGGTGGCCGAGAGCATCCAGCGCCGCTTCGAGGATCTCGACTACCTCTTCGACATCGGCGACCTCGACCTCAACATCTCCGGCTGCATGAACGCCTGCGGCCACCACCATGTCGGCCACATCGGCGTGCTGGGCGTGGATAAGAAGGGCGAGGAGTGGTACCAGATCAAGCTCGGCGGCAACCAGGGCCTCGATGCCTCGCTCGGCGACATCCTCGGGCCGTCGTTCTCGCGCGCGCAGGTCACGGACGTGATCGAGAACATCGTCCAGCTTTACCTGGAACGGCGCGAATCGCCGGAAGAGCGCTTCATCGACGCCTATCGCCGCATCGGCATCGAGCCTTTCAAGGAGCGGGTCTATGCCCAGAATCATTAAGGACGGCGCGGTCGTCGAAGATGGCTGGCAGGTGCTGACGGATGCCGAAGGCACGCTCCCGGACGGCCCGGTGCTGGTGCCGCTGGCGCGCTGGCAGTCCGAACGCGAGGCGCTGCTGGCGCGCGGTGACTGCGGGGTCTGGCTGCAGAGCACCGACGAACCGGAAGACCTTGCAGGCGACCTCGGCCGCCTGCCGCTGATCGCGATCGACTTCCCCGAGTTCAAGGACGGCCGCGGCTACTCCAGCGCACGCATCCTGCGCGACCGCCTCGGATACAACGGCGAGTTGCGCGCCATCGGCGACGTGCTGCGGGACCAGCTGTTCTACATGAAGCGCTGCGGCTTCACCTCGTTCGCGATCCGCGCCGACCGCGATCCCGAGGAGGCGCTGGAATCGTTGCAAGACTTCCGCGAAACCTACCAGGCCGCCACCGACAACCCGGTGCCGCTGTTCCGGCGGCGCGCCTGACCTGGTCTTTCCTGCAGTAAGGCTGAAGCCTCACCTACAGAGTGCGCGGCAGTAAGGCTGCAGCCTTACCCGTGCAACAGTCTCCCCCCAGACCCAAAGCCTCACCCACACCCGCTGATGCTATCCTTTCCCGACTGGATTCCGGCGCGAAGACGGCATGGAAGGCACCTCCGTTCCACAGGCATTCTTCTGGATCTTCACCGGGGCGGCGGTGCTGGCGTCCTTTGCGCTGTACACGCGCCAGCCCCTGCTGGTGGCCTACATCGCGGTCGGCGCGCTGCTCGGTCCCGCCGGCGCCAACTTCGTCACCGACACCAACATCCTGCGCGAGATCGCCAAGATCGGCATCATCTTCCTGCTGTTCCTGCTCGGCATGGACATGCAGCCGCGCAACCTGCTGCGCACGCTCAAGGAGGTCACCTTCGTCGGGCTGGTCAGTTCGCTCCTGTTCGCGCTGATCGGCTACGGCGTCAGCCGCGCCTTCGGCTTCAACGAAATGGAGTGCCTGGTGATCGGCGCCGCGATGATGTTTTCCAGCACCATCATCGGCATCAAGCTGCTGCCCACCACGGTGCTGCATCACCGCCACATCGGCGAGGTGGTGGTCGGCCTGCTGCTCCTGCAGGACCTCATCGCGATCCTCGTGCTGCTGATGCTGCACAGCGGCTCGGAGGGCGCTTTCGAGTACCAGCGGCTGCTGCTCGCCGCCATCGCCCTGCCGGTCCTGATCGGCGCCTCGTACGTCTGCGTGCGGTACGTCCTCACGCCCCTGCTGGCGCGGTTCGACCGCTTCCACGAGTATGTCTTCCTGCTCACCATCGGCTGGTGCCTGGGCGTTGCTGAAATCGCCCACTTCATCGGCCTGTCACACGAGATCGGCGCGTTCATCGCCGGGGTCAGCATGGCCACGACGGCGATCTCGCCGTACATCGCGCTGAACCTGAAACCGCTGCGCGACTTCTTCCTGGTGCTGTTCTTCTTCTCGCTCGGCGCCGGCCTGGATTTCGCACTGCTGATGGAGGTGCTGTACCCGGCCATGCTCATAGCCGCCCTGATGCTGGTGGTGAAGCCGGTGGCCTTCCGCTACCTGCTGCGCAGCGCCGGCGAGGACCGCGAGATGGGCTGGGAGGTGGGATTCCGCCTCGGGCAGATCAGCGAGTTCTCGCTGCTGATCGCGTTCCTGGCGGCCAGCGCGGAACTGATCTCCTCGGCGGCCTCGCACCTGATCCAGGCCACCGCCATCATCACCTTCCTGATCTCTTCCTACATCGTGGTGTTCCGGTTCCCGTCGCCGATCGCCATCTCCGACCGGCTGCGGCGGGACTGAACCCGGCGCATCAGGGCAGGCGGGCGTTGTTCAGCCGCTCCCACCAGCGCAACAGGACCCGGTCGATCAACTCTTCGGTGGCGAATCCGAATTTCTCCGGCAGCGACTTCTTCTCGACCCAGCGCACCTCGAACAGGTCGCGGTCCCTGCTGCGTTTCACCAGCCAGTCGTCGCTGGTGGAGATCTCGTCCACCAGGTTCTTCTCCAGCGCACGCCGGCCGAACCAGATCTCGCCGGTGGCCACGTCGGCCACCTGCACCGCGGGCCGGTTCTCGCTCACGAATTCCTTGAACAGTTCGTGGGTGTCCTCCAGGTCCTCCATGAACTTGGCGCGGCCTTTCTCGGTGTTCTCACCGAACACCGTCAGCGTGCGCTTGTATTCGCCGGCCGTGAGCACCTCGAAATCGATGTCGTTGCGTTTGAGCAGGCGGTGGAAGTTGGGGATCTGCGCCACCACGCCGATGGAGCCGAGGATGGCGAACGGTGCCGCGACGATGCGTTCCGCCACGCAGGCCATCATGTAGCCGCCGCTGGCCGCGACCTTGTCCACGCAGGCGATCAGCGGCACGCCGGCCTCGCGCACCCGCTGCAGCTGCGAGGCCGCCAGGCCATAGCCGTGCACCACGCCGCCGGGGCTCTCCAGCCGCACCACGACCTCGTCACGCTGTTCGGCGATGGCGAGCACGGCGGTCACCGCCTCGCGCAGCGCGCTGACCGCGCTGGCGCGGATGTCACCGTGGAAGTCGATGACGAAGGTGCGGCCCCGCGGCTGCTCGGCCTCGCCGCCCTTCTGCGCCTTCTCGAGCGCCTTGTGGCGCTGCTTCTCTTCCTTTTTCCATTGCTTGACCTGCTGCTTGTACGCGGCCGGCTCCAGCACCGCTTCACGCATGGCCCAGAGCCGGCTGTCCAGTTCATCGTTGAGGCGGCGAATCTCGACGTGGCCCTCGCGCTGGCCGCGGTTGCGCTGCGCCAGGCTGGCCACGGAACCGGCGATGACCAGGAACGCGACCACGAAGGTCAGGGTCTTGGCAAGGAACAGGCCGTATTCACTCAGGAATTCCATCATCTTGGGGGGCGCCTCTCTCATTAACGTGGCTGTCCGGGTGCGCAAGCATACCTGAATCGGCCGCCGTCCTCATGAAAACCGGGGGCGGAAAGCGCCGCGCTTCGGTACACTGTGCGGCTTTCCAGGAACCTGGCACCGACCCTTGAAAGACGGCCGACCTCCCCACCTGGCGCGCATCAAGACCGGCAGTTTCGAGCGTCGCCTGAGCCTCACGCGCGCCGGCCTCTTCGCCGGCACCCGCATGGCGGGCTCCTCCATCGCCGGCCTCTTCACCGGCCCGGAGAACCGCGAGGAGAAGCGCCGCGAGCGTGCCGGGCGCGAGGCCCGCTACCTCGCCGAGGAACTCGGCAAGCTGAAGGGCAGCGTGGTCAAGATCGGCCAGATGATGGCGATCTACGGGGAACATTTTCTCTCGCCCGAGGTGACGGCGGCACTGCACACGCTGGAGGACCGCACCACGGCCCTGGCCTGGCCGGCCATCCGCGAGGTGCTGGTGGAGGAACTGGGCGAGGCGCGGCTGGCCGAGCTGGTGGTCGAGGAGGAGCCCATCGCCTGCGCCTCGCTGGCCCAGGTGCACCGCGCCCGGCACCGCGACGACGATCTCGAGATCTGCCTGAAGATCCAGTATCCCGGAGTCGCGCAGGCGATCGATTCCGACCTCGCCGCCGTCGCCCAGCTGCTGCGCATGGCCCGGGTGGTGACCGCCGGCCGCGATTTCGACGGCTGGCTGGAGGAGGTCCGCCACATGATGCACCGGGAGGTGGACTACCGCCTCGAGGCGGCCACCACCGAGCGCTTCCGCGCCCTGCTGGCCCACGACGAGCGCTTCATCGTGCCACGCGTGCTGTCAGGATTCTCCACCGCCCGGGTACTCTCCACCACGTTCGAACCCGGCTACGGCCTCGCCGCGGACGCGGTCCAGCAACTGCCGCTGGCGCGCCGCAACCGGCTCGGCATGGCCGGGCTGGAATTGTTCCTGCTGGAACTCTTCACCTGGGGCGAGATGCAGACCGACCCCAACTTCGGCAACTACCGTATCCGGCTCGCGGAGAACGAGCAGGAGCACGACAGCATCGTGCTGCTGGATTTCGGTGCCGTGCAGGAGTTCCCGGATGCGTTCCTGCAGCCCCTGCGGCAGATGGTGCGGGCCACCTACGAGCAGGACCTGGAAGGCGTGCTCGCCGGCGGCTACGCGCTGCGCTTCATGCGGCCGCACTGGCCCCGCGCGGTCTCCGAGGAATTCGCCCGCACCTGCATGCAGTGCCTGGAGCCGCTGGCCCGGCAGTCGAACCCGCCGCCGCACGCGCTCAACGCGGACGGCGCCTACCGCTGGCGCGAGAGCGACCTGCCCACGCGCGTGGCGCGGCAGGCCGCGCGTTCCGCGCTCAACCGCCATTTCCAGGTGCCGCCGCGCGAGTTCGTGTTTCTCAACCGCAAGCTGATCGGCGTGTACACCTTCATTGCGGTGCTCGGCACGGAATACAACGGGCAGCATGTCCTGGAAAAGCACCTCTACCGGGAGGATTCCCAAACATAGATTCCCGCCCCTGTCGAGTTTCCAAAGCGCGGCATTTACTGCCTACACTGCAGAAAAAGAGATTCCGCCGGATGCAGTGCAGCCAGGGGGAACGCTGACAACGAGAGGGGACCCCATGCACGAACTGCTCACCGTGTCGGCCAGCGAGATCGCCCGCCGCATCCGCCACCGCACCATCACCTCCCGCGAAGCCGTCGAAGTCCACATCCGCCACGCCGAACAGGTCAACCCCGCCATCAACGCCATCGTCCGCGAACGGTTCGACCAGGCGCGGCGCGAGGCCGAAGCCGCCGACGCACGCGTACGCGGGACCGCGGACGCCGACAGCCTGCCGCCCTTTCTCGGCGTGCCCTGCACCATCAAGGAGAACTTCGCCTTCACCGGCATGCCCAATACGTCCGGGCTGGTATCGCGCCGGCACGTCATCGCGGAGCAGGACTGCAGCGCGGTGGCGCGGCTGCGCGCGGCCGGCGCCATCCCGCTCGGGGTGACCAACATTCCCGAGCTGTGCATGTGGGTGGAATCGAACAACCGTGTCTACGGGCGCAGCAACAACCCGTACAACCCGGCCCACATCGTCGGCGGCAGTTCCGGGGGCGAGGGCGCCATCATCGGCGCGGGGGCCTCCCCGTTCGGACTGGGTGGCGACGTCGCCGGCTCGATCCGCCTGCCGGCATTCTTCAACGGCGTGTTCGGTCACAAGCCCACCGGGAGCCTGGTGCCCACCAGCGGGCAGCACCCGCCGCCCGAGGGCCGTATCCAGCATTACTGCACGGTCGGCCCACTGGCGCGCCGCGCCGAGGACCTGATGCCCCTCCTGCGCTTGCTGGCCGGCCCGGACGGCATCGACACCGAGTGCCGGGAGATGCCCCTGGGCGACCCGGCCGCCGTGCGGCTGGCCGGCATGCGGGTCCTGTGCGTGCCCGGGAACGGGCTGCGCGCGGTTTCACCGGACCTGTCCGCGGCGCTGCTGCGGGCGTCACGCGGACTGGAACAGAGCGGCATGCGCATGAACTGGCGCCGGTTCCGGCGGCTGCGCTATTCGTTCAACATCTGGGCCAGCATGATGCACGCGGCGAGCAGGACGGCGTTCAGCACGCACCTGGGCAATGGCAGGAAGATCCGCATCGGCGCGGAGTCGCTGAAGTGGCTGGCGCGGCGCTCCCCGCACACCCTGCCCTCGCTCGGGCTGGCGCTGCTGGAACGGCTGCCCATGCCGCACGGCCGCTTCATCGAGACGGGACGGCGGCTGCAGGCAGAACTGCTGGAGGCGCTGGGCGACGACGGCATCATGCTGTTCCCCAGTTCGACCATTGCCGCACCCCGCCACCTGGAGCCGCTGCGCACGCCGATGGACTACGCCTACATGGGCATCATCAACGTGTTCGGCATGCCATCGACGCAGGTGCCGATGGGCCTGGACCGGAACGGCCTGCCGCTGGGCGTGCAGGTGATCAGCGCGCCGGGCAACGACCACCTGACCATCGCGGCGGCGCTGGAACTGGAGCGGATCTTCGGCGGCTGGATTCCACCCTGGCGCGCGTCGGAACGCGCGGTCAGCGCCATCAGTCCTCGCCTGCAACCCCTGCAGGACCTGCCCCTGGCGGCGCGCCTCGCGCGCGGCCTGGCGCGCGCCTGAGGAAACTCAGGACAGCGATACCGCGTCCTGTTCGGCGCGCTGCTTCATGTCGGCCAGCGCCTGCTCGATGCGGTCCATCAGCTGCCAGATCTCCGGTACCGAGTCGCGGTGCGCGGTGATACCGAAATCGAGCTGGTTCATGTAACTCATCAGCGTGATCACCAGCGCCAGCCCGTGGTACGGGATGTTCACCGGGTAGCTCGCCTCGATCTTCGCACCGGCGAAGTACAAGGGCTGCGGCGACCCCGGCACGTTGGATATCTCCACGTTGTGGGACGGGTGATGGTAGTCGCTGATGCTGAAGTGCTCGTAGAGGCGCGCCGCGCTGCCCAGCAGCGCCGGCGAGGAGAACCGCGTCCAGTCCATCAGCACGTTGGCGCCGATGCCGCCGCGCTTCTTCTTGACCCGGTTCATGCTCTGGGAAATGGTGCGCAGGCGCTCCAGCGGATCCTCGATATCGGTGCGCAGGGATGCCCGCACCATGGTCACCTGGTTGCCGCCCTGCCCGTTGCCCTTGCGCAACGACATCGGGACGCCCGCCACCAGCGAGCGCGAAGGCAGTTCGCCGCGGTCGAGCAGGTAACCGCGCACCGCCTCGCCGCAGACCGTCATGACGACATCGTTGACGGACGTCTCGTAGGTGTTCTTGATCATCTTCACGTCGTCGAGGGAAAACGAGCGGAAGGCGAAACTGCGGCGCGCGGTGATGGTGGTGTTGAAACGCGTGCGCGGTGCATTGCCGACACCGGCCGGCGCGATCTGCTTGCGGATCAGCTTCTGGCGCTGGGTGGTGAAAGCTGCCTCCACCGAACCGCGGAGCGCACGCAGGCCGATCGCCGGACGGCGCAGCAGGCCGCGCGCCGTGCGCCAGTACAGTTCGGCGTCGGTCGGAATCGGGTCCGGGCGCCAGGGTTCATGCACCGCCGGCAGCTTGCGCGGCTCCGGGGAGAGATCGAACATCGCCACCATCAGCTGCGCCCCGGACACGCCGTCGATATAGGCGTGGTGAATCTTGGACAGCACGGCCAGCTGGCCGCCCTCCAGCCCCTCGATGAAGTAGTACTCCCAGAGCGGGCGGGAACGGTCGAGCGGCCGGCTGATGATGTCGCAGACCAGTTCCTCCAGCTGCGCGCGGCTGCCCGGTGCCGGCAGCGCCCGGTGGCGGACGTGGTTCTCGATCTCGAATTCGGGATCCTCGATCCAGTACGGGTGGTCGAGGTTGAGGGGGGTCTTGACCAGGCGCCGGCGGAACTGGGGTGCGAGATCCAGCCGGCTCTCCAGCAGTTGCATGACGGCGGAAAAACCGAAACCGGCCGGCGCGGAGCCCGGGTCCAGGAGC
This sequence comes from Pseudomonadales bacterium, assembly GCA_041682035.1. Lineage (GTDB taxonomy): Bacteria > Pseudomonadota > Gammaproteobacteria > Pseudomonadales > JBFGWM01 > JBFJWR01. Next base: position 19,982 of record JBFKKR010000005.1, on the reverse strand, counting down.
ATCAGGCTGCCGACGTGGGTCGGGCAGGCATTTGTTTCAATATCGAGAAAGAGGCTGTCTATACCGCTCAGCTGCTGCACTCGCCACGTCCCATGTTGCTGCGGGCGGGCAATTATCACCTATCCATGATCATCGGTTCCAACTTTATGTACTGCCAATCCGGGAATCAAAATGTGACTTTTGTTTCCACAATCGGCGTGCACACAGGCCCATCTCCTTTAAAACATTTGACCATAGATGCTTTTTCCACCAAATTGAAGGCAACGTCACTTTTAAAGCGCGGCCCAGCCGGGTCGCGAGCGGGTAACAACTTTTGCAGAACACACAACCGACCGCCCGCCCGGAATCCAGGCCAGAGACAGCGTGGAAACTGCTCGTCGTCGATGACGAGGAGTCGGTCCACGCCGTCACGCGCCTGGCCTTTGCGCTGTTCGAATTCCAGGGAGCAACCATCGAGACCCTGCACGCCATGAACGCGGCGGAAGCGCGCGAGCTGTTCCGCGAGCACCCGGACATCGCCGTGGCGCTCGTCGATGTCGTCATGGAAACGGATGATGCGGGGCTGGAACTCGTCCGGTTCGTGCGCGAGGAACTGGACAACCGCGAGGTGCAGATGATCATCCGCACCGGCCAGCCCGGTTACGCCCCCGAAGAAAATGTCATCATCGATTACGACATCAACGACTACCACTGCAAGACCGACCTCAGCCACACGCGGCTGAAGACGGCCGTGGTCACCGCCCTGCGCAACTGGCAGAACATCCAGCCCGTGGAGGAGGCGAACCTCGCGCGCATCGAAGCCGAGTCCATCGCCCTCAGCAAGTCGCTGTTCCTGGCGCAGATGAGCCACGAGATCCGCACGCCGATGAACGGCGTGCTCGGCATCACCGAACTGCTCGGCATGACCCAGCTCACCGACCAGCAGCGCGAGTACGTCGAGACCATCCACGGTTCCGCGCACGCCCTGCTGACGGTGCTCAACGACATCCTGGATTTCTCGAAGATCGAGGCCGGCAAGCTGGAGCTCGAGGAGATCTCCTTCCGCCTGCCGCCGTTGCTGGAGGAACTGCGCCGGTTGTTCCGCGCGCAGGCGCAGTCACGCGGCATCCAGCTGGATATCCAGCTCGACGGCCGCATCCCGCGCGAACTGATCGGCGACCCGGTGCGGTTGCGGCAGATTCTCACCAACCTGGTGGGCAATGCGATCAAGTTCACCAGCGACGGCAACGTGACCATCGCCGTGCGCGAGAAGCGGCGCCTCGGCGACCGCATCGAGCTGGAGCTCCACGTGCGCGACACCGGCGAGGGGATCCCCGCGGATGCGCTGCCCAACCTGTTCACCGAGTTCCGCCAGGCATCGGCCGCAACCGCGCGCACGCACGGCGGGACGGGTCTCGGCCTGGCGATCTGCAAGCGCCTGTGCGAACTGATGCAGGGCGCCATCGCGGTGGAGAGCACGCATGGCGAGGGCTCGGACTTCCACTTCACGGTCATCCTCAAGCTGGCAGACGAAAACAGCAATCATCCGGCGCGGCGGCTGCGGCCGACCATGGTGGCGCAATCCGGCAGGAAACTGCGCATCCTGGTGGCCGAGGACAACCCGGTCAACGTCATGATCGTCGAGGGCATGCTGGAGAATCTCGGGCTGGAAGCGACCATCGCCGCCAACGGCCGGGAAGCACTGGAACAGGCCACGGCCCACGAATTCGACCTGATCCTGATGGACTGCCGCATGCCCGAGATGGATGGCATCGAGGCCACGGAGAAAATCACGGCCGCGCTGGGCAAACAGTGCCCGCCGATCGTCGCGATGACGGCGGCGGTGACCGAGGCGGAGAAGCGCGAGTGTTTCAATGCCGGGATGTGCGACCTGCTCGCCAAGCCCATGAAGATGGCCGACCTGCAGAACACGCTGGAGAAATGGCGCAACGGCGGTTGATTGCGGCCGGCGCGGGCGCGGGGGTCAGGGCCTGACCGGTACGAACCCTTTTTTCCGGCGCCGCGAGATTTTCACCGGGATCCGGTCCAGCACCGCCTTTTTCGCGCCCCGCCCGCGCGTGCGGATGCGGTCCAGCGCCAGCTTCGCCGGGAAGCGCCCGAAGCTGCCGAGCACGTCCATCGCCATGGTGGACTTCGGCAGCCCCTCGTAGAGGCTGGAGTAGGAACCGCTCAGCGCGAAGAACGAGCGCGACAGGTGCAGGTAGCCCTTGTCGATCACCACGCCCAGCTGCTGGGTGTTGGACATCAGCTGCAACGCCACCTGGAAACGCCGGTGCATCCCTTCCATGCCCTCGTCACGCATCCGCCGCAGCTTGTCCTCGGTCAGCGGCGTGATGTTCTTCTTCGCCAGCGTCTGGTTGAGGGTGGCGACGATGTCATCGCGGCGCTGCAGGTTGGCCGCCGGATCGGTGCTGATCTCGATGAGTACGTCGGCAAGCCTCTGGGTGTCCGCCAGCACGACGCCGGCCAGGTAGTTCCACATCTTCGACCAGCGTCCGCGCAGCTTGACCGCGTTACCCCAGTCGATCAGGTAGAGGCCGCCGTCGGGATCCACCAGGATGTTGCCCGGGTGCAGGTCGCCATGGAATTCCTTGTAGACGAACACGTGCGTCAGCACGGTGAACAGGAAGCGGTCGGCGACCTTGCGCTGGAACTTCGCCCGCTTGCGGCGCGGCAGGTTCTCCATGAACCGGTTCAGGCTCTCGGCCTCCTCGACGAACTCCATCTCGATGATGCGGTGGTTGGCGTTGTACACCTCCGGCACGTCCCACACCGTGGACTTCGCCGAACGCCGATGGAAACGGCGCTGGATGCGCGCTTCCGCGAGAAAGTCCAGTTCCCGCTCGAAACCGGTGACGAACTCGTCGACCTGTTCCAGCAGCGCCTGCAGGAACGGCGTCAGCTTGGAGTGCGGCGCCCAGTACTGGCTGCTGAGCAGGGTCAGGCCGATCGCCGTCTTGCCCATGAGGAACTCGCGCTCGAGGTTCTGCCGGCCGATCTTGACGATCACCGGCTGCAGGTACTGCACGCCGTTCGCTTCGACCGGCTTGCGCGCCAGGTACACCGAACCGATCGAGCCGGAGCGGATCGGCTTGTCGACATCGAAATCGAAGTACATCGCGCCCGGCTCGCAGCCGAAGCACTCGTCGAAGGCCGCCACGACCTCCGCCGCCGTCATCGGTGCGACATCCTCGCGGAATATGGCCAGCTCGCGCGCGATCTCCTCCGGCAGGAAATCGGCATTGGCGGCCGCCACCTGCGCCATCTTGATGAAGAACGGGCCGAACTCGCGCACCATGCGCGCGACGATCTGTGCCTGGCTGTGGAAGTCGTCCGGCGCCGTCTGGAAGAACGGCTTGATGTAGCGCAGCGCGCGCAGCTGGCGGCGAATGATGGCGACGTCGCCACGCACCACGCGCACCTTGCGCAGGATCTGGCCCAGCATCAGCTGGTTGACGCGGCGCGTCTCCTTGAGCAGGTTGACCAGCTCGGTCAGCAGCGGCAGGTAGGTGCGCAGCACCAGCTGCACGATCTCCAGGTTCATCTCCGCCAGGCCCTTCAGCTCCGGCGCGGCGAACAGCTCGTGGAAGAAGTCCCAGAACTCCTGCAGCACCGGCTCCGGAATCGGTACCGGGCTGCGCACGACGGCCTGGTCGACCAGGAAGCGGATCAGCCGCTCGGTGGTGTCCTCGTTGGGGATCAGCTTGTGATGCCGCAGGAAATCGGACAGGCCGCGGGTCTTGCGGGTCAGCGGATGGGCGTACAGGGACTGGAAGATGCAGTCGATCGCCGCGCCGAGCTGCGCCTCGGTGATCTCCTCCTGGGATGCCAGCAACTGCACCAGCGGCATGGCGGAGGCAGGCACCTGCATGGTGTCGCGGGTCAGTTCACCGGCGCCGCGCAACACGCGGCGGGTGCCGCGCATCACCGGCCAGACACGCACCGCGAGGTCGGCGACCACGTCGCCGATCAGGATTTCGCGCGAGTCGGCCGGCTTGCCGCTCCGGAAAGGCAGCACATCCGCGCCGGCCTGGCGCTCCCCGGAAGGGGAATCTTCATTGCTGGGGACGCTTTCTAGCACCCTGCCCGCTCCCTGAAAGACGAGTCCCGCGGGTCCCTGCGGGATAGATGCGAAAATACATTCAATTGTATTCGCAAGCCATTGTTCGAAAATGACTTCTCTGGCGAGGCTGAGAGTCCCGGCCGCGCCGCGCTATCGTAACAGAAAAAGTCCGGCGGGTGGCCTTTTCCCGGCCGCGGAAACGCCGGCGCCTACGCACCCGGTTGCCAAGGGGCGCGTCCGGCCGCTCTTTCACACCAGCCGCAACGGTACGCGCTGGCGTCCCCAGTTCCCGGGCGGGCCGGCAAAGCGTCCCGGCAGGGCCTCGCCGCACTGCAGGCATGCACCGGATGCGGAAAGCCCCCATTCCCCGAGCCGGTACCAGTCCCGCTCGATCACCCGCGCGCCGCAACCGGCACAGTAGGTGCTGCTGCCATCGGTGTCGTGCACGTTGCCGGTATAGACGTACCGCAGCCCGGCCTGCATGGCGATGCGCCGCGCACGCGTCAGCGTCGCGGCCGGCGTGTTGGACTTGTCCCGCATCTTCCAGTCAGGGTGGAAGGCGGTGAAATGCAGTGGCACGGCGTCGCCCAGGTGCTCGCGGATCCACTGCGACATCGCTTCCAGTTCGGCGTCGGAATCGTTCTCGTCGGGGATCAGCAGGGTGGTGATCTCCACCCAGACGTCGGTCTCGTGCACGAGGTACTCCAGCGTCTCCAGCACCGGCTGCAGGTGTCCACCGCAGATCCTGTGGTAGAAATCCTCGCTGAACGCCTTCAGGTCGATGTTGGCCGCATCCATCCGGCTGAAGAAGTCGACCCGCGCTTGCGGGCACACGTAACCGGCGGAGACCGCCACCGAGAACACGTCCTGCTCCCGGCAGGCGGCCGCGACATCCAGGGCGTACTCCAGGAAGATCACCGGGTCGTTGTAGGTGTACGCGACGCTGCGGCAGCCGTTCGCCACGGCCGCGTTGGCCAGCGCCAGCGGCGTGGCCCGGCCCGACAGCGTATCGACCTCGCGCGACTTGCTGATGTCCCAGTTCTGGCAGAACTTGCAGGCCAGGTTACAGCCGGCCGTACCGAACGAGAGCACGGAAGAGCCTGGGTGGAAGTGGTTCAGCGGCTTCTTTTCGATCGGGTCGATGCAGAACCCGCTGGACCGGCCGTAACTGGTAAAGACGATCTCGTCGTTCTCGCGTGCCCGCACGAAGCAGAGGCCGCGCTGCCCCTCGCGCAGGCGGCAGGCGCGCGGACAGACGTCGCACTGCAGCCGCCCGTCGTCGAGGGCGTGCCAGTAGCGCGTGCTGACCACGGAATGATCGGGACCAAATGCGGACATGCTGCCCCCGCGTTTTCGATGGGCATATACTGGAAGATATCGCTTTCAACCGTGCATGAAAATGAGCAGCACCCGCCCGCCTGCCATCGCCGGCACGTTCTACCCGGAGGATCCGGCCACGCTGGCGCGCTCGGTCGGTGCCTACCTCGAGGCCGCCCCGGATCCAGCCCACACCAGCCGTATCCTCATCGCACCGCACGCCGGCCACGTCTATTCCGGGCCGGTCGCGGCCAGCGCCTACCGCGCCTGGCGGGGCCTCGGCGGCGCGGTGCGCCGGGTGCTGCTGATCGGACCCTCGCACCGGGTCGCCTTCCGCGGCCTCGCCCTGCCCGGCCACGACACCTTCGCCACGCCGCTGGGCGGGATCCCGCTGGACCGCTCCGCCTGCGATGAACTGGCCCGGCTGCCCGGCGTGGGGTTCTCCGACCAGGCCCACGCCGCCGAGCACAGCCTGGAGGTCCACCTGCCGTTCCTGCAGCAATTGCTGGGCCGGTTCGAACTGGTCCCGCTGGTGGCCGGTCAGGCCAGCCCGGAACAGGTCTGCGCGGTGCTGGAGCACTTCGCCGGCGACGAGGAGACGCTGATCCTGATCTCCACCGATTTGTCGCACTTCCACCCGTACGAGGAAGCGGTGCGCATCGACCGCAACACCACGCGGCGGATGGAATCGCTCTGTTACGACCTGCGCGGCGAGGAGGCCTGCGGGCACGTGCCGGTGAACGGCACGCTGCTGTTCGCGCAACGGCACGGCCGCCGGCTGCACACGCTGGACCTGCGCAATTCCGGCGACACGGCCGGCCGCGCCATGCGCGACCGCGTGGTCGGCTACGGGGCCTATGTCGTTCACTGAACACGCCGACACGCTGCTGCGCATCGCGCGGGGCAGTATCGCGCATGGTCTGCAGGGCAACCCCGCCCTGCTGCCGGCGGCGGAGACAGTGCACGCGGCACTGCGCGCAGACGGCGCCAGTTTCGTCACGCTGAAGAAGCAGGGGACGCTGCGCGGCTGCATCGGCTCGTTGCAGGCGCACCGGCCGCTGTTCGTCGACGTGGCGGAAAACGCCTGGGCCTCCGCATTCCGCGACCCGCGCTTCCCGGGGCTGGCGGCCGATGAATACGACGGCCTGGCGTTGGAGCTTTCGCTGCTGACCACGCCCCGGCCGCTGGCCGTGCAGTCGGAAGCGGACCTGCTGGAGAAACTGCGCCCCGGGCAGGATGGCCTGATCCTGCAGGACGGCAGGCTGCGCGCGACGTTCCTGCCCTCGGTGTGGGAGTCCCTGCCCGATCCGGCGGATTTCGTCGCGCACCTGAAGCGCAAGGCGGGCATGCCGGCAGACCACTGGTCCGCCAGCCTGCAGGTGCAGATCTACGGTGCGGAAAAGATCAGCGAATAGCACGCGGGCGCGCGTGGCGCCCGGCGTTTCCGCATGAGGGTTACTTGCGGATGGCGACGCTCAGCAGCTTCGCGCCGACCTTGAGACCCGCGCGCTGGATGTTGGCTTCCTTCACCTCGAAGCGCACGCGGTCGTCCACGGTGACGAAGCGCATCACACCCCCCCGCTCGAGGAAACCTTCCGCTTCGCCGATGGTCAGGGAACCCGCCCGTGTCAGGCGCGCCAGCGCGGCGTCCTGGTCGGTCGCGGAAGGCAGGTTCACGTAGGAGAGGTGGCAGTGCGTCATGGCCGCCGGGTCAGCGTGACGCTGGACCACGATCTCGCCCAGCCCGGTGGGCTTGCCCGCCAGGGCGTCCACCGCGCGGCCGAACGGGTCGGGGCCGAGGATACACAGGTAAAAACGCCCCCCGCTCTTCGACGCCTCGTCCGGCCAGGTGATGAACTTGGTGAAGTGGTACAGGTACGAGGCTTTCAGCTGGTACTCGGCCGCGGGTGCCGCGACCGCGGCCGCCGCCGGTGACAGGAAACCGGCAACGAGCAACAGCAGGATCATGCGCCGTGGGTTCATGGTCTTCTCGTCCGCGCTGCTCATATCAGAAGTTCCAGGTCACGGTGCCGTGGATGGAGCGCTGGATCTCGTTGCGGGTGAAGGCGGTCGCGCCCGTCGTGCCCATCAGGGACTCGGGGTGCTCGTCATCCAGCAGGTTGCGCGCCGCGATCTCGAAATGCAGGTCCTTACGGGGTTTGAACGTCAGGCCGAGATCCAGTTCCAGGTAGGAGGGCACCGATGCCTCGCCAGCGCCCGCCGCATTGGCGACGAAGCCAGCCCCATGCACGTTGTCCACGTAGCGCAGGATGGCGTCGAATTCCAGGTTCTGCTGGAGTTCATAACGGGAGAACACGCTGAAGCGGTTGGCCGCATCGCTGTGACCGGCGATGCGGGTGGCGCCGAACGTATTGGCGCCCGGCTCGTCCTCGATCCGCGCCTGCAGCCAGGTGTAGGCGAAGTCCAGCGTCCATGGATCGGTGGGCTTCCAGCGCGAGGAAATCTCGACCCCCCAGGTCTTGCCTTCCGCGATATTGCGGGCATTGGGCGCCGGCGCCCCCAGTGGCAGGAAAAAGATGAGTTCGTCATAGTCGTGCAGGAACGTGGCGACATCGATGCTGAGCGTGTTGGCGAGGCGGGCGCGGTAACCCAGCTCGTAAGCCAGCAGGACCTCGGCATCGAGGTTCTTGTTCCCCGCGAATAAGCCCGGAATCAAGATATCGGACTCCAGGCGGGACGGCACCCGCACCGCGCGCGATACCGCGCCCCAGGTCGTGGTGGTGTCATCGATGGCATAACTGAAGCGCGCGGTCGGCTGGAATTCCACGCCCGAGTAGTCGTTGTCTTCCACCTTGGTGCCGAACGTCAGCTTCAACTGGTCGCTGACGGTGATCTCGTCTTGGACAAAAAAGCTGACGGTGGAATCCTCGCGTTCCTCCGGTTCGTGGGGGATGCCGGTCCCAAGAAAAAATGATCCGGGCTGTATATCATCCGCCACGAACCGGTACCCCAGCCCCCAGATCAGCTCGTGCATCCCCGCCGGGTCGTAGTGGTATTGGAACTCGAAATCCAGCGTATCGCGCTGGTCCTCGAAGCCCGCCGTGTCCAGTTGGGTGTAATCCCAGTAGGCTTTCACCGAGTAGTCGCTATGGTCCGAGAGTTTGTTCTCCATGCGGTAGAGGAGGTTGTGACCGTAGTAGTGGCTGGTGCCGGTCCCCTGCGGATTCTCGTTCACGGCGATGTGGTAGGTGTCCCCCTGCAACGTGTGCGAGCGTCCCGCCCCGCCGGACAGGTCCATGCGGAAGCCGCCCTGGTCGGAACGCCAGGAATCGTTGGCCGGGAAGTTGCCGCTGGCAGCCACCGCCGTGTCGTTGCGGCGCTCGGTCTCGCCCCCGTCGCGCCGTTTCCCGTAGACGCGGAAGTGACCGGCGTCGCCCAGTTCACCACCGTGACGGAACACCGCGTGGGAGCGCACGTCCGAGCCGGTGGCCGCCACCAGCAGGTTGCCCTGCGTGTCTGCCGCGGACTTCGTGATGATGTTGATCACGCCGTTGACGGCATTTGCGCCCCACAGCGTGCCGCCCGGACCGCGGATGACCTCGATCCGGTCGACATCCTCCAGCACGACGTCCTGGGTCTCCCAGATGACACCGGCGAAGAGCGGGTTGTAGATGATGCGGCCGTCCACCAGCACCAGCAGCTTGTTGGAAAACGCGCCCGAGGTACCGCGTACGTTCACGTTGTAACCGGAAGAATCGGTCTGCTGCACCTGCACGCCCGGCACCAGCCGCAGCGCGTCGGGGATGCTCTTCACGTGCGCGCGCCGGATGTCGTCGTTGGTGAGCACGAAGATCGCCGCGGCGGCGTCCTGCAGGCGCTCGGCCTTTTTCGACACCGAGGTGATCGTGGTGTTGATCAGTTCATCGAAGGACAACTGGGTGGGGTCGAACAGGAGATCCTCCCCGCTTGACGCCGCAGCCGATGCCGCGCCGGCGAGGACACAGCCGAATGAAAACGCCGCCACGCCAATTCCGCGCACCATGCACCCTCCTCCTCAATCAATGGTTGTTCTTCTACGTTGAACTATAGGCCAGCCTGGCGAATCCGGGTATCCGAAAACGGATCATTATCACCCGCTTTATCCATGGAGCGGGTGCCGGGGGGATATTGCGATTGATTACTCAGGTTTCAGTGACCAGGGTGGCCGCTGTCCCCCGGGCGGAACCGGTACACCTGGTAGGGGCCGTTCTCGCGCACCGACGATGGCGGCAGGCCGATGACCTGGTGCAGGGAACTGCAGGTGAAGTAGAGCCAGCCGTCCGGCCCGAAACTGAAACCGTCCGGCCAGCGGATGCGGGGATCGCGCAGCAGGGTCTCCATCTGCCGGTCCGGCCCGAGCCGCAGGATGGCCGAGTGCTCCAGGTCCGACAGGTACACGTTGCCGGCATCATCGGTGGTGATGCCGTCGCTCATGGTCTTCTCCGCGTACACCTCGACCCGTTGCGCCAGTGCTGCCTCCCCCACCTTCGGGTCGCGCAGTGCAGCGGCCGGCACGCGGTACATCCGCCCGGCGTTGACGGCGGCGTAGTACAGCCACTCGCCGGCCCGGTCCAGGCCGATGGAGTCGACGCCCGGCGCGACCGTGAACAGTCCCAGCACCTGCATGGAGCGGCCGGCCACCACGGGAATCCAGTCCTCCGGCATGACGCTCGGGTGGCTGTCCAGCCGGCGCAGGCTGGTGCCCTGCTGCACGTCGACGACCACCAGGGCCGGCTGCTTCCGGAACAGGCTGGCGTCCGCGATGTACACGTGGCGCCCCGCCGCGTCGACCTGGAAGTCGTTGGCGTGCGAACCGAGCGGCATCACGTCGGGCGAGAAATCATGCCGGAACAGGAGTTCGCGGCTGTCCAGGTCGAACGCCAGCAGCCGGGGCTGGCCGGTGCCGTGTACGGCGTTGTCGAGCAGCCACAGGCGGTTCTGGCGATCGATACGCAGCGAGAGGATCTCGCCGAACGCCAGCGCTTCGGATCCGCCGGGCTGGTAGGCGGCGGAAGGCCAGGGGACGGCCTGCTCGCCGGTCCACTGCACCACGTTCACCGGCGGGCGACCCTCCGGATGCAGCGTGAAGAAGATGCGCCCGTCGGCAGCCACCGCGATATTGCCCGGTGGAAACCCGGTCTCGGCGACCGTTTCCAGCACATCCGCGGAATACAGCGGCGCGCCGGTACGGTCCGGGAAACCGGTCCGGCCGCCGCCGTAGATGACGCGCACCGCCACCACCAGCACGACGAGCAGCAGCAGGAACGCAACGAACAGGCGTCGCAGGAAGCTCACGTGTCACCAGTCTCCCGGGTTGTGCTGCCAGCGCATTGCGGCGGTGCCCAGGCCGACCGCGTCCATCTCCAGCGCCACGATACCGGCGGGCGGATAGGAGATGGGCGCCTCCATGTGGCCCGCGAGCAACAGGCTGGCGAGTTCCGCGACCAGCGGCACGTGGCTGACCAGCAGCGCGTCGTCCTGCACGGTCTCCTGCGCCCAGGCCAGGGCGCGCAGGGCGGACGCGCCGGAAGCCAGCGGTTCGGCAAGGTGCAGGCGGTCTGCCGCCAGTCCCAGGCCCTGCGCCATGTATTCCGCGGTCTGTCGCGCCCGGTCGTACGGGCTGCAGTAGATTTCCACTGCGCCGCCGGCCTGCTGCAGGAATGCCGGCGCGATCGCCTGCACCTCCGCGATGCCGGCAGGCGTGAGCTGGCGCACGCGGTCACTGGCCGCGCGCGGTTCGGCCTGGCCGTGGCGCATGATGTAGAGGATCAATTCCGGGTCCTAGCGCGGCAGCACGAATTCGACGTCGCTGCTCTGCAGGCGCAGCATCAGGTCCTTGAGCATGTCCGGCACCGGGCGATGCTCGAACATGACCGCGTACATGGCGTCGACCAGCGGCATGTAGACATCCATTTCGGCGGCCTTGTCGCGCACCAGCCGCAGGGTGTTGACCCCCTCGGCGACCTCGCCGAGCTCGTCCACCGCCTCCTCCAGCTTCTGGCCCTGGCCGAGCGCGTAGCCGACCCGGAAATTGCGCGACAGCGGCGACATGCAGGTCACCACCAGGTCACCGACACCGGACAGGCCGAGAAAGGTCATGGGATTGGCGCCCATGTGGACGGCGAACCGGCTCATCTCGGCCAGGCTGCGGGTGAGCAGGAAGGCCTTGGTGTTCTCCCCCATGCCGAGCGCATGTACCAGCCCGGACGCCATCGCGTAGATGTTCTTCAGCGCGCCCCCGAGTTCCACGCCGAACATGTCGGTGCTGGCGTAGACGCGGAAGTACTCGCAGGCGAGTTTCTCCTGCACCTCGCGCCGCACGTCGGGGCTGGTGCTGGCGATCACGGTCGCTGTCGGCTGCCGCAGCGCGATCTCCTTGGCGAGGTTGGGACCGCTGAGCACGCCGATCCGCGACGAGGAGCATTCCTCCTGCAGGACCTGGCTCATCAGGCGGAACCCTTCGGCCTCGATCCCCTTGGTGGTGCTGACGAGAATCTGTTCCGGTTTCAGCAGCGGCTTGCAGGATCGCACCACTTCGCGGAAGGACTTGCTGGGGATGGCGACGAACACCATCCCGGCGCCATCCAGCGCCTCTTCCAGGTCGGTGGTGGCCTGCACGCCCTCGTTGAGCTCGCAGCCGGGCAGGTAGCGCGCGTTGGTGCGGGTCCGGCGGATCTCCGCGACCACTTCCTGGCTGCGCATCCAGAGCCATGCCCGGTGTCCCTTCTCGGTCACGATGTTGGCGATGGCGGTGCCGAAACTCCCGCCGCCCAACACGGCGATGGTACTGACGTCAGTCATTGGACAGGGCCTCCCATTCCCCGCCGGCATCCACGCAACAGGCGGCCCGGCAGATCCGAAACTGCTTCTTTCCGCTAACAGTAGCACCTCTGTGCGCGATTGCAGAAACCGCGCGATTGGCCATGATCTGACCGGACGCTATTCACATTCGCCGCCGGCGCCAGCGCGCCTATACTTGCACGTAGCCGCTACAGACGACAAACCGGCACCGCGCCTGCATGGGGAGAGAACCGACATGTACCGCAGCGTCCGTCCATGGATCCCGGGCAACGCATTGTGCCCGTCCGCAGCGCGGGCCGGGGGAGCCATCTGCGGGTTGGTATTCCCGCAGGATTTCTCCGGAACTTCCCGCGACCGCAGCTATCACAATTATTCAGAGGACAGCGCGCACGACAGTGTCGTACGGCCCACCCCGGGCCGCGGCCACCGGCAGCGTACCGGCCTCTTTCAAATCACCGCAGCAGTACGACACCCCATGAACAGATTCCGCCGATTCCTCATCCCGTTGCTCTGGGCATGGACCGCCATCCTGCCGGCTGCGGCCGTTGCACAGTGCCCGCAGACGACACCGGTCACGCTGGCGAGCCTGGAATGGGAGCCATACATCGGGCCCAACATGCCCAAGAACGGTTACGTCTATGCCCTCGTGGAAGCGGCGTTTCAGAAGGCCGGCTGCAACATCGACGTGGCCTTCCTGCCCTGGGCGCGGGCGCTCAGCGTCAGCGAGCAGGGGGTGCGGGACGGGCTGTTCCCCGAGTACTACGACGAGGGGCGGCTGGAAAAATTCGCCTTTTCGGACCCGTTCCCGGGTGGGCCGGTCGGCCTGTTCCGGCGCAAGGACAGCGGCATCGTCTGGCCGGCAGACCCGGTGAAGAATCCCACCGGAGCCCTGCAGGGACTGAAAGCGCATCGCTTCGGCGTGGTGCGGGGCTACATCAACACGGCGGCGTTCGACGCTGCCGATTTCCTGCAGAAGGATCCGGCCGTCGACGACGAGATGAACCTGCGCAAGCTCTACAAGAAGCGCGTGCAGCTGATCTTCATCGACAAGTACGTGGCCACCCACATCATGGTCACCAGGTACCCGTGGTATCTCTCCGAGCTGGAGTTCATGGACCCGGCGATGGAGGTCAAGGACCTCTACATCGCGTTCTCGAAGCAGAGCGCCGGCTGGAAACAGCGACTGGATGCGTTCAACCGGGGGCTGCAGATGATCCGCGAAGACGGCACGATGGACGCCATCATCGAGGAAAGCGGTTTCTGATCATTCAGGGCGCGGAGGCATCGCAGGCGAAGCGCGGCCGCCAGCCGGCCTCCTGCAGCATCCAGTGCCCGAAACGCTCCGCTTCCTCCGTGCGCCCGGTCCGGCAGTAGAGGTACAGCTGCACCTGGGCGCGGAATTCGCTGCGATGGCCGCTGCCGGAGCGCACCCAGTCCAGGGCGCGGTGGTAGGTCCGCTCCGCGATCGCGTGTACTGCCCGCTGCCAGCGCACCTCGTCATCGGCGACGGTCGCGCGCCCGGCAATTTCCTGGCGCCGGTCGTCGCTGCCGAGCAGCCAGTACACCGGTGCGCGCAGCGTGGAATGCTGCAGTAACGCGTCGAGCGCCGGCAGCGCGCCGGCGCTCTCCGGCCGCACCTGGGTGTTCAGCAGCGCCTGGAACGGGAAATACCCGGCCGCCGCGGTGCGCACGGTTTCGGGAAACAGCGCGTGTATCTGTGCCGATTCCCGGAACCGCTGCTCGGTCACGACGTCATCCATCCAGCGGAAATAGAGCGCGAGATCGGCCCACCCGGCCGCTTCGAAATCGAGCCGGCCCGGGTGCGCGTCCACCAGTGGCGCCACGTCGCGGGTCCAGTTCCGCAGGGTTTGCGTATCGGCGATAAAGGTTGCCGCCAGGGCACCCGGCGCTTCCACGCCGATGGCCTGCAGGCGGCCGCCCACGGCAGGGTCGCGCCAGGGCGCGTCGCTGAACGACGGCGGCGCCCCACCGGCCCGGGTTCCCGTCAGCATCCAGTTGTAGTTGGCCCCGGCCCACAGGGCGCAGTCCGCGAAAACCTCGCAGAAGGCACGCAGGATGGCCCGCGCCGAGGGCGCGGTCATCTGGTCCACCGGCAGCCAGTAGCTGAACCATCCGCCGGGGTTCAGCGCATCGTGCACCAGCTGGAAATACTCGCGCGTGTACAGGTTGACCACGCCCCGCGCCCGTGGTGGTGGCGGCTCCCCGGTGACCAGGTCGTATCGCCGGGGCGGTGCACGCAGGAAGAACCGGCCGTCGGCGATGAGCACGCGGGTGCGCCCGTCCTGCAAGGGGCTCTGTCCGGCCGGGTGGACGATCTCGCTGGTCGCGAGGATCTCCGGGGAAATATCGACGACGTCCAGGCTGCGCAGCCCGGGAATATCCAGCAGCGCCGAAGCCGTGGTGCCCAGCCCGTAGCTGATGAGCAGCGCGTCGCCAATACCGGGATGCAGGGCGGCCGGCAGCCACGCGTACAGCTCCATGTAGCGGCGGCTGTCGAGCGTGGTGGCGGACATCGAGAACCCGTCCACCATCTGCCGGTAGTAAAGCGGTTCGCCGAGGTAGTCCCGGCGCAGGTACTGCAGGGTTTCGCCGCGCCCCTGCCGCACCAGCACCGTCCGCGAGCCGTCCAGGTCGCGGTACTTCTGCGAGGCCTCGGCGAGCGCGCGGATCTCCCGCTCCGCCGGCAGCAGCGGCACGCTGGCCAGCATGACGACAAACACCGCCATGCCGGCACGCCGCGCGCGCGGGGCGCGCCATTGCATCAGCAGCAGGATGCCGGTTCCCAGGTAGGCGGCGGACAGCAACTGCAGCGCGCCCTGCAGGCCCAGCCACGGCAGCAGCAGGAAGCCGGCCGCCAGGCTGCCCGTCACCGCGCCGAGCGTGTTGCTGGCGAGCCAGGCGGCAGTGGCCGGGAGGTCGCTGCGCATGCGCTCCCCCAGCAGGTGACCGACCGCCGTGAACAGGGCGCCGGAGAGGAACGCCGGCAGGCAGACCAGCCGGGCAGTCAGACCGGCGGTCGCCCCCAGCGATGCGGACCAGTGCGTGCCGGAGTCACCGGCGCCCGGGCTGAACGCCCAGTAGCAGCCCAGCGTGGCGACTGCCGCGAACAGGGCCAGCGCCACGGCGCCGCGCTCCGCCAGGCCCGGAAAACGGGCCAGGAAAGCAGCGTAACCCAGGCTGCCGGCCGCGCCCGCCGCCAGCAGCAGCGACAGCATCACCGCAAACGTGAGCGAGGCATTGATCACGTACAGGTGCAGGAAACGGAACCAGGCGACTTCCAGGCCCAGCAGTCCCAGCCCGCAGAGAAAACTGGCCAGCAGCAGGCCGGCCGGCCAGCGGACACCCTCCTGTCCCGGCATGCCCGCCACCGGTGCGGGTGCGGGCGCCGGCGTGGCGCCCCGGCCGCGCAGGTACCACCAGGCGCACAGCACGGCGCATACGCTGGCCACAACCCCCGCGCCGGCCGCGAACGGGATGCCATGCAGGCGCACCAGCCACAACTCGCACGCCAGCGCGCCCGCCACCGCGCCGCTGACATTGATCCCATAAAGCAGGCCGAGCCGCACGCCGAAGCCACCATCGCGCCCCGATTCCGGGGCATGCCCGGCACCCACCGCGCGGATCCACAGCGGCAGCGTGGCGCCCATGGCGCCGGCGGGGAGCGCGAACAGCAGGATCGCCACGACGAGGCGCAGCACCAGTTGCAGGACCGGCGTATCGCGCAGCCCGCTGAGCCAGCCGGACAGGGCAGCGGACCCGCCCAGCAGGTAGAACACCACCAGCAGCGCCGAGATCGCGGCCAGCAGTTCGACCTGGATGAACAGCCGCCCCGGGTTGGTGATGCGCGGCTCCGCGCGCAGGACCGCCAGCGCCCCGCCGCCCAGGCCGAGCATGAAGCCGGCCAGCACCGCGGCGATGGCCCATTGCGAGACACCCAGCGACAGCGAGGCGACACGATAGAAGAGCGTCTCGAACAGCAGCGCCGCGCTGCCGCTGAAGAACACCACCAGCAGCGCCGCGGCGCGCTGCGCGAAGCGCGTGGCTGTCACGGTATCCGCGGACGCGCGGGCTGCCGACGCAGGCAAGAACTACTTCACGACCGTGAAGGTCTTGTGGATCAGCTTGCGATCCTCGTGGAACACGTACAGGTGCCAGGCACCCGGCGCGATTTCCCACGCCTCCGCAAACTGGAAGGCCATGACGTGATAGCGGGAACGCGGATTGAGTTCCTGCGTGATCTCGATCTTGTCCATGTAGCGGCCGGACTCCGGGTTGCGCAGGCCCGGCGTCAGGAACAGCAGCTTCACCGGCACCGGCCGGCGCGCGCCCGGACCGGCAAGCTGGTAGCGCAGGCCGAACTTCACACCCACCTTCGCCGGGATGAACGCGGTCTCGGTCACCGGTTCGCGTTCCTTGTACGAAAGCGCCTGCTGGTTGAACTCCTCGATGTCGGAGGCCGGCATGGTCTCGTTGGCCTCCAGCGTCACGCGGTTCTGGAAGACGCCGTACTCGAGGTCAGTGACGGTGATGTCGTCGCTCATCGCCACCGGCTTGTACTTCTTGATCTCCGGCAGCTCCGGGTAGGCGTTGCGCCCCCCCGGCGGGGTCAGGTCCAGTGGTTTCCTGTCTTCCCCGGCGTACGACGCGGCGGCGGACAGCAGCAGGATCGGGAAAAAAAGAAGGTGGACGGAGCGCATGTCGAATCCATGGATACTGTGCCAGAGGGCGGCCAGAGTATAACAACTGGATGACAGTTCCATGACAGGCGCAATGGCGCCGGCGGAGCACGACCCGCCGGCGCCGACCGGTCGCCTACTTCAGCCGGATGACGCCGCGATTGCGCTCCAGCAGGGCCGGGCCGATGCCCCGCACCAGCGTCAGGTCCTCGGCGGACTGGAACGGACCGTGCTGCTCGCGGTACTCGATGATCGACCGCGCGCGGCTCAGGCCCACGCCGTTGAGCAGATCGGCCAGTTCCTCGGCATCCGCGGTGTTGACGTTGACGCTGAGCGCCTCCTGCATCTCGGCTGCAGCCGGGACGCCGGAGGCCGGCATCTCCGCCGCGGTGGCGGCCTGGCCGCCGGTCAGCAGGCCGAGCATGAGGATGGTGGTTCGGATCAGTGGCATGTTCATTGAAAACTCCTTGCTTGAAATGTGATTCCATTCGACGTCCGCTGGGGACGGTGCAAAGAGTACGGTCCCGGATGGCGCGGGGCTGTAGGAGATTGCCGTGAAATGACGTACGTCCCGGCGCCGGCGTTACTCGCCCTCGAGGCCCTGGATGGGATGGATGCGCCCCCACTCCTTGCATCCGGGGCAGCGCCAGTGCAGTTCCTTGCCGCTGAAACCGCAGTGGTGGCAGCGGTACACGGGCTTGGCCTCCAGGAGCTGGCTGGTGAGGCCGAGCAGGATCTCCAGGCTCTCGCGGGCGGATTCCTGCGCCGTCCCGAGTTGCAGCTCGATGAGCTGCCGCAGGCCGCGGATCGAGGGCCGCCGCCGCAACTGGCCGGCGATGAAATGCGTGACGAGGTGGTCGTCCCCGTCCTTGCGGAGAATCTCCGCGAGCGCCAGGACGGCCGAGACGGTCGGCCTGGCCTCCACGCTGCGGCGCAGGATCCCGACCAGCCGTTCCTCCATGCCCCCTTCCTGGCAGCAATGCACCAGCCGGCCAATCCCTTCCGAGAAGAACTCGGGCGCCCGCTCCTCCAGCAGTTCCAGGTCCGCCACCGCGGCCGGGTAGTTCTCCAGTCGCTTCTCCAGTTCCGCGCGCAGCAGGTAGGCGCGGGCGCAGCGTGGATCGACCGACAGGGCCTGGCGCAGCTTCTGCCGTACCCGCGCCTCGTTGCCCGCGGCCAGCGCCTCCTCCGCGATTTCGCAATAGAAATGCGCCAGCACCATGGCCACCTCGGCATGGCCGCGCTTCAACAGGCGCGTGGCAGTCAGGATGGCGTGTTCCCAGTCGCTCTCCTGCTGGTAGATCTCCAGGAGCTGCAGCAACGCCTCGACCTGCTCGGCGGGTCCGCCGTGATCGTAGACCTCGCCCAGCAGGTCCTCGGCCCGGCCGAGGATGCCGGCGGCGCGGTAGTCCATCGCCAGTTCAACCTTGATGCGCGCCGGCCAGGGCGCCTCCAGCGCGGCGCTCTCCAGCAGGTTCTGGTGGATCTGGATCGCCTTGTCGGATTCGCCACGGCGCCGGAACAGGCCGCCGAGGGCGAGGTGGGTGTCGAGCGTGTGGGGCGACACCGCCAGCGAGCGCACGAAGGACTCCACCTCGTCGTGGGACTTGTCGCGCAGCAGGTAGGCCAGGCCCGGTGCGTAGTGCACGCGGCCGTCGGCGTCGATCATGGTGTGGGACTGTGGCGCCTTTTTCTTTTCCTGCTGGCCCAGCCACCAGCCGATGCCGATGGCGAGCATCAGCAAGGGCAGCAGCAGCAGGTCCATCAGCTCGCCCGGGCTTCCTGCGATTCCTGTGCGCTGGCGGCCTTGCCCAGCCGGCGCGTGAGCAGCACGTTGCCGGTTTTCAGTTTCAGCGCCACGCCGAGCGTGAACAGCATGCCCAGCAGGCCGCCGATGGCGAAGGACGCCAGGATCCAGAACGACAGGCTGGCGGCCGGCAGCTGCACGAAGAAGAGATCGAGGGGCACTTCCACGGTGTTGCGGAAGGTGAAGATCATCCCGGACGCGAGCACCGCGAGCAGGATGAGGAGGTAGAGCAGCCGGACGAGAATCTTCACGTTAATGCGGGCAACCGGTTATTTCGGGGGAAGTATGCCATGCCTGTGGCGTCATGGGCAGGCGGGCGCGGGCACCGGGCCCTGGCTAGAAATCGTCCGGCTCATCGGCATCCGTGGACATTTCGGGGCGGATCGGCTTGCCGGCGATGCGGCTCTGGTTGACGCGGTCGCGCAATTCCTTGCCAGGCTTGAAATGCGGCACGTACTTGCCGGTCAGCGCGACAGCCTGGCCGGTCTTGGGATTGCGGCCGGTGCGCGGCGCGCGGTAGTGGAGTGAGAAGCTGCCGAAGCCCCGGATCTCGATCCGTTCACCGCTCGAGAGGCTCTGGCACATGTGCTCGAGCATGGTCTTGACCGCCTGCTCGACGTCCTTGTGGGATAACTGTGCCTGTCGGGCCGCAATACGCTCGATCAGCTCCGACTTGGTCATCACGCGTCCTCTTACAGATCTGGCGGCCGGCCTGCTCAGCGCTGACCGGCCGCCACTCTGCTACCGGTTACGCGTTGTCGTCGTCCTGACCGCCGCCAGCCGGCTCACCCTTGTCCAGCTGTGCCTTGATCAGGTCCCCGATGGTGACGGGCGCGGAAGTCTGTTCAGTCTCGCGGGCACTGTGCTCCCGGACCGCGTTCTTCTCCTCGTCCATTTCACGGGCCCTGATGGAAAGGCTCAGAGAGCGGTTCTTGCGATCGACGCCGATGATCTTCACCGACACCTGTTCGCCTTCCTTCAGGACGTTGCGGACATCCTCAACGCGATCCCGACTGATCTCGACCGCCTTCAGCGTGCCTTCGACCTCGGTATCCAACTGAATAATAGCAGCTTTTGCGTCAACCGCCTTGACCGTGCCGGTGACCAGGCTGCCCTTGTCGTTGGTGGCCACGTAGGCCCCGAACGGGTCACTGTCGAGTTGCTTGATACCCAGCGAGATGCGCTCGCGCTCCGGGTCGATCGACAGCACGACCGTCTCGATCTCGTCACCCTTCTTGAACTGGCGCACGGCCTGCTCACCGGGTTCCTGCCAGGAGATGTCGGACAGGTGGACGAG
>JBFKKR010000004.1:0-62047 GCA_041682035.1 Pseudomonadales bacterium | reverse complement strand
GCGACGACGGCGTTCATCGACCAGGAGTTCCGCGACAGCGACACGCTGCGGCCTTACCGTCCCGACGACCTGGAGTTCGCCCTCGCCGCGATCGTCCACGCCAGCCGTTTCGGTCATGGCCTCGCCCGGCCCGGCCTGCGCCTGCCGGTCCACCAGCAACTGCTGCTCCGGCATGGCGACCGCGATCGCACGGTGCGCCTGCGCGCGGATGCACGTGCTCCGGCGCTGCTGGAAGTGGTGGTGGATGGGGGCGAACCGCTGCGCATCGAGCTACTGTCGCGGCAGGATCACTCGCTGCAGTACGCGCACGACGGCGTGCGGCGCACGGCTTCCTTCGCGATCCACGATGACGCGGTTTTCCTGGCGACCCGCCACGGCAGCAGCCTGTTCACCCTGCATACCTGGGATCCACCCTCCGCCGCGGCCGGCGCGGGCGACGGACTGGTACGGGCGCCTATGGACGGCGCCGTGGTGTCGGTGCACGTGGAACCCGGGCAGGCGGTCGAGGCGGGCCAGACCGTGCTGGTCATGGAAGCCATGAAGATGGAGCACACCCTGCGCGCCGGCATCTCCGGCACCGTGCAGGAACTGCGTGCGCAGAAGGGGGAACAGGTGAAGGGACGGCAACTGCTGGCGAGCATCCAGCCTGCCTGAGACAGGCGCCCCGTCCCGGACAGAAAACCCTTGACCCTGTACCTCACTACAGGGTTTAACATGGCTCCATGGATCGCATCCGGAGCCAAGCATGAAACCCCTGACATCCGGCAGGCTCGCTGCCGCGGCCGGCATCGGCAACGAGAAACTGCGCTTCTACGAGCGTGAAGGACTCGTTGCGGAACCACCGCGCACCGAGTCGGGCTACCGCCTCTACCCGCCACAGACAATCGACCGCCTGCGCTTCATCCTGCGCGCCAAGGCGCTGGGATTTTCCCTGGCCGAAATCCGCGAACTGCTCTCGCTGCAGGACGGCGGCGACAAGGCCGAGGTGCACCGTATCACCCGCTCGCACCTCGAGGAGGTCGAAGCGCGCATCCGCGACCTGCAGCGTATCCGTGATGTCCTCGCCGACCTGGAATCGCGCTGCAGCCGGCGCGGCCCGGTGCACACCTGCCCCATCATCCGTGCCCTCGCCGACGGTAACGAAATCCTCGAGGAATCTCCCCGATGAGCACCGATACGCACACACACTGCTGCAGGAATCACGCGGAAGCGGAACAGGAACCGGCGGCCCATCATGCGCACGAAGGCGCGTCCTGCCATGCGCACGACACGGAGCAAGGCCGCATCGACTGGCTGCTGTGGGGGTCGCTGTCCTTCGTGCTGCTGCTCTACGGCCTGCACCTGTTGCCGGCCGGCTGGCTGCCGCCGGGCGGCGCCCTGCAGGGCATGGCGGCTTCGGCGCACGAGATTCTCAACATGATGCTGTGGGGGATCGTGCTGGCCATCGTGTTCGTCGGCCTGCTGTCCCACATTCCGCGGGAATTCGTGCTCTCCCTGCTCGGTCGCGGTGGCACCGCCGGCGGCATCGTGCGGGCG
Organism: Pseudomonadales bacterium; assembly: GCA_041682035.1. Classification (GTDB taxonomy): domain Bacteria; phylum Pseudomonadota; class Gammaproteobacteria; order Pseudomonadales; family JBFGWM01; genus JBFJWR01. The sequence goes on along the minus strand of JBFKKR010000004.1, from coordinate 60,511 downwards.
ACCGGCGCCGGCGTGCTGCTCGACCTGTGCAGCCACGGCATCCTCGCGGTCGGCATGAAACTGTACGAGCGCGGCGCCAGCATCGGCCAGGTGATGGCGTTCCTGCTGGCCAGCCCGTGGAACTCGCTGTCGCTGACCATCATCCTGGTCAGCATCGTGGGCCTGTCCTGGACGCTGGCGTTCATCGCCCTGTCGGCAGTGATCGCCATGCTCACCGGGTACTGCTTCGACCGTCTCGTGCGCGCCGGCACCCTGCCCGCCAATCCGCACACGGTCACCATGACCGAAGGATTCCGGTTCCTCCCGGAGGCACGCAGGAGCCTCGCGGCCACCCGCTTCGACCGGCATTTCCTCGCCGTCACCGTGCGCGAGGGGCTGTCCGGTTCACGCATGGTGCTGCGCTGGCTGTTCTTCGGCATGGTGCTGGCGGTGCTGATCCGCGCCGTGCTCGATGTACACCATTTCCAGGCGTGGTTCGGCCCGACCCTGGCGGGGCTGCTGGCGACCATGCTCGCGGCCACGGTGATCGAGGTCTGCTCGGAAGGGTCCGTACCCATCGCCGGCGACCTGTTCCAGCGCGCCGGCGCGCCGGGCAATGCATTCGCCTTCCTGATGGCGGGCGTATCGACCGACTACACCGAGATCATGTCGGTGCAGAACACCACCGGTTCGTGGCGCATCGCGCTGTTCCTGCCTCTGGTCAGCCTGCCGCAGATCATCCTCGTGGCGATACTGCTGAACTGACCCGCTAGGTGGCGGAGGCCAACTCGACACGGTTCCTGCCACTTTCCTTCGCCCGGTACAGGGCCTGGTCGGCTGCCTCGAGGGTCTGCTCCAGGGTGGCGTCCGGGCCGTGCTGCGCCAGGCCCATGCTGCAGGTCACCGAGAGCAACCCGCCGTCGCCGTTTTCCACCTGCTGCTGGGCGATCTGCTCGCGCAACCGGTTGGCGACCTCCTCGCCCGCGGTAACGGACGTGTTCGGCAGGGCGATGACGAACTCCTCGCCGCCGAAGCGGGCCGGGATATCGCTGTCGCGCAGCGCCGCGCGGATGGTCCGCGAGAGCATCTGCAACACGTCATCGCCGATGTTGTGTCCCCAGGTGTCGTTGACCGATTTGAAATGGTCCGCGTCCATCACCAGCAGCAGCAGGGGCAGGCCCTCGCGTTTCGCACGCGAGACCTCCCCCGACCAGCGCTCCTCGAAACCGCGCCGGTTGGGCAGGCCGGTCAGCGGGTCGTGCGTGGCCTGCCGCTCCCGTTCGCGCAGGAGTTGCTGGATCTCGGCCTCCGCCACCTTGTATTCCATGATGTCCTGCAGCGACCCGGCCATGCGCAGGCCGGGCTGGGTGCCACGGGCGGTCGTCGCGCCACGCATGCGGAACCAGCGCGTTGAACCATCGGGGAGCAGGACCTGGAACTCCTCGTGCATGACGCCGCCCTGCGCGCCGATGCGCAGCAGGCTGGCCATGATGCGGGCCCGGCATTCCTCGTGAATGACATCCCCCAGGCCATCGATACTCGGCCGCATCTTCTCCGAGCTGGTTTTCAGCAACTCGTAGAACCGCGGCGAGAACCACATGCCGGGGTGCTCGGTGTCCGGCCAGTCCCAGAGCCCGTCCGAAGTGCCCGCGACCGCGGCCGCGAAACGCTCCTCGCTCTCCGCGAGGTGCTCGGTGGTGGCCTGCAGTTCCTCGTTGGCGGTCAACAGTTCCTCGGTACGTTCCTCGACCCGGATCTCGAGCTGGCGCTTCTCCTGCAGCAGCGCGGCGGTCATGTCTGATATCACCTGGCCGAGCGTCTCGAGTTCATTGCGGCCCTTCCCGATCGCGCCGACCTCGGCGCCGACGTTCTCCGCGTGGATCCGCCGCGCCTGTTCGGTGAGGGCCACCACCGGTTGGCTGATGCCGCCGGCGATCAGGATTCCGAGCAGCAGCGCGACCGGGATGACCCCGGCGACGACATAGAGGCTGCCCCGGCGCACGCCCTGCAGCGGCATCAGCACCTCCTCGGCATCCTTCTTGACCACGATGCCCCAGCCCGGTTCCGGCAGGTAACGGGTGACCGCGAACACCGGCACACCGCGGTAGTCGATGGCATCGACATTGACACCCTCGTGCCCCGCCAGCGCCCGGATGATGGGGGAGCGGACCGACTCTTTCCTCACCACGCGGTTCAGGGATGCGCCGGGATCGAACCGCGTCGGCGTGATGAACAGTGCATCTCCTTCCGCGTTGCGGATGGCAAGCTGCGTTTCGCCGGTGGCGCCGAGGCCGGTGTAATCGACGGTGGCGGCAGTCAGCGACTCCAGCGTGGCGCTGATCACGAGTGCACCCAGCGTTTCGTCACCCAGGACAACCGGACCCGCGAGGACCATGCCCGGGAATCCTTCCCCGTCCGGCGCGTACTCGTGAATCCCGAAATCCTGCATGGCTTCGGCCAGCCAGGGCTTGTCGGCGAACGTGGGCGGGAACCATTCCTGGCCGGTAGTGGCGATCACCCGGCCGTCGGCCGCAACCAGCGCCAGCCCGTTGAACTCGTCCATCACGCGCAACGAATCCCCGAGCATGGTCACCAGTTCCGCTGCGAGGTCCGGACTGCCTCCCTGCAGGTATTCCAGCAGCCGGACGCGCAGCCTACTGCGTGAGGAGATCAGCGCGTGCCGCTCGGATTGCTGCCGGTAGACATTGCGCAACCGGTTCTCACCGGCGGAAGCCAGCGACTCCATCTGCCTGACCGCATCGCGCTGGAGCAGGTCAGCCACGTACGCGTTGACCAGCCAGACGCCGGCCAGCAGGCAGGTCACCAGGAGGGGGAGGAAGCCTGTCAGTATTCGCGCCCGTATCCGCATGGCCACCCGGCCTGTTCGCGTGGAGGTTCACCGTCGATGCCGACCGCCGCCATCGGATGCAGGGCCGGCTCACGGGGCAGTGTAGACCCCGCCGGCTCGAATCACGAAGCGCGGGTCTGCACGTAATGACGCCAGAGCAGGCGGGCGGCGCAACCCCGCCACGGCGCCCACTGCGCCGCGATCTCCTGCTGCCGGTCCGGGCCCGGTGCATCCGGCAACTGCAGCACCTCTGCCATGGCCCGCGCCAGCGCCAGGTCGCCCAGCGGCCAGATGTCGTTGCGCTGCATGGCGAACATCAGGTAGATATCGGCAGTCCAGCGGCCGACCCCGCGCAGCGCCACGAGCGCTTCCCGCGCTGTCTCGTCGTCCATGCACGCCAGCGCATCGAAATCGAAGCTGCCGTCCAGGACCTTTTCCGCCAGCCCGATGCAGTAGCCGGCCTTCTGCCGGGTCAGGCCGGCAGCATTGAGGGCGGCGATGTCGTGCCGCAGCACGTTCGCGGGCGTCACCTCGCCGAGAAACCGCTCGATCTTCAGGTTGATCGCCGCGGCGGCCTTGTTGGAGAGCTGCTGGCTGATGATGATGTTCACCAGGCCGGCGAAGCCGGGCGCGCGATGCCAGTATTCCGGCACGCCGTGGCGCTCGACGATGCCGGCCAGGGGCGGGTGCCGCGCGGCCAGTTCGCGCACGCCACGCCGGAATGCCCTCTCGCCGGACTGGTCCCGTGTCTTCGCCATGCGCGGTCACTTCCTGGAAGGGGCCATAGTATAATTCCCGCCCGTTTTCAGCGCGCACACCGATGGAAGTTTTTCGCGAGTTCACCTTCGAGGCCGCTCACCGGCTGCCGAACGTACCGTCCGGGCACAAGTGCGCCCGGCTGCACGGCCACTCGTTCCGGGTCGGTATCCACGTGGAGGGAGAGGTCGGCGCGCAGACCGGCTGGGTGATGGATTTCGCGGACCTGAAGCAGGCCTTCGGCCCGCTGCGTGAGCAGCTCGATCATCATTACCTGAACGAGATCGAGGGCCTGGAGAATCCCACCAGCGAGAACATCGCCATCTGGATCTGGCAGCGCCTGCAGCCGGTGCTGCCCGGCCTGGCACAGGTCACGGTGCGGGAGACCTGCAACGCCGGCTGCGCCTACCGCGGCCCCTGAGCAAGACCGCGGCAGACGCTGCGCGCCCGCGTCAGAGCGTCTTCAGGTACTCGATGATCGCCTTGCGGTCGAAATCGGTCAGCGCATCGGTGAAGGTGTGCCCGCCCTCGTCGTTGCCGAGAATCCGCGTGTCGAAGATCAGCCGCTTGTCGAGGCCACCCGGCGCAGGATCGGGAATCACCACCAGCCCGGTGAACGTGCCCTTGGCGTTGATGACGTTCTGCGCCAGCTGCACCAGCGAAGGTCCGCCGTCATCGACCGGGTTGCAGTTCATCGCCACCGTGCCCGGCATCTGGTCACAGGTCAGCACGTCGTGCTTCCAGCCCAGCCGTTCGAAATCGTACGCGGTGGTAAGGCGCTGATCGAAACCGCTGACGGCGCCGTCGGTCTGCAGCAGGCGGCGCCAGATGTTCGGCCGCTTGCCGGAATCCAGCACCTGCTCGATGGTCGGCACGGAACCGTTGTGGAAATACGGCGCGGTCGCCCAGGTGCCGTACAGCGGCGGCGCGAGGTAACCGATCGTGCCCTTCTCCCAGCCGCAGACACCCTTGGGACGTGACGGGTACATGTCATCCGCCAGTTCCGTCATCGGGTCCTTGTCATCCGGGTGGGTCCAGCCCTCGGCCCCTTCCGGGAAGCCCCAGAAGGTGGTGTCCCAGGCCTCGCGCAGGGTCGGCGCCAGCATGTCGGAACGGGCCCGGTCGGTGCCGATCACCGCCAGCGGCGAGATGTGCGCGGCGATGCCCTCCAGGCGCGGATCCTCGAGATACGCCGGGTCGTTCACGTAACGCGGCGAGTAGGCGCCGTGGCAGCTCGCGCAGGAGCCGTTGCCGCCGGGGGGCTTCGGGTGTTCCTCGTTACCGGGCAGCGCGAACAGATCGAGCGTGTGGAACAGCACCGCGCCCTTCTCGGCCAGGTCCTCGTCGATCTCGCCCGGGAACGCCGGTGATTCGCGCGAGATCAGGAACGCCTCCACGTCCTGGTCGTATTCATCGACACGGCTGCGATACGGCTTGCCGTCATGGCTGGCGAGGGAGTTCTCGTCGACACCTGCCGCCATGATGATGCGGGTGCTGTCGCTCGATACGCCGGCATCAAAGAACTTGCGCGGACGGTGGCTGAAGTTCCACCAGGCCGGGGTGTCCTGCGTGTGCGCCAGCGGCAGCAGTGCATCCTGCACGCCGGCCTGCCCGTAGGAGGCGGTCTTGAGCGGGTTGGGGTTCGGACCCAGCGAGTCGACGTCGAGGATCGTGTTCAGCAGGAGGAAGGCGCCCACCGCATTGTTCTGGCCCCGCTGCCTGATCCCGACATTGAACGCGGAACTCAGGTCAAACGACGGAATGTTGTCGGCGAGCAGCGGGAATTCGCCCCACGGCGCGTTGTCGCGCGCGTACATGACGTAGTCGTAGTTGTTGTTGCCCAGGCCCATGCTTTTCAGCGGCGTGCCTGCCTCGCCGCTGCGCGGATCGCCGATCGAACCGCCATGGCAGGTGAAACAGGAGCCGGTGCCGATCTGGCCGGTCCACCGGCCGTTGTCGTCCTTCAACTGGCGCAGGCCCATCGGCAACTGGCCGGAACCACCGTCGGTGGCGTTGGGGTCCTCGCCCGGCAGCGGGTAGGGGTTGGGATACGGCGCGTGATTGAGGCCGTAGCGCAGCGTGTACAGTTCGTCGAAATTCTCCGGACGTTCTTCGAAGCCCCACTTCTTCCAGAGGTTGTTGAATTCCCCGGCGGACATGGCGCCGGTGGGCAGTTCGTCCAGCAGGAAGTGGTAGCCCCGGTCACGCCGGCTGCGGTACTCGCCGCAGGTCTGCGCGTGCGGCTGGTCCGGGAGGTTGACGTGGCAATCCTCGTAATACGCGTTGAAGAACACCGCACTGTTCCCGAAGGCGCCGGGCTGCACCAGCGTGCGCGGATCGACCGGCAGCGGGGCGTCGTCCGGCTGGTCGGCGCAGAAATCCTCCCACACGTGGCGGGCACGGCTGCTGCCCAGCAGCGGCGGCAGTTCCTCCGCCGCGACGGCGGCATTCTCCGGGCTCGGATCCTCCGCCGGCGCGACGGCGGGCAACAGCCCGAAGCCCAGGATCAGCAGGGGAAGCAGGGATCGGCGCACGACAGGTTCCTCCTCGGTCGGGATCAATATGGCCCGGCTCGTCCAGGCTTCATCATGATTCGCTGGTTGGGATGATGCACGAAATTAACACTTGTCCTTTTCATCGTCAACAGATTTAACTTTTGTACTTTTTTAACGGGGCGGCTAAACTGGCGGGCATGAACGCCAATACCGCGACCGACGACCTGGCGCTGGCGCGCAAGCCGTTGCAGGCGCGCTCCCGCAAGCGCTTCGAGGCCATCCTGGCAGAGGCGGAGCGGCTGCTGGAGAGCGAGGGCCTGCAGGGTTTTTCCATCCCGTCGATCGCCGAGAACCTCGGCTTCAACCGGCGCACCATCTACGCGCTGTTTCCCACGCCCTACGCGGTGCTGAACGAGCTGACCCGGCGCCACGTCATCGCGCTGGAACAGGAACTGATCCAGCACGCGGCCACGCTGGACGCCCGCCCTGAGGTCATCATCGCGCGCTACGTCTGTATCGCCAGCAACTACCACAACCGTAACCCGGCCGGCCGCCTGCTCATCCTCGGTGGCGCCGTCAGCGACCAGAGTTTCCGGGCCCAGGAACTGACCACCCACCGGCTGGGCCAGATGGGCGGCCTGCTGATCCGCGCCGCCGGCGTGATCCTGCCGCCGGGTCCGCCGGACATTCCCGTGGTCGCGGTCGAACTCGGCGTCGCCTGCATGCGGATTTCCTACTCCGCCTACGGCTACGTGAAGCGGGAGTACGCGATCGAGGCCGCCTTCGCCATGCTGGTGTACCTCTCGGCGCGGGTACCCGGCGCGATCGGGGAGATCGACCGGGCCATGATCGAGGGCGTCGCGGACGAGTTGCTCGAGGCGCGGCGGCGATGACAGCGGCCCCCGACTTTCGATCGGCGACGCCCGTCCCGGACTGCTGGCAAGCTGGCCGCAGGTAATGTCACCCTATACGAACCACCGGACCGGATCCGCCATGCCTAAAGCCGCCCCCCGCCCGCTCCTGGCCCGCCTCGCGCTGCTCGCCCTGCTCGGCGCTCACCTGCCGGTGCAGGCGACCGAGAGCGGCTATGCCGGGCGCACACAGACCGGCTGCGGCAACGCCGGCTGTCACGGCCCGGCCAGCGACGCGGTCACCGTGCGCATCGATGGTCCGCTGCGCTACACCGGCGAGCCGACGCTGCTGCAAATCAGCGTCGACGGGGAACCCGCCGGCGAGAGCGGTGGCATGAACCTGGGTGTCAGCGCCGGTACGCTCGCGGTGCCGGAAGCCGAAACCGGGGTCAAGCTGATCGGCGCCGAGGCCACCCACAACACAGCCGGTTCGAAATCGCGCACCTGGGCGGTCGCGTGGACGCCGGCGCAGCCGGTGCACGGCTGCGTGGTGCGCTTCGACGCGGCCGGTGTGGCCGGCAACGGCGACCGGCGCGAACACGGCGACGGCTGGAACACCGCGACCGTCGAACTGGAAGTCGGCGACGGCCCGGACACCGGGGCGCCGGAAACGCCCCGCTTTCTCGAGCCGGCGGCGGGCTCGGTGGTGATCTCCGGCACGCAGTTCGCCACCCCGCTGCCCGGCACGCTGGTGATCGGCGCCACCACCGTCACGGTCGCGGTGGAGGATGACCTCGGCCTGCGCAGCGTGGAACTGGTCGACGAGGATTTCACCGGCAACGCGACGCCGCTCGGCGCCGCCAGCTACCGGGACGGCAACTGGTCCCTGCAGTGGGACACGCAGGGCATCACGCCCGGCCCGCACAAGCTGCGCGCCATCGCGACCGACTGCGCGGGCAACCAGTCGGAAGCCCAACTGGACCTCTTCGCAATCTGACCGCCATGCAGCGCACCACCCCACGATCCGCCCAGGCGGCGACCGATGCCTCCCGCCGGCGCTTCCTGAAGACCGCGGCCGGCTCGACGCTGATGCTCGGGCTGCCGGCCACCCACCTGCAGGCGCGCGCCGCCGGCCAGCCGGACCCCGGCGAGCTGGAGATCCTGCGTCAGCGTGGCGCCGCCGACCGGCTGGTGCTGGAGATCACCGCCGACAACCTGGCCGTCTTCCACGCACCGCTGCTCGACATGGGACAGGGCATCCACACCGCGCTCGCCATGCTGGTGTCCGACGAACTCGACGCCCACCCCGACCTGACCCGCGTGCAGATTGCCGCGGCAGGCGGATCGCAGGGCTACCGCACGGCCTATTCCCTCTCCATGCGGCTGATGTGGCAGCCCGTGCGCCGCCTCGCCGCCGAGGCCCGCGCCCGCCTCGTCACGGCGGCGGCGCAACGCTGGAACCTGGACGCAAACACACTGGTCACGCGCGACTCGACGGTTATCGCGCCGGACGGCCGGCAGGCCAGTTACGGCGAGCTGTCCGCCGCGGCGGCGCAGGTCGGGGAACCGGCCGTGTCGACGGCGCCCCGGGACCCGTCCGGCTACCGGCAGGTCGGCCAGGGCACAAACCGCGCCAACGCCCGCGCCATCGTCACCGGCGCGCAGCAGTACACCCAGGACCTCGACGTGCCCGGCGCCGTGCATGCGGTGATCGCGCGGCCGGAGCGGATCGGCGCCGGCATCGCCGGCTGGAACGATGCGCGGGCCCGCGCCCTGCCCGGCGTCATCGACATCGTCGCGATCACCCCCGGCGGGGACGGCGTAACCGGCGGCATCGCCGTGCTCGCCCGCACGTCGCACGAGGCGATCATGGCGCGCGATGCGCTGGAGATCGAATGGACGCCCGGCCCGCTGGCCGGTCGGAGCGACGCCGACCTGCGCGCGCAACTGGTCGCCGCCCTGCCGCCGTTGCTGCCGGCCACCCCCGGCTCGGAATCGCTGGATGCCTCCTACTCCTACCCGTACCTTGCGCACGCGCCCATGGAGACGCTGGGCGCCATCGCGAACGTCCAGGGCGAATCCGCGGAGATCTGGTACGCCTCGCAGTTCCCGGACCAGGCCACCCAGGCCGTCGCCCGCGCCACCGGCCTGGACACGGAAAATATCCGGCTGCACATCCCGCCATGCGGCGGTGCGTTCGGCCGCCGGTTGCATCACGAGGCGGCGGTGGAAGCGGCGCTGGTCTCGCAGGCCACCGGCCGCCCGGTGCGGCTGCACTGGACGCGGGAAGACGACCTGTGCGCCGGACGCTACCGGCCGATGAGCGAGCACCGCCTGCGGGCGAGCTGGATCTCGGGCCAGGTGATCGCGCTCGAGCACGCAGTCGCGGCAGCCTGGAGCGACCTCGGCACGCCCATGACGGCCGGCATCGACCCCTCCGCCATGGCCTCCTACAGCGGCGTGCGCAGCGTGTACCGCTTCGGTCTCGACCAGCAGAAAATGGTCGAGCGGGTGCTGGACGTGCCCACCGGTTCCTGGCGCGCCACCTATTCCGGCTTCATCACCGTCAGCCAGGAGATGTTCATCGACCGGCTGGCCGACGCCATGGGACAGGATCCGCTGCAGTTCCGCCTGCAGCACCTGGCGGCGGAACGCGTGCGCGCCTGCCTCGGGAAGGTCGCCGAAATGGGCAACTGGGGCGCGGCATTGCCCGCCGGTCACGCACAGGGACTCGGCGTGCTGAACGAGTTCGGCTCCGCCGCCGCCTGCCTGGTGCAGGTCGACGCCACGAACGGGAACGAACCGCGGATCACGCGCGCGTTTTTCGCCGTGGACGTCGGCGTGCCGCTCAATCCGCGCGGTATCGAGGCGCAACTGCAGGGCTGCCTGATGGATGCCTGGGCGGCGATGTTCCGCGTCGGCAACCACCTGCGGGACGGCACCATGGCGGAGCGGAATTTCGATTCGTTCGCCTGGCCGCGGTTCGACGAGGCGCCCCGGGAAATGTCGGTGTTCGTGTTTCCGGCGAGCGCCGGCGGGGAACCCGGCGGCAGCGGCGAACTGGGCTTTCCGCCTGCCGCCGCCGCCTGCGCGAACGCCTACGCGCGCGCCACCGGCCGCACCATCGAATCGATGCCGATCCTGGGAGGCGCGTGATGGTCACGATCGAACTGCGCGTCAACGGCCGCGAGCACACGCTGGACCTGCCGGCCGACATGCCGCTGCTCACGGTCCTGCGCGAACTGCTGGGCATCACCGGCCCGAAGAACGGCTGCGGCAACGGGCTGTGCGGCGCCTGCACCTGTCACGTCGATGGGCAGCAGCCGGTGCGTGCCTGCATCACGCCGGTCTCGTCGGTCACTGGAAAGGACATCGTCACCATCGAGGGGGTGGCCGATGGCACCACCCTGCACCCGGTGCAGCAGGCATGGATCGACGAGGACGTCGCACAGTGCGGCTTCTGCCAGGCGGGCCAGATCATGCGCGCGATCAGCCTGCTGGCGGAGAACCCGCAACCCAGCGACGAGGACATCGATGCCGCCATGGCCGGCGTGCTCTGCCGCTGCGGCACCTACGTGCGGGTCCGCCGGGCGATTCACCGGGCGGCGCGCAGCGAGCGGTAGGCATCCAGGTCCGCGCGCGTATCGATATCGATCGCCGCGTTGGGCAGTTCCACCAGCCGCACACCGGCGGCCGCCAGCAACTCCTTCGCGCCGCGGTCTGCGGTCAGTGCCGCGAGCCGCCCGAACCAGGATCGCGAGAAAACCGCCGGGGCGCCACGGGTTCCGTCGTAAAGCGCACAGGCGATGCCGGCCGCGCTGTTCGGATGCGCGGCCAGCAGGGTGGTGAGGTCCGCGGCGGTGACCGCGACCTGGTCGGCGGGCAGGATCAGCACTGCATCCGTGCCGCCGGGCAGCGAGCGCACACCGGCGGCGACCGATGTACCCTGGCCTTCCGCCGCCCGTTCGTTGATGACCACGTGCACACCCCGCAGGCAGTCGCGGGCCCATGCGTCGTCTGCCGCCAGCACGACGTGGACATTGCCGGGCGCGACCTCCTCCGCAACCGCGACGCGCCCGGCGAGGATGGATGTGCCATCGATCTCCTCGCGCAGCTTGGGCGCGCCGAAGCGCGCGGCCGCACCGGCCGCCAGCACGAGGATGGCGGTCCCGCTCATGCGCGCTGCGGGTGAATCGGTTGCTGCAGCCGCTGCGGATCCGAAAGCGCCGTCTGTGCGCCGCCGTGCAGCTGCGCGTGGCATTCGGCCAGCACCGACAACGCCACGGCCTCCGGCCCCTCACCACCGACATCCAGACCGGCGGGCGCATGCAGCGGCGCGGCCAGGTCGTCCTCCCGCAATCCGGCCACCTGCATGACCTCGCCGGCGCGCGCTGCCGGCCCGACGAGGGCGAGATACAGCAGCGGCCGTTGCGACAGCAGCCGCAGTGCCGCCGCGTCGCGCTGTACGTGGTGCGCCATGATCACCGCGGCATCCACCGATTGCAGCAATGCGTCCGCGGCCAGCGTGTCGAGCGGTTCGCGCAGCACGCAATGCGCGGCCGCAAAGGACTCGGGGCGGGCATAGGCGGGGCGGTCATCCTGTACCGAGACCTCCCAGCCCAGCTGCCGCGCCATGTGCAGCAGCGGCAGCGCATCCGGTCCGCCGCCCACCAGCAGCAGGTGCGGTGGCGGCTGGATCCAGGTCTCGAGCCAGCATCCGTCCGCGGCCTCCACCAGCCGGCCCGGGCGCCAGCCATGCGCGCCGCAGCGCGGCTCGTCCACCGCGGCGGTCACGAATTCTGCAACCGGCGCCTCGCCGGAGACGATCCGCTGCCGGTACAGGCCCGCCTCGCGGCGCGAGAGCGCCTGCCGGACCCGCTCCAGGTCGAGCATCGCGTTGTCATCGCGGAGCGGCTGCAACAGCACCCGCACCACGCCGCCGCAGCCGATCCCGAACTGGTAGGAGATGTCGTCCTCGTCGGCGCTGTCGAACGCCAGGCAAAGCGACCGGCCGGTATCCATCACCTGCCGCGCGCGGCGGTGCAGTTCGCTGTCGAGACAACCGCCGCTGAGCACGCCGAACTGCTGGCCGAGATCGTTGAAGAGCATCATCGCGCCGGCCTTCCGGTAACTGGAGCGCTCGGTCTCGTAGACCGTACCGAGCGCCCAGCGCGCTGCCGCGCGTTGCGCGTGCCAGGTCTGCAGCAGGTCCGCCAGTTGACTGCTCATGCAGGAAGATTAGCCGGCCGGAGCACCACCGGACCATGTGAGACCACCAAGAAAAAGGGCCCGCGACGCGGGCCCTTTTCAACTTCTGTTCGACACATCCGTCACGCGGCTTTTTTCTGCGGCGCATCTGCCGGTGCTTCCGGCTTGCGCCCGAGGAAGGTGTCCATGCTCTTGTAGACGCCGAACAGGTCGCCGACGAGAAAGTCGAACAGCCGCGTCGGCAACAGCGCCTTCGCCCAGATGGAGAGATAGACCGTCCACGGCCGGCGCACCCAGATCGAACCCTTCTTCATCGCGTTCCAGACCACGTCCGCGAAGGGGCCGGGCTCGAGGATGGGCGCCAGGAACGGCGCGGTGACGCCGGTGAACATGCCGGTGTTGATGTAGCTCGGGCACACGGTGGTCACGCAGACATTGTGATAGCCGGCCTGTTCCAGCTCGATGCGCAGCGAGTCCGACCAGCCGATGACCGCCCACTTCGACGCACAATAGACGGACATGCGCGGGTTGGAGACGGTGCCGGCGGCGGAGGCGAAGTTCACGATCCGCCCGGAGCGCTTCTCCATCATGCCCGGCAGGAACGCCCTGGTGACGTACATGAGCGCCTCGCTGTTGATGCGCATGGTCGCCTGGATCTGTTCGTTGCTGTGTTCCCAGAACGGCGCGCCGACGATGATCCCGGCGTTGTTGAACAGCACGTCAACCGGGCCGTGTTCCTTCAGCACCTTTTCCGCGGCGGCCTCGATCTTGCCGCGGTCGGAGACATCGACGACATAGGTGTGCACCGCGCCGCCGCGACCGCGCAGCTCTTCGGCGGTCGCCTGCATGGCGTCCTTGTTGATATCCCAGATGATGAGCCGGGCGCCCTCGGCGACCGCGTGCTCGCTGAACAGCCTGCCCATGCCCATCGCCCCGCCGGTGACGAGCACGGTCTTGCCAGCAACCGAATACATGCAATTCCCCCAGTCTGCGCGCCACGGTGCGCGGCGCTACGGAGGGGAGAATCTATCACAGCGGCCCGAATTCGTCCTCGATGCGCTCCTTGCGCGCGACGCGCAGTTTCTCGCGGCGCTCGTCGGCATCCTTGTCCGTGCGCCAGATCACGTGCGGGAACAGGATCACCCGCAGCAGGCCGACCAGCATGATGAAGTAGGTGACCGAGAACACGATGCCGCAGAAGACAGAAACGTACTCAAAATTCGGTGTCAAGTACTTGATTCCCCACCAGGAAGCCACGTCCACGAAGGCTGCAGCCAGGCCTGCCGGGAAGACCATCTGGTAGGCCCGGATGTGGTTGAACTGCATCGAGAACGGGATGCCGACAATCAGGAAGCAGGTGGTGAAACCGAACAGGTGCGCGTGCGTGAAGGCGATCAGCTTGCCCAGCGACATCTGCTCGAAATAGGCCGCGGCCGTGCCGTGCAGTTCCAGCTGGTAGACAATCTCGGAGGCTCCGAGCACGAACGCGATGCCGTAGAGGGTCACCGCGAAGGCCAGACCACGCTTCACGCCGGTCGGGAAATGGTAGAGCTGGATGTCCTCGCGCGAGACCTTGAACGGCACCGTCAGCACGTTCAGGCCGATAAACGCGAAGTAGAAGATGAACAGTCCCAGCGGCCCGCCGATGGTGATCCACCGGCTTTTTTCAGGTGGCACCTCGACGATGCCCTCGCTGGTGTCGAGGTCGGCGAACAGGTCCACCTCCTCGCCCGCCCCGGCTGTTTCGGCCGGTGTCGGCTCGGGCGCCGGCTCCTCCAGCGCGTCCGGCGCGCCGAAGAGGTCATCGGAGGCGCCGACCGGGTCGTTGGCGGGTTCCTCGGCGAACAAGTCATCGCTTTCCGCGAAGAGATCGTCCTCGCCAGCGAACAGGTCCGTGGCTTCGGCGAGCTGGAGATACGGGTTCGGCGCCTCGTGGTGCGCGGCCGCCACGCCCCACCCGCAAAGCAGCAGGCAGAACAGCAGTACGCGCATCATGGGCCTATCTCCCGCCCAGCCGCAGCCGGATGATGGTCGTCGCCTTCTTCACGGCGAGCACGATGGCGTCATCGAGCGTGTTGACGGCTTCGGGGGTCTTCAGCTTGCTGGCCGGGTTGCCCTTCAGTTTCGCGTAGATGGCGGAATCCTTCGCCGCCGGCACGTGCTTCGTGTTCACCGGCACCACGTCCTGGATATTGAGCTTGCCGTCGGTCGTCACCAGGAGATAGAAGGGTTTTTCCTGGAAGCTCGCGGGCTGGATGATCGCGATGCCAGCCGGGCGGCGGTTTTCATCGAGCGGGATGTAGATGGTGTTCTGGTCCATCTCGGTCAGTTCCAGGCCGACGTTCCTCGCCGCCGCGAACTCCTTCTCGGTGAGGATCGCGTCCATCGGCTTGTATTGCTTGACGCCCGGATAGAGATCCTGCACCTCGCGCGGAATCAGGTTGCTGGTATCCAGCCAGTCACCGGGCGACGCCTTGGTGGAAAACTTCGAACCCGGGTTTGCCTGCGCCCGCACCTCCACGCCATTGGTGTCACCGTCGCCGTCGCTGTCGATGCCCTCGATGTCCTTGAAACTGCCGATTTTCATGCCGGCCTGCTTGAAGGCCTCGCCGTACCCGTTCAGCGGCGTGCCGCCGCCGTCCTTGTGACAGGCGTTGCACGACGGGTTGTAGCCGTAGTTGCTCTTGTACATGCGGGCGAACCCGGGTTCCGCTGCAACCGGGAGCGCCACCATGCCGGCCAGCGCCAAGGTGTAAATACGCAAGATACTCTTCATCGCCCCATCCTCCCTTCGAAGGGAATCGTCAAAGGTGTCACCGTGGATTTTTCCGGTCAGCAGTTGCAGACACCGAGCGGGAAAAAAAAACACGCTGACACCATTCAGAAGTCGAACATCGATGGCATGGTGTCGATCATCTTCTGCAGATCTTCACTGCCTTCGGCACGCGCCTGGTCGAGCAGTTCGCGCTGGTGCGAGTCGCCCGGCGGCATCAGCGTGCTCTCCTTCGCGGTCCCCAGGTAGCGTTCGTAATCCAGCGCCTCGATGATCTTGTCGGTCGCCTTGATGCGTTCGAGCACTTCCGCCTCGGTCTCGCCGCCCATGAAGTTCAGCCGCGCCGCCGGATTGCCGCGGTGACAGGCGAAGCAGTACTTCTCGAATACCTCGAGCACGCTGCCCGCGGTGATCTCCAGCGGCGGCACGCCCTCGAGCATGGCCTCGGACATCCCGCTGTCGTCGCGGCAGCAACTGCCCGGCAGCGGATCCACGCCCAGCGCGCTGAGCAGCCCGTCCATGACCTGCATGCGGCGGAACGGCCCCGGTTGCAGCGCCTCGTCCAGTGCGGCACTGCGCACCGCTGCGTCCAGCCGGTCCCGGTCATAGTTGCTGTGCATGTCCAGCAGGCGACGGTCGTTGTCGCTGAACATCTGCGCCAGGCCGAACACCGACTCCAGCGTGTCCGGCCCGTAGATGGCCAGCGGTGCACGGGGGGTGAGCGGGTCCAGTTCCGGCGGCAGCGGCGGCAGCTTGTCGAAGGCATCGATCTTCTCACCTTCCACGACCACCGCACGGGTCATGACCTTCTCCTCCTCGCCGAAGATCAGCTGGCGCGCCAGCCCGAGGAACGAGGTCGGCGCCGGATCATCCCGGAACGGGTTTCGGCTCGGAATGTTGCCGTTGTCCTGCGCGATACCGTTGGCCGGCCAAGACGCCTTCTGCAGGCGCATGAGTTCGGGGTAGTCTTTCGGCGCCAGGGAGAACTCGCCGGGACTGACCAGGTAATGCAGCGCCTGGCGCAGCATCTCGCGCCGGCACGCGGGGCCATGGCCGGGGTCTTCGCCACAACCGTCGATCCACATGCGCTGGGTGGTGGGGATGACGTTGCCGATGTCGGTCAGTTCGTCGTAGCGTTCCGGCACCGCCAGCCGGGCCTTGATCATCACGCCATGGTATTTCGCCGCGTCGGCCTCGGCGGGAGGAATCCCGCGAGCCTCCAGGATGCGGTTGTAGATGGCGGGCTGCCCGTTGGTCTCCTCCCATGGACGGACCGAGAAAATCGGGCCGCCCCCGATGTGGCAGGTGATGCAGATCGCCCGCCGGGCATAGACGATGCGGGGTGTGCAGCCTTCACAGTAATCGCGGACCAGCTGGAATTCAAAACGGCCGGCCTGCTCGTTGTAGGCGATCACCTCGATCTCGTTGGCGTCCTCCACCAGGCCGAAGTGCAGGCGCCCTTTCAGGTACAGGCCGTAATCGTGATCGGACTCGGCCGGCGTGCTGTCCACCGCCACGACGATGCGCGGCTTCTCGAAAAACGCCTGGCCCTTGAGCAGGGAACGCCCGTCCGGGATCAGGACCGACGACGGCTCGCCGCCATCCGCGTCGAACTCCGAGGCGAGTTCCACCAGTTTCTCGAACGGGTATGGCAGGCTGCCGTGTTCCTTGATGAGGTGATCGAACAGCGAGCGCGTGCCCGGTGGCGGCAGGTCCTCGCCGGAAATGTACTTGGCGGAAAGGCTGTTCTTGCGGGCAGTTTTCAGCTGTTCCGCCAGCTGCACGATGCCCGCCGGCTCGTCCGACCGCTCCGATCCGGAGAAAAACAGCACGGCCAGCCCGCCGATAGCGGCGGCAGCCACCAATATCAGGATCTTTTTCACGGTTGCTTCAACTTCGTCTGCGTCCGCTCCAGTAAAAACGGGGAGGCATGCCTCCCCGTTCCATCCAGGCCATCAGGGGCCGGCATCACATCATCTTGAGAAACTCGGTGAGCGCGTGCTTCTCGTCTTCTGACAGGTCGACGCCGAATTGGTGCCCCTTGTTTTCGACCAGGTCGTCGCACTTCTGGAACAGCGGGCTGTGCGGGTCCGAACTGGTGAAATACGCCACCGGGGTGCCCTTGTCGACGGGCAGCTTGATGAAGCCCTGGCCGTCCTCGCGCGGCGCGAGGCCGAAATCGGTCGTCGTCACCGCGGTCTTCGGCGTCCGGTGCGGCGTGACCGCCGGGTCGTCGGAAGTCAGCAGTTCCTCCATCGCGATCTCGAACTGCTTCACCCGCCCGCGCACGGTGTAGTCGATGGTCTGGCCATCCGGCATGTAGGTCAGTTCACCCACCGAGTTGTTGTGCAGGAACGGCGCGTGCGCCCATACCGACAGCAGCGAGATGTTCCGCAGGTAACCCGAACCGCCATCGATCACGCGCGGCTCGCCGAACTCCATGCCGCCGATGAGCGGGAACATGCGGTTGATCTTCTTCGGCACGCTGCCCGGGGACGGCCACTCGTGGAAGGTCAGCGACGCATAGTCTTCCCAGATGTGGCCGACATTGTGGTTGTCGTGCAGGGCGCGGCACATGTTGGTGCCGATCTCGTGGAACGGCCGGCGCTCGTCGTTGCCCAGCCAGTCCTGCCCCAGCATGCCTTCCTTCGCAAACTGCTTGGGACGCAGCTGCCCGGTGTCCTCGTCACGCACCAGGAAGCGCGCCTGGAACGACTCCGAGTTGCGTTCCGCCGCGGTGAACTCGTACTGCCAGTAGTCCTCCTTGCCGAACACGTGGCCGGCGTAGAACTTCTCCAGCGCGGACTTGTCGTTGGCGATCGAATCCGGCGGCACCTTGGTGGAGTGGCAACGGGCGCACTCGCGCGCGTAGATCTTGCGCCCGTCCGGAATGACCTTCTTGTCGATGAAGGCGGAACCGGGCGTGCCGTCGATGTCCCGCGCGTTC
Source organism: Pseudomonadales bacterium (assembly GCA_041682035.1). Lineage (GTDB taxonomy): Bacteria > Pseudomonadota > Gammaproteobacteria > Pseudomonadales > JBFGWM01 > JBFJWR01. The sequence goes on along the minus strand of JBFKKR010000004.1, from coordinate 42,654 downwards.
ATCAGGTAGAACGGCCCGCCGGCGAGCAGGTAGGCGGCCAGGTCCGGCATCTTCGCATCGGCGTAGTTCCAGGCCTCGCAATCCTGGTAGCACTGCTTGATGCGTTGCGGCGACTGCCTCGATTCCGGACCGAAGAAGGTTCCCGGTACCGGGAAGTTCGGCGTCCAGCATTCCTCGGTGCACATGCCGATATTGATGTACACACGCATCAGCGCGAGGTGGTCGCCGACCGAGTCCTCGCCCCCCTTGAGCACGTGGAAGGTGGTGGCCTCCTTCACCTCGCCGGTGATCGGGTGCTTCATCTTGTGCACGAACACCCGCTTGTTCATGAAGTCGGTGATGTTGTTCTGGGTGCCCGGGTTGTGCTGGAAGTCGTTCGGGTTCAGCGAGGTATCCACCGTGCCGGCGCGAGCGCCCATGGTCGCCTGCTTGGCGAAGTGGTTCTCCGGCACCGCCGAGAGGAAGGCGGTCAGCGGCTGGTTGGTGTGCTGGTTGCCGATGTGGCCGGTGAGGTGTTCCCACTTCGGCTCATTCGGGTTGCGCGGCGGGTTGGTCGGATCGAGCCCGACGTGGCACTGAACGCAGGGATGGCCGATGGCCCAGCGCTTGTTGTTGCGCATCTCGCCTTCTTCATAGGGCGCGGTGTGGGGGTTGTAATCGGCGGTCGCGTCCTTGAAGTACTTCCGGTAACCCAGCACGCCCGAGGAGTGCGGGTCCTGGCACTTGTCGGTCCAGTAGGTGGACTCGTCGCCCTCGGTGCAGTCGGGGTCGTTGATCATCCCCCACTTCGTGAAGCGGTGCTTGCGCTGCTTGGTGTGGAGCCACTCCTCGTAATGCATGTACTCGCCGATGGTGCGCTTCAGGTGCAGTTCGTTCAGGTCCTGGTTGCCGAAGGTGCCCTTGAACCAGACATCCCGGCCACGGCGGATCTGTTCGCGCCACTCGTTCACCTTCTCCGGCATGTCCGCCTCGACATCGCGGAACAGCGACAGGGCGATGCGGCAGCCTTCCGCGTCATAGCCGGTCGGCTGCGGCTGGTCACACGGCGGCGGTACGTATTGGGGAATCGGTGCAATGCTCCAGGTGATCGGGCCGCGCAACACGTGCTTCTCCGGTCCGGTGCCCGGCTTCCAGATCTTCTTCGCGGCCAGCGTGTTGTAGAAGTTGTCGTCGTACCACTTGCGGTTCTCGAGCACTTTCGGGCTGCCGTGGTAGATGCCGTTCGCCTTGCCGATCTCCGCCATCTTGTCGAGGGTGATGGGGCGCAGGGTGCGCGTGAAAGGCTGGTCGGGCACCGGCACCTTGTATTGCGGCATCTCGGCGGCAGTCGCCACGGTGGGCAGTGCCAACAGGAAGGCCAGCCCGGCGTGCAGTACTCTCATCTCGTTGATTCCCTGGATTGAACAGATTCGAACCGGTGCCCGCCGCCGCCCCGCTCCCACGGAACCGCACGGCGAAACCACCACCCCTCTAAGTGCTTGAAAAATTGTAGTTCAATTCCCCGCCCGCACAAGTTCCGTCGGCCTGCACGTCATGCCATGAAGCGGCCCCGTGCAGCCATGTTTTTGCCGGCGGGGCACACCGGCTACAATTCATCCATTCTACCGGGTCCGGAATACTGCCCATGCGATGTTCGGGCAAAGCCGTTTTCGCCCTGCTGCTGTTTCTTCCGTGGTTCGCCCTGGCGAACCCGGTCACCGCGTGGAACTATCACCCCTGGCATCCGTTCATGACCACCAAGGGCCGTGGTCTCGCGGCCGACGTCGTGGCACTCCTCAACGGGGCACTGCCCGCAGGCCGGGCGCTGAAGCTGGAATCCATCGAGCGTCGCCGGCTCAATAATGAACTGGGGGCCGGCGCGAGCGGCATCGTGCTGCTGGCCAATCCATACTGGTTCGGTGACCGGCGCTGCCGCCACTACCTGGTGAGCCGGCCACTACTCTGGGTGCGGGACGACCTGGTTTCCCGGGCCGCTGCGCCGATCGAGTACAGTCGCCCGGAGAACCTGTTCGGCAAGCGGCTTGCGTTCCTGCCGGGATTCCGGCTTGAAGGCCTGTCCGAACACATCCGGGCCGGCCGCATTCAACGGTCGGACTCGCTCACCTCGGAGTCCAACCTCAGGCGCCTGCTGCGGGGCGAGATCGACGCCGTGGTCATTCCGCGGACGCAGCTCATCGCCTCCGGCGTGGTGGATCAGCGCTACCACGTTTCCAGCCGGCCACTGTCCCGCAGTACCCGCCACCTCCTGTTCACCACCGATCTCGGGCCGCTGTTCGAACAAGTGGAAGGCATACTGGCGTCCGGAACATTCGACCGCACCTGGCAGGAAGTGCTGGCGCGCTACGAAATTGGGATCCTGCAGGTCACGGAGCGGGACCTGCGGGAGAACACCGATGACATCGCCTGCACCAGCTGAGGTTTTTATGAGTCCGTCGTCATGATAAATACCCCCGGCAGGCATGGGCGCCAGCATGTTCACAACACCCGCTTTGACACTACACTGGTAGCTCAGGAACATGCTTTGCCTCGCACCGGCGGCCGTCTCCCGTTAACGGCCGCCCCATCGTGCCAGGGCACCCTGCCCCGGGAGGAAACCCCATGAACCAGGGGTCTCGCCAGACCATCAACATTCTCTACTTCGACGACAACGGTGAAGACCGCGAAATATTCGCGGACTATATCGAACGCCTCGGGCGCCAGGGCAGGCCCGAAGACCGGCACCTCCCGATGAACTTTTACGTGGAATGTGTCGCCACGATCGAGTCTGCCCTGTTCTCGCTGGGCATCCGCACCTTCGACATCCTGTTCGTCGATTACCTCCTCGTGGACAGGTCGGGCCGCCAGAGTACCAGCGAGAAACTGCTGCAGAGCCTGCTCGCCCAGGGCGTGCGCATTCCGGTGGTTATCAGTTCGGATTACCCGCAATCGAGCCTGCCTTCGAAATACCTGAACCTGCTCCCGGAGCGGCAGGTGCATTTCCTGCCCAAGTCGGAGTGGTCCGCGCAATCGCTGGGCGAACTGGTGCAGCGGATACTCTCCACGCCCCTGAAACTGCTGTATCTGGAAAGCTCCGGCGCCGAGCTGGAGCGGGTGCGCGGACTGTTGAGCCGGATCGGCCGCTACCATTTCGAAGTGGAAGTGGCACCCGACGCGGTGGAGGTACGGGAAGCGCTGCGCAGCGGGCAGTACGACGTGTTGCTCGCCGATATCGACGTGGACGGGGACAGTGCGGCAATCGCGGCCGAGGCGGCCCGGAACGACTGGGGCCCGCCCGTGGTGGTGCTCACCGACGAGGAACGGGACAGTCCCGCCCTGCATGACCTCGATCTGCAGGCCGGCCATGGCATCCACCTGCTCCGGAAAAACAGCATCGACGAATCCACCCTGCTCGCGAGCATCCTCGCGTCACGCAACCGCAGCCGTGAACGGATTCGCCTGGAGGAGACCATCGAACGGTGAAGGGGCCGGAATGACGTCGCCCATCCCGGTTTACGGGGCAGGGTCTGGTGTGGGAAAGGATCAGGAAATTGGTCGGGACGGCAGGATTTGAACCTGCGACCACTTGACCCCCAGTCAAGTGCGCTACCAGACTGCGCTACGCCCCGAGAAACGGCTGGAATACCGAGAGGCAGGGATGATAACGGAAAGCGTCCGGCCGTTGAAGCGTGCTGCTGCCGGAAGTGCCGCGGACCTGTCCGGCTCTGCCTAAACCCGCATCGTCTCGAGGATCTCCTCGAGTTCCGTGACGCACTGGCGGATCACCTGGCGGGTCTGCAGGCTGTCGCCCTTGGCGTCCTCGCCCGACAGTTTCATGCGCGCCCCGCCAATGGTGAACCCCTGCTCGTAGAGCAGGCTGCGGATCTGGCGGATGGTCAGGACGTCCTGGCGCTGGTAGTAGCGGCGATTGCCCCGCCGCTTCACCGGCTTGAGCTGCGGGAATTCCTGCTCCCAATAGCGCAATACGTGGGACTTCACGTTGCAGAGGTCGGCGACCTCCCCGATGGTGAAGTATTTTTTCCCCGGAATCGGTGGCAGTTCGTCGTTATTGCCTGGTTCCAGCATATGCTTCCACGCGCGCCTTCAGTTTCTGCCCGGGGCGGAAGGTCACCACCCGGCGAGCGGTAATGGGGATCTCCTCCCCCGTCTTCGGATTGCGGCCGGGCCGCTCCCGCTTGTCCCTGAGATCAAAATTACCAAAACCGGACAGCTTGATCTGCTCCTGCCCCTCGAGCGCTCCACGAAGTTCCTCAAAGAAGGTCTCGACCAACTCGCGGGCTTCCCGCTTGTTCAATCCAAGTTCTTCGAAAAGGCGTTCCGCCATACGTGCCTTGGTCAGCGCACTCATGCCTGCTGCCACACCCACCCGTGATGTACTTCTTATTGGGACCGGAACCCGTCCGGCCTGGTCAGGCTCGAAGCACCGGGAGAGAAATCAGGAGCGGATCGCGGCCCCTTGCTCCCGGGCCAGCGCCGCCACCACCTGATCCATGACCGCAGTCACTTCGTCCTCACTAAGGGTGTGCGATGGATGCTGGAAGGTCAAGGCGAATGCAATACTTTTTCTTTCTTTATCAATGCCTTCTCCCTGATAGACATCGAAAAGAGTGAGGTCGTGCAGGGTATCCCCGCCGGCCTGGCGGATGGTGTCGATCAGTTTCTGAACCGGGAGGTCTTTTTCCACCAGCACCGCCAGGTCGCGCTTGACGACCGGCTGGCGCGAAATGGAACGGTACCTGGGCAGCTCGCGCTGCAGCACGGCGCCGAGACGGATCTCGGCCAGCAGCACCGGCCCGGCCAGTTCCAGGCGGTCGAGCAGGCGCGGATGCAGTGCACCGATCCAGCCCACCGGCTGGCCCGCCCGGTCGATCCGGGCCGACTGCCCGGGATGGAGGGCGGGATGCGGCGCGGCCGTGAAGCGAAACGCCCCGGGTGCCCCGGTGAGCTGGAACAGGCTGGCCAGGTCGCCCTTGAGGTCATGAAAATCACTGCGCCGCGCGCCATCCTCGGCCCAGTGCCTTGGCAGGCGCTCTCCGCAGATGAGCATGCCCAGGTTGGCCGGCTGCTCGGGCAATTCCCCGTCACCGGGCAGGAACACCAGCCCGGTCTCGAACAGCCGGGTGCGCGTGACGGAACGGCCCTGCTGCGATTTCAGGGTCTCCAGCAGGCCCGCCCACAGTGTGCGACGCATGACGGACATATCCGCGGAAATCGGGTTCGCAAGGTCGACGGTGGCAGCGCCCGGTTCGAGCAGTTCCTGCAGTTCCGGCGCGACGAAGCTGTAGGTGATGGCCTCGTGGTACCCCCGTGCAGCGAGGTGCCGGCGCAGCGCCGGCAGTTCGAGCCGGCCCTCGGGCGCGGGCAGCGGCGCCATCGCGCCGGCCGGCCAGGAACAGCCGACCTGGTTGTAGCCCTTGATGCGCGCCACCTCTTCCACGAGGTCCTCCTCGCGCTCGACATCGAAGCGCCAGCTGGGCGGCGTCACCAGCCAGCGCGTCTCATCGGACTGGTCGCAGGACATGCCCAGGCGCTCCAGCAGCGCCCGCAGTTCTTCGGGCGGGTCCTGGATTTCCAGCAGCCGCTGCACGCGCGCCGGCTGCAGGACCACCGCATCCCGGCGCGGCAATCGTTCCTCGTCACAGCTCTCCTGCAACGGGCCGGCGCTCCCGCCGACCACTTCCAGGATCAGCGCCGTCACCCGCTCCAGCGCGCGCCGCGGCATTTGCGGGTCCACGCCACGCTCGAAGCGGTGCGAGGAATCGGTCGACTGCCCGTAACTGCGGGCCTTGCCCGCGATGGCGAGCGGGGCGAAGTGCGCGCTCTCCAGGAACACGCTGGTGGTCGTGGCGGAAACGCCGGAGTGTTCGCCGCCCATGATGCCGGCGAGCGCCAGCGCCTTCACTTCGTCGCAGATCAGCAGCGTGTCACCACGCGCCTCCACCTCGCTGCCGTCGAGCAGCGTGAGCTTCTCGCCGGCCTCGGCATCGCGCACGACGATGCTGCCCTCCAGCCGTGCAAGGTCGAACGCATGCAGCGGCTGCCCGGTTTCGAGCATGACGTAATTGGTGAGATCGACGATGGCATCGACGCTGCGGATGCCCGACGCGGCGAGCCGTTCCACCAGCCACGCCGGCGAGGGCCGCGTGTTGTCAACGCCGGTGACCACCCGCCCGCAGTAGCGCGGGCAGGCATTCGTGTTGCGCACGGCAACGGGGAAAGCCCGGTCGTGCCCCGCGGCCACGGCGGGGGGTTCGGCGAAGCGCGTTTCGCGATCGAAAATCGCCGCCACCTCGCGCGCGATACCATGCATGCCCAGGCAGTCGCCACGATTGGGCGTCAGGTCCAGCGCGATCAGCGTGTCGTCGCCCCTGGTCTCGGTGGTGTCCACCTCCAGCCCGGCCATGGTCAGCGCTGCAACCAGCCGCGCGCTGTCGATCCCTTCCAGGTCGACGCACTCCCGTAACCAGTTCTCGCTGATCTTCATGCCTGACTGCTCACCCGATTCCCATCCTGCGAAACCTGCATCGCGCGCCGCTAGCGAAACTGCGCCAGGAACTGCTGGTCGTTCTCATAGAAGAGCCGCAGGTCGTTCACGCCGTAACGCAGCATGGCCATGCGCTCGACGCCCACGCCGAAGGCGAAGCCGGTGAACACGCGCGGATCCACGCCCGACATCTCGAACACGCGCGGATGCACCATGCCGCAGCCCATGATCTCCAGCCAGCCGGTCTTCTTGCAGACCCGGCACCCTTCGCCGCGGCACATCACGCACTGGATGTCGACCTCGGCGGAGGGTTCCGTGAAGGGGAAGTACGAGGGGCGGAAGCGCACCTCGGCATCCTGCTCGAAGAAGACCCGCAGGAACTCGGTGACAGTGCCCTTCAGTTGCGGGAAGGTGACATCGCGATCCACCAGCAGGCCCTCGACCTGCTGGAACATCGGCGAGTGGGTGGCGTCGGAATCGATGCGGTAGACCCGCCCCGGGCAGATCACCCGGAACGGCGGCTCGCCCTGTTCCATGACGCGCACCTGCACCGGCGAGGTGTGCGTGCGCAGCAACTTGCCGCCCACCGTGTAAAACGTGTCGTGCATGGCGCGCGCCGGGTGGTGCGCGGGAATGTTGAGCGCCTCGAAATTGTGGTAGTCGTCCTCGACTTCCGGACCCTGCGCGGTCTGGTAGCCCATGCTGGCGAAGATCTTCTCGATGCGCTCGATGGTGCGTGTCACCGGGTGCAGGCTGCCGGTCGTCTCGCCGCGGCCCGGCAGCGTGACGTCAATCGTCTCCTGCGCCAGGCGGGCATTGAGGCTTTCCTCGTGCAGCGCGGTCTTGCGGGCATCGATGGCCGCCTGCAGCGCCGTCTTGGCTTCGTTGATTCTGGCGCCCGCGGCGGGCCGTTCCGCGGCGGGCAGCTTGCCGAGCGTTTTCAGTTGCGCGGTGATCGCGCCCTTTTTCCCGAGGAAACGGACCCGCTCCGCGTCCAGCGCCCGTTCGTCAGCGGCGCCGGCAACCGCGGCCAGCGCATCCTCGAGGGTTTTCTGCAGGTCATCCATGCGTTCAGGGCTTTCGCGTGCGGGCGCTACGGAGAGCGCCAGAAAATATCACAAAAAAACGGGGACGGGATGAATCCCGCCCCCGTTTCCGGTCCGCTGAATGCAGATCAGGCCGCCAGGGCAGCCTTCGCTTCCTCGCACACCGCTGCAAAAGCCTGCGGCTCTTCCAGCGCCAGGTGCGCGAGCACCTTGCGGTCGACTTCGACGCCGGCCTTGTTCAGGCCGTTGATCAGCCGCGAGTAGCTGAGCCCGTGCAGGCGCGCGCCGGCATTGATGCGCGCGATCCAGAGCGTGCGGAACTGGCGCTTCTTCTGGCGCCGGTCGCGGTACGCGTACTGTTCGGACTTGATGACGGCCTGTTTGGCGACGCGGAACACGCGGGAACGCGCGCCGTAGTAACCCTTGGCCTGCTTTAAGACTTTCTTGTGCCGCTTGTGCGCGGTCACACCACGTTTGACGCGGGGCATGGCATATCCTCCTTAGATTCTTCGGGTCAACCGTTCGGCAGCATGCGCCGGACGAGTTTTACATCACCCGCGTCGAGTTCCTTCTTGGCGCGCAGCTGGCGCTTCCGCTTGGTACTCATCTTGGTGAGGATATGGCTCTTGAATGACTGCTTGTGCTTGTAGCCCTTCGCGGTTTTTCTGAACCGCTTTGCAGCCCCACTGTTCGTTTTGATCTTGGGCATCTCAATGTCTCCGCAATTTTAAGATCATGTGTTGCCGGCTGTTCGACTGCGAGCCGGCTATTTCTTTTTACGGGGACTCAACACCATGGTCATCTGTCTTCCCTCCATCTTGGGTTCCATCTCGACCGTGCTGTGTTCAGCAAGATCTTCCTGGACCCTTTGCAGGAGTTTCAGACCGAGTTCCTGGTGCGCCATTTCCCTGCCACGAAAACGCAGGGTCACTTTCGCCTTGTCCCCTTCTGTCAGGAAACGTACCAGGTTGCGCAGTTTGACCTGGTAATCCCCCTCTTCTGTGCCCGGCCGGAACTTGATCTCCTTGACCTGGGTCTGCTTTTGCTTCTTGCGGGCGGCGGCTTTCTGCTTCTTCTGTTCGAAGATGTGCTTGCCGTAGTCCATGATCCGGCAAACCGGTGGTTCGCCGTCGGGGGCAATCATCACGAGGTCCATCTCGACAGCCTTGGCTGCGGACATCGCCTCGTCCCGGGATACGATCCCGACCTGCTTCCCGTTCTGATCGATCAGCCGCACCGATTGCGCGTCGATCGTGTCATTGATCGGAGGCATCCGATCCGATCTGGTTTCCCGCTTTATGACTCAAGCTCCCTGTTGGTTATCGTTCCTGCCGAGCCTGGCCACTTCCGCGGCCAGACGCTCCGCCAGTTCATCGACGGACATGCCGCCCAGTTCCTTTCCACCACGCAATCGCACGGCAACCGTGTTGGAATCCACTTCCCGGTCGCCCACGATGAGGAGGTAGGGTACTTTGGACAGCGTGTGCTCGCGGATTTTATAGCCGATCTTCTCATTTCTCAAGTCAGAATCGACCCGGAAACCCTTGTTTCTCAAGGTTTCCCGAACCTCCTCCACGTAGGCAGCCTGCGCATCGGTGATATTCAGCACGACCGCCTGCACCGGCGCCAGCCAGAGCGGGAAGGCCCCCTCGTACTGCTCGATGAGGATGCCGATGAAGCGCTCCATGGAGCCGAGAATGGCCCGGTGCAGCATGACCGGGGTGCGCCGCTCGCCGTCTTCGTCCACGTACTCGGCGCCGAGGCGTTCCGGCATGGAGAAATCGAGCTGGATGGTCCCGAGCTGCCAGACCCGGCCGATGCAGTCCTTCAGCGAGAATTCGATCTTGGGCCCGTAGAAAGCGCCCTCGCCCGGCTGCACCTCGTATGCCAGGCCCTTGGCCCGGAGGCAGTTCTCCAGGTCGCGCTCGGCGCGGTCCCAGACCTCGTCGCTGCCGACCCGTTGCTCGGGCCGGGTGGAGAACTTGACGATGACATCGTCGAAGCCGAAATCCCGGTACACCGAGAACAGCAGGTCCGTGAACCGGGAGACCTCCTCCTCGACCTGGGATTCGGCACAGAAAATGTGGGCGTCGTCCTGCACGAAGCCGCGCACCCGCATCAGCCCGTGCAGGGTGCCGGAGGGCTCGTTGCGATGGCAGGAGCCGAATTCCGCCATGCGGATCGGCAGATCGCGATAGCTCTTCAGGCCCTGCCGGAAGATCTGCACGTGGCAGGGGCAGTTCATCGGCTTGACGGCGTAGTCGCGGCTCTCCGAACTGGTGCAGAACATCGCCTCCTTGAACTTGTCCCAGTGGCCGGACTTCTCCCACAGCGAGCGGTCCACCACCTGCGGGGTCTTCACCTCCTGGTAGCCGTCGGCGCGGATGCGCTGCCGGACGTACTGCTCGATCTGCTGGTAGACGGTCCAGCCATGGTCGTGCCAGAAGACCATGCCCGGGGCCTCTTCCTGGAAATGGAACAGGCCCAGCCGCTTGCCGAGCTTGCGGTGGTCGCGCTTCTCCGCTTCCTCCAGCCGGTGAAGGTATTCCCTGAGCTGCTTCTTGTCCGGCCAGGCGGTGCCGTAGATACGCTGGAGCATCTCGTTGCTGGAATCGCCCCGCCAGTAGGCGCCGGCCACCTTGGTGAGCTTGAAGGCCTTGAGCCGGCCGGTGCTGGGCACGTGCGGCCCGCGGCAGAGGTCGATGAAATCCCCCTGCCGGTAGAAAGAGATCGCCTCGTCACCGGGAATCGACTCGATGATCTGTACCTTGTACTGCTCGCCCATCCCGGAAAACAGCGCGACGGCCTCTTCGCGGGAGAGTTCCTGGCGCTGCACGGGCAGGTCGCTGCCGGCGAGTTCCGCCATGCGCTGCTCGATCTTTTCCAGGTCCTCGGTCGTGAACGGGCGTTCGTAGGCGAAGTCGTAATAGAACCCGTCCTCGATGACCGGCCCGATGGTCACCTGCGCACCGGGGAACAGGTCCTGCACGGCCTGCGCCAGCAGGTGCGCCGTGGAGTGGCGGATGACCTCGACGCCCTCCTCGTCCCGCGCGGTGATGATCGCGAGTTCGGCATCGTCCTCGATGCGGTGCGAGGTGTCGACGAGACGCCCGTCGACGCGCCCGGCGAGCGCGGCCTTGGCCAGCCCGGAGCCGATGCTTTCCGCCACATCGTGCACGGTGGGCGGCTCGGAAAAATCTCGCGTGCTGCCGTCGGGCAGGGTGATGGTGATCATGCGCTGGGGAGGTCTGGGATCAGGTTCGGGGCGCGCATTATACGTTCGCCGGCCACGTGCAGCCAGACAGGCCGGAACCGGGCATCAGGGCGTGGCACGCGCGCGATTGGAAACCCAGCGGCGGGCGAGTTGCTTGGCCTCGCGGATCTCGGCTTTCGTCATCTGCGGCTCGATTTCCCTGCGGTTGTTCAGCGCGCTCTCCTTGCCGTTGCGCGCGGCCAGGTCGAACCACATGTAGGCGAGCACGGTGTCCTGCGGCACGCCCAGCCCCTGCGCGTACAGCGTGCCGAGGTTCACCTGGGAGTTCGCGAATCCCTTGGCCGCCGCGCGCCGGTACCAGCTGACCGCCTCGCGGTAATCCTGGGGCACGCCGCGACCGATGTCGTACATGATGGCCAGGTAGTGCTGCGCCTTGACGTGGCCCTGTTGCGCGGCGCGCTGGACCCACTCGGCTGCCTTCGCATAGTCCAGTTCCACGCCGCGGCCGTAGATGTACTGGTTGGCGAGGTTGTACTGGGCATCGGCATCACCCTGGTCGGCCGCGCGGCGGAACCATTTCACCGCCTCGGCGTGATCCACATCGACATTGTCGCCGGTGCTGTAGAGCACCCCCAGCAGGGTCTGTGCCGCGGGCATGCCGTTCTCGGCCGCCTTGCGGTACCAGGCGATCGCCAGTCTCGGGTTCTTTTCCACGCCCCGACCGGCGGCGTACAGCATGCCGAGGTGGTACTGCGCCTGGGTGAAGCCCTGCTGCGCGGCGCGCTCGTACCAGGCCAGCGCGGTATCGAAATCAGCCTCCACGCCGGCGCCCTGTTCATAGGCCTGCGCGATGATGTACTGCGACTGCGCGTGGCCCTGGTCGGCGGCCAGCGAGAACCAGTGAAAGGACAGCTGGCCATCCGAGAACCTGCTGTTCACGCCGCTGTAGATGAGCCCCAGGCCGTACTGCGCGTCGGCATCGCCGAGATCGGCGAGCGTTTTCCATTCCTGCAGCGCGGTCTCGTAATCGCCCTCGTTGAACGCTTCCAGCCCGCGGGCGAACTGGATCTTGCCCTTGTTGAGCCCGAACGGCGCGTGGGCGCCGATCTCCGGTTCGTTGGGCGCAAGTGCTGCGTGCAGTGGCAGGATACTGAACGCCCCCGCGATCAGCAGGCTCCGCGCAATAAGGGAAACCAGGCGATGCATCATGGCTTTGACAGGCGTTTGGGGGGCGGAAATTCCATTTCGGCACACAGAATGTAACCGGCCTCGCCAACAGTCAAGCCGGTTCACAAGGTTAGAAAACGGCAATCCCCCGGATGCATGGAAACGGGCAGCGGCGGGCGGGCTCAATGGATCAACTGGGCGATGGCGCGGACCAGGTCGTCTGCGCCGGGTTGCGCTTCGAACAGTACCTGCAGTTCGCCGGCACGCCGCATCGGCTCCAGTTCGACGGGGAACCGGTCGCCATCGCCCGGGCAGATCAGCAGGATCGGGCTGAGGCCGTAACCCGCGCGCAGCCGTAACACGTCATGGCAGCTGTCGCGGTCGAGACCCGTCAGGTGACAGGCAACCATGTCCCAGAAGGAGTCCTCCGCGGCGGAGCGTGCCTCATCCAGCCCGTGACACACTTTCCGGTGCAAAGCGAACCGGCCGACCCGGTCCGGGATGCCGGCGCCGGTGGCGCCGCCCATAAAGACCTCCAGCACCTTGACCGTGTGCAGGGCGTGGCGGCGCAATTCGGCCAGCAGCTGGTCCGGCTGCACGCTGCTCTTGTGGATGTACCCGACGCCCTGTTCGATCCAGCGGAGGGATTGTTCGTCGAGGTCCTCGCGTCGCGAACCGGTATAGATGATGGCCGGCGTGTCGATCCCCGCATCCCGGGCGCGCTGGATGAAATCGGCGCCGGACTCCCCGCCGAGATCGCAATCGACGAGGAACAACCCGAATTCGTCGATGCTCAGCATGGCCAGCGCCTGCGCCGTGCTGGCGACCCACTCCACGTGCACGATGTCGCCGCCGGCAGCGTCGATCATCTCGCGGACGAGCATCAGCTCCTCGCGGTCGTCGTCGATCATCAGGATTTTGAGCATGCGCCCGGCAATTCCTTGTGCATCTGCCGGACATTCTAGTCCCCGGCATGGCGGCCGTGGGGTCGGTTTGCAGGAAGTGGACGACTGGTCTTTGCTGGGTGGTACCCCGATACACACGAGGCATTCCTCCATGACCGACTTCAGACAGAAATACGGACCCTGGGCGCTGGTCACCGGCGCATCCGCGGGGCTCGGCGAATCCTTCGCCCGGCAGCTCGCGGCGCGCGGCCTCAACCTCGTGCTGGTGGCGCGGCGGGTCGACCGCCTGGAGGCGCTCGGCAGGGAACTCGCCGAAGCGCACGGGGTGGATTTCCGCGCCGTCGGCGCCGACCTCGACAGCGAGGATTTCCTGCCGGCGCTGGTGGCGGCGACGCAGGATCTCGAGGTGGGCCTGCTGGTCAACAACGCCGGCTTCACCAACAGCGGCGAATTCCTCGACAACGAGCTGGCGGCGGAGGCCCGGCTGGTCAACGTGAACTGCCGCGCCGCCACGCTGCTGGCACACCACTTCGGCCAGGGCATGCGCGAACGGCGGCGCGGCGGCATCATCTTCTCGGCCTCGATCGCGGGATTCTCCGCGATACCGTTCTGGGCCACCTACGCGGCGTCGAAATCCTACGACCTGCTCCTGTCCGAAGCGCTTTCGGCGGAACTGAAGAAGTACAACATCGACGTGCTCGCGCTCTGCCCCGGCACGACGCGCACGGAGTTCGCCGATTACCAGGGGATCATGGCGAACCTGCTGGTGATGGAAAGCGGTCCGGTGGTGCGCGGCGCGCTCGACCGCCTCGGGCGGCGCCGCGTCTACATCGCCGGCTGGCACAACTGGTTCACGACGATGCTCTCACGCCTGTTCCCGAGGCGAGTGTACTCGGCGGTGGCCGGGAAGCTGATCCGCGACATGGTGGACCACTAGTCGCCCCGGCCCACCACGCGCCGTCACGGGCGGCGCGCGTCGCCCGCTGCGATGCAGCGCCTCAGCCGATGCCACTGCCCTCCGGGACACGGATGGCGATGAACATCCGTCCCTGTTCGCGGCGGACCAGCACGCGTGCGAAGGAACCCGGCTCCAGGCCGGCGGCCGCGCGCCTGAAATCCTCGACGCTGTCCAGGCGGGCGCCGTTGAGTTCCACCAGGATGTCACCCGGCCGCAGGCCGGCGCCGGCGGCCGGTCCCGGCCCGACCGCGATGACACGCACGCCGCGCGCCTCGCCGTCTTCAGACGGCTGCCCGGTCACGGGCGCCACGCGCATGCCGAGTTTCTCCTCGGTGGGCGGTTCCGCCGGGCTCGCCTGTGCCACGCGGTCCTCCTGCAGTTCGCCGACCTTCACCTGCAGGCGCACGCGCTTGCCGTCGCGCAACACCTCCACCGGCACGCGGGACCCCGCGGGCGTGTCGCCGACCAGCGGCGGCAGTTGCGCGGAAGTCTCCACCGGCTTGCCGTCGAACCGCACGATGATATCGCCCGAGCGGATGTCCGCCGCCGCGGCAGGTCCGTCCGGCGTGACCGCGGCCACCAGCGCACCGCTGGGCTTGTCCATGCCGAACGCTTCCGCGAGCCCCTTCGCCAGCGGCTGGATGGTGACGCCGAGCCAGCCGCGCGTGACGTAGCCTTTCTCCTCCAGTTGGGTCGCGACCCGGATCGCCGTGTCGATGGGAATGGCGAAGGACAGGCCCATGTAGCCGCCGCTGCGGCTGAAGATCTGCGAGTTGATCCCGACCACTTCACCCTGCGTGTTGAACAGCGGCCCGCCGGAGTTTCCGGGATTCACCGCGACGTCGGTCTGGATGAAAGGCACGTAGGTGTCATCCGGCAGGTTGCGCCCCAGCGCACTGACGATGCCCTGCGTGGCGGTGTGGTCAAGTCCGAAAGGGGAACCGATGGCCAGCACCCAGTCACCCACCTGCAAACTGGCAGGGTCCCCGAGCCGGACGGTCTTCAGACCCTCGGCTTCCACCTGCAGGATCGCAATATCGGCGCGCTCGTCGATGCCGATGAGTTTGGCAGGCAGTTCGCGGCGGTCCACGAACTTGACCAGGATTTCATCCGCACCCTTGACCACGTGCGCGTTGGTGAGGATGCGCCCGTCGGCGGAAATGACGAAGCCCGATCCCATGCCGCGCTGCGGCCGCGCCTGCGGCTGCCCGGGGAGGTCGAAGGGCAGCCCGAAGCGTTTGAACAGGTCCGGCAGGCCGGGCATGTCGGGTGCGCCGGGTTGACCCTGCTGCCAGGCCGCGGGCGCCTGCGAACCACGGGATTCGACGCTGATGTGCACCACGGCGGCGGCGTTGTCACGCACGATGTCGCGGAAGGCGGGCAATTCGTGAGCAAGCGCCGTCCGGCTCGCCAGCAGCGCCAGCAGGAGCCAGGCACCGAAAAACGCGTTTCCCAGGACCGATGGTTTCACGACAGCCTCCATGTATTGTGAACCTGTCGCGTTAGTTTCACCGCTGGCGGAAAAGTTCCCGCCGCGTCGTCAGCGTCCCTCGATCTCCTCCAGCTCCAGCCAGCGTTCGGTGGCGGCGTCGAGTTCCGCCTGCCAGTCGGCGAGTTTTTGCAGCTTCTCCTGCACCTCTTCGTGCGGCAGTTCGTAGAACGCCGGCTCGGCGCTGGCGGCCTGCAGTTCGTGGATGGATGTCTCCAGCGCGGAGATCCGTTTGGGGAGCGCGGCGAGCTCCTGCTGCTCGCGGTAATTGAGCTTGCGCGCGGCGGCCTGCCGTTGCTCCCGGCCACCCTCCCCGCCACCCGCGCGCTGGGAGTCCTCCTCGTCCACCGCCGCCAGCCCGCGGCCACGCCGCGCCCAGTCGGAATACCCGCCGACGTATTCCTGGATACCGCCGTCGGCCTCGAACACCAGCGTGCTGGTGATGACGTTGTCGAGAAACGCGCGGTCGTGGCTGACGACGATGAGGGTGCCGGGGTACTCGACCAGTTGCTCCTCGAGCACCTCCAGGGTCTCGACATCGAGGTCATTGGTGGGCTCGTCCAGCACCAGCAGGTTGGACGGCTGGGCGAACAGGCGCGCCAGGATGACCCGGTTGCGCTCGCCGCCGGACAGCGCCTTCACCGGCGTCATGGCGCGCTTGGGGCTGAACAGGAAACCGGTCAGGTAACCGATCACGTGGCGTGGCTTGCCGTTGATGCTGACGAATTCGCTGCCGTCGTTGATGTTCTGCGCCACCGTGCGTTCGGGGTCGAGTTCCTGCCGGAACTGGTCGAAATAGCCGATCTCGAGGTTGGTGCCGTGCTTCACGAAGCCGGTGTCCGGCGCCAGTTCGCCGAGCAGGATGCGCAGCAGGGTGCTCTTGCCAACCCCGTTGTTGCCGACCAGCCCGATGCGGTCCCCGCGCAGGATCTTCAGCGACATCGTGGGAATGACCTGCTTGTCGCCGAACGAGAGGGAGATGTTCTTCGCCGTGATCACCTTGCGGCCGGAGCGGTCGGCGTCCTCGATGTGGATGCGCGCCCTGCCCGGCCGCTTGATGCGTTGCGCACGCTCCTCGCGCATGGCCTTCAGCGCGCGCACGCGGCCCTCGTTGCGGGTCCGGCGCGCCTTGATCCCCTGCCTGATCCAGGTTTCCTCCTCGGCCAGCTTCTTGTCGAACTGCGCGTTCTCGCGCGCCTCGTCGGCGATTGCCTTCTCCTGCCGGCGCAAAAAGTCCCCGTAATTGCCCGGCCAGCTCACCAGCTTGCCGCGGTCCACCTCGACGATGCGCGTCGCCAGGCGGTCGATGAAGGTCCGGTCGTGACTGATGAACAGCACCGCGCCGGGCCAGCCGCGCACGCGGTGCTCGAGCCACTCGATGGTCGAGAAGTCGAGATGGTTGGTGGGCTCGTCGAGCAGCAGGAGATCCGGATTGCTGACCAGCGCACGCGCCAGCGCCACGCGCCGGCGCCAGCCGCCCGACAGGTTCTTCAGCGGCACCGCGGCGGGCAGGCCGAGATCGCTCAGCACGGTTTCGATGCGCTGTTCCAGGTGCCAACCCCGGCGCGCGTCGATCTCCGCCTGCAGGGTTTCCATTTCACGCAGGGTGGCGGCGTCGTGCGCCGCGTGGCTGAGCTGCTCGTAGCGCCGGCGCAGTTCGCGCACGTGCTGCAGGCCCTGACCCACGACATCGTGCACGGTTTCCTCGAACTCGGTCGGCAGGGTCTGCGCCAGCTGGCTGATGCCGATCCCGCCGCGCAGGAAAACCTCCCCGCCGTCGGGCTGGATGTCCCCGGCAATCAGCTTCAGCGTCGACGACTTGCCGGCGCCGTTGCGGCCGATCAGGCAGACCCGCTCGCCTTCCTCGATGGCAAAGTCCGCCCGCCGGAGAATCGGCTGATCCCCGAATTCCAGCGACACTTCATCGAAACGCACCAGGCTCATGCGCGTAGGATACCGAAAAGAAAATTGCCGGGGGCAGAAACCTTTACCGGTTACCCTTCATGGGCTCGTGCCGGGGGGACGTTTCAGGCAGGGCGGTTCCTGCCCAGTTAACCTGTTGTAGGTAAGGCTTCAGCCTTACAAGCCACCCCCGCTACCGCGCACCCAGCTTCATCATGCCGGTGACCACGCGCTGGTAGCCGGTGGGCATCAGGCGCACGAAGGCGTCGATGACCTTGGCGTCGGGGCCGACCAGCACCCGCCGGCGGTCCCTGCGCACGGCACGCAGGATCTCGTCGGCCGCCTTTTCGGCGCTGGTGATGAAGAGTTTCTCCATCATGGCCTTGCCATGGCTCTCTTCCTTCGCGATCACCGTCTTCATGCTGTCGCAGAAGCGGGCGTCCCGCGCGATGTTGGTCTTGATCCCGCCGGGATGCACGCAGGTGGCGCTGACCGGCGACCCTTTGAATTCCAGTTCCTGGCGCAGCGCCTCGGTGAACCCCCGCACGGCGAACTTGGACGCGTTGTAGGTGCCCTGGCTGGGCTGGCTGAACAGGCCGAAAACGCTTGAGATGTTCACCACGTGGCCATCGCCGGAGGCCTCCAGGTGCGGCAGGAAAGCCTTGGTGCCGTACACCACGCCCCAGAAGTTGATGCCCATGATCCACTCGAAGTCCTCGTAGCTGACCCCCTCGATGGTCGCACCCAGGGCCACGCCGGCGTTGTTGAACACCAGGTTGACCCGGCCGTGGTCGGCGACCACCTGCTGCGCCCAGGCTTCCACCTCGGCGCGTTGCGCCACGTCCACCCGCTGTGTGGTGACCCGGACGGTACTGGCGGACGCCACCAGGCTGGCGGTCTCCGCCAGGCCGGCCTCGTTGACGTCGCTGAGCGCGACCGCACAACCCTGCTTCGCGAGTTTCAGCGCCAGCGAGCGGCCGATACCGGAACCGGCGCCGGTGATGGCCGCCACCTTGTCTTCGAATGATTTCATCGCAATGTGCTCCTTCGCGGGTGAAACGCCCGCGGTGAAAGAATCTGCCGGTCAGTCTTTCGTGCCGGAATCTTCGGACGGGCGTGTGCCCAGGTAGGCCGGGTACTGGACGACCACGCCCCTGTCCCGCAGTTGCTCCAGGTGCTGCGCGATCACGTCACCGAAGTGACGGTCCGCCGCCTTCTCCATGGCGCGCGCAACCTCCGGCTGCACCGCCTGCTCGACGATCGGGCGCAGGCGCCAGATCTGCTCGGCCAGGCCCTGCAGCGTCTCCGCATCGGGAAGCTCGCCCGGTTGATGCGTGGTCAGGACATGTTCCTTGAACAGCGTCACCATGGATTCCGCGACTTCCTCCACGTTCCGCCGCAGGCCCTCCAGCACATCGAGCATCCGGTCCAGCGGCAGGCCCTCCGCCACCAGCTGCTCACCGGCCGCCAGCAGGCGCGGGCTCGGCACGCGGAAACGGGCGCCCTCGCGCTGCAACACGCCCAGTTTCAGGGCGCGCCTGGTGACCGCGGGATTGAATGCACCCCGGAAGCGCCGCGTCAGGTCGGCCAGGTCGACATAATCGGGCAACTCGTCCGACCAGGGGCTGGAGATGGCCTCCTCGATGCCCAGCAACGAACCAAGATCATTGCCCTGCTCCCAGCTCTGCAACATCTCGTCGATGCTGGACAGCGTGTAGCCGCGCTCGGACAGGCGCTGGATCACGCGCAGCTTGGAGAGATGGGCGTCGGTGTAATAGCCGGTGCGGCCACGCCGCTCCGGTGGCGCGATCAGGCCCTTGTCCTGGTAGGCGCGCACGTTGCGCACGGTCAGCCCGGACGCACGCGCCAGTTCATCGATGGTGTACTCCGACGCCCGGGAATCCGCGTTTGCGGAACGGGTTACGGAGGACGGGGGCGCATCCTTCAAGTCAAAGAACCTGTCCCGGGCGGTTGCGCTCATCTTAGGGAATCCTCCCCCCGTCAACCAGTGGGCATCAGTGGGCGGCAGCCACCGCGGCGGCCTCGGCCGACGTCCTGACCCGTGGCGGCGGCGCCTCCAGCAGGTGGTCCGCTTCCAGTTCCCCCATTTCCACCAGGAATTCGCGGTTGTCGTGATCCCATGGATGGAAGTCCTGGCGGAAGTAGTCGAGGTAGTCCGGCAGCACGCGACGGAAGATGCCCGGCCGGCCAAACAGGAAGTTGGCCAGTTGCAGGCCACCGCGGAGGTGATCCCGGCGCTGCCGGTTGGCGCGCAGCATCTTCGGGTAGGCCCATGCGAGGACGCCGAACAGCGTCACGGTCGCCGCCACCTGGCCGAGCACGCGGTAGCGGTATTCGCGCGGCGAGCCGGCGTGCACCGCCTTCCAGACATCGAAGGCCACCGCCTTGTGCTCGGTTTCCTCCATGGCGTGCCAGCGCAGCATGGCGCGCACTTCCGGCTGGGCCCCGTCGAGCACATCGGGATGACGGAGTGCTGCGTCGGCAAGAATCGCGGTGAAATGTTCCAGCGCGATGGTGCTGTTCAGGGGCGCCGCCTTGCGGAAACCGGCGCTGCCGAACCGTCCTTTCTCCACCCGCTTCAGCAGGCGGTACGTGAAATCCTCGATCTCCCGCACCGGGTAACCCTGCGCCTTGAGCAGGTCATTGAGTTCCTGGTGCTCCCGGCCGTGCATGGCCTCCTGCCCGATGAAGGCGCTGATCGCCTCCTGCAGTCCGGCATCCGTGACCTGCGCCCGATGCGCCCGCACGGCATCGATGAAAAACCGCTCGCCGATCGGGAAGAGCAGCGACAGCGTATTGACGAACATGGACACGTGGTACCCGGACGGGTGCCAGGTGGTGAGTGCGGCATCGGCGGGCAGCGAGAATTTCATGTTGCGGCGTACGGGCATCATCATGGCCATGTCCTTGTCAGGTTCCGTGTTTCTCCAGCCTCCGGCCGGGCCGTGCCCGGCCATGAAGCGGGACTCCATGGTTACCCACATATGGGTTACACTATTTAATGTAACCTCATAATATGATGCCGTCAACATTTGTTTCATTTCTATTGTTACATTTTATTGTGTAACGTCGCAGGTCGTCTCTCGTACACTCCCCAACACCCGCGTGGCCGCGGCCGACTATAGTTGGCTGATCGTCCGAGAACAGGGAACACCGGCCCGCCGTGACCGCCGCCACGCAGCAATCCGCCTGGGAATTCCCCGACCGGCCGCTTCTGGCCGGATTTCTCGTCACCGCCCTGCTCTGCCTGGTCAGCCTGTGGACCGACCTGGTCGCACTGCGACTCGTCACCAAGTGGGTCCCGGCGGTGCTGCTTGGCATCTGGGTCTGGCGTCGTGCGGCAGGCCGGCCCCGGCTGTTCGCCACCGCCGGGCTGCTGCTGTCCGCCATCGGTGATTTCACGCTGGAGGGAAACTACGTCGCCGCGGACAGCGGCATCCCGTGGTTCGCCGTCGGGCTCGGCTTCTTCCTGCTGGCGCACTGCGCCTACATCCCCATGTTCCTGTCCCTGGAACACGCCAGCACCTGGAAGCCTTACCTGCCCATCGCGCTCTACGTGGGCGTCTTCATGGCGCTGCTCTGGGACAGTCTCGGCCCGATGCGCATCCCGGTGGTCGTCTACATGCTGGTGATCTCGCTGATGATGTGGAGTGCGCTGTGCGTGCGTCCGCCCGCCGCGTTTCCGCCCTGGCAGCGCTACTGCGCCGCATGGGGCGCGATCGTGTTCGCGGCCAGTGACAGCATGATCGCCGTCAACAAGTTCCTGGCCCCGTTCGCCGGGGCCCGCGAGGCGATCCTGCTCACCTACTGGGTGGCGCAGTTCGCGATCGCCAGCGCGGCCGTGAATTTTCCGCGCGCCGGCGGCCGGGGCTAGAATCGGGGCTTCATCCACGCCAGGGACCGCCGCCATGCCCAGCCCGAAGATCCAGAGCCTGATGATGAACAGCCCGCTGACCATCACCAGCATCCTGCGCCATGCGGAGAGCAACAACCCGGGCGGGCGGATCGTCTCGGTGACGGCTGACCACCCGCGCCACGAGACCACCTACGCACAGGCCTTCTCCCGCGCACGCCAGCTCGCGGACGCACTCGTACGGCGCGGGATGCAGGCCGGCGACCGGGTCGGCACCCTGGCCTGGAACGACTTCCGCCACTTCGAGGCCTATTACGGTGTCTCCTGCGCCGGCGGCGTGCTGCACACGGTCAATCCCCGCCTGTTCCCCGAACAACTGGCGTACATCATCAACCACGCCGCGGACCGCTGGCTGCTGGCCGACCCGGTGTTCCTGCCGCTGCTGGAAAAACTCGCGCCGGAACTCAAAACGCTGGAAGGCATCTTCCTGCTGACCGGTGCGGCGGTGCCCGAAAGCGCCATCGCCGGACTGCAGAACTACGAATCGCTGCTGGCGGAGGGCGATGCGGACTTCGAGTGGCCGGAACTCGACGAGCACGCGCCCAGTTCCATGTGCTACACCTCCGGCACCACCGGCAACCCGAAGGGCGTGGTCTACTCGCACCGGTCGACGGTGCTGCACAGCATGGCCTCTTGCCTGCCGGACATGCTCAACCTCTCCGTGCGCGACACCGTCCTGCCGGTCGTGCCGATGTTCCACGTGAATGCCTGGGGGCTGCCCTACTCGGTGCCCATGGTGGGCGGATCGCTGGTGTTTCCGGGACCGAAGATGGCCGATGGCGAGACCCTGCAGCGCCTCATCGTCGGGGAGAACGTGACCATGACGGCGGGCGTGCCGACAGTCTGGCTGGCGCTGCTGCAGTACCTGGAGGCGAGCGGCAAGGATCTCGGCCGCCTCAACCGCACGGTTGTCGGCGGGGCCGCGTGCCCGCGGGCCATCATGCAGGCGTTCCGCGACCGTTACGGGGTCGACACCCTGCATGCCTGGGGCATGACCGAGATGAGCCCGCTCGGCACCGTCAACCAGCCGCTGCCGCACCAGCAGGATCTGTCGGGGGACGCCTGGCTGGACCTGAAAGCCAAACAGGGCCGCGCCGTGTTCGGCGTTGAAATGAAGATCGTCGATGACGACGACAACGAACTGCCGCGCGACGGCAAGGCGTTCGGCGCGCTCAAGGTGCGCGGGCCGTGGGTGTGCTCGGCCTACTACGAGCGTCCGGAATCCGACGCGCACGATGCGGATGGCTGGTTCTCCACCGGCGACGTCGCCACCATCGACGCCGACGGGTTCATGCAGATCACCGACCGGACCAAGGATGTCATCAAGTCCGGCGGCGAATGGATCAGTTCGATCGAACTGGAGAACATCGCCGTCGGTCACCCGGACGTGCTGGAGGCAGCCGTGATCGGCGTGCCGCACCCGAAGTGGGACGAGCGCCCGCTGCTGGTCGTGGTCCGCCGGGCAGGCGCCGCGGTTTCGCCGGCCGAACTGCTCGGCCTGTACGAAGGCAGGGTGGCGAAGTTCTGCATCCCCGACGCGGTGGAATTCGTCGAAGCGATCCCGCACACGGCCACCGGCAAGATCCAGAAGATGGAACTGCGCAGCCAGTTCGCCGGTTACCGCCTGGCGGACGGCTGAGCGAAGCGGACCGATGATCACCCTGCTGCTGGACTGGTTCAAATCCTGGCGGCGCTCGGCCTATTCGCTGAACACCGACAGCCTGCGCCGGCAGATCCGCAACGTCGCGTTCAGCCTGCTGCTGCTGATCCTGCTGCACGTCACGGCGATGTCGGTGCTGGAGGAACTGCCGCCAATGGACGCCTTCTGGCTGACGGCGACCACGATCACCACGGTCGGTTACGGCGACCTGTCGCCTTCGACCACCGCCGGCAAGGTGCTGACCATCCTGCTGCTCTACTTCGCCGGCATCTTCATGCTGGCGCGGCTCGCCAGTCTCAATTTCGAGGCGCGCATGATGCGCCACAACAAGATGGTTACCGGTCACTGGAGGTGGCAGATGCGCGATCACATCCTCATCATCAACACGCCGCGGATCGGCGCCGAAATGGTGCTGGAACGGCTGCTGCTGGAAATCCGCGGCGACCCGCAGTACGAGACCACGCCGGTGCAGGTACTGACCAGCCGCTTCCCGGACGGGCTGCCACAGGCGGTGCGTGATCTCGGCGCCACCCACTACACCGGTTCGCCGCACGAGATCGAGAACCTGAAGGCGGTGAACATCACCCAGGCCCGGCACGTGCTGCTGCTGGCCGACGACGAGAACGACATCCGCTCGGACAGCCTCAACTTCGACATCCTGCACCGCATGCGCGAGCTCTACACCGGCGCCCGCATCCTGGTGGAGGCGGTGGACGACAGCAGCCGCGCGCGCTTCAAGCGCTACGGCGCGCACACCATCATCCGGCCGATCCGCGCCTACCCGGAGATGACCGTGCGCGCCATGGACGCGCCCGGCGTGGAGACCGTGCTGGAGGACCTGCTCACCCACCGGGGCAGCCTGACGCGAAGATACAACCTGCACATCGAGGGGTGCACCTGGGAGCAGATCGTGTCCGCGCTGATGCACGAGGGCTATGGCACCGCGCTCGCCTACGTCGACGCGGAGCGGCGCATCATCCCCAATCCACCCCACGACGAGGTGATCCACGGCCGTGGCCTGATCATGACGGTGCGCCGCGAGTTCATGCCGACCCGCGCGCAGGTCGAATCCGTCGTGCACGCACAGTGCCCTGAAGTCCCCAAGAGCGCATGAGCTGGCTCATCCCGATCACCTTCGCACTCGGCCTGTGGGGCGCGAACTGGCTGCTCCTCTGGCTGGCACGGTATCCCATCGAGCCGGTCGGCTACCCGCCCTTCCTGGGCTGGCAGGGGGTGATCCCGCGCAACGTGGAATCGGTGAGCACGCGCATCGCGCACAGCCTCACGACGCGACTGGCCAGCGTCGAGGAGGTGATCCAGGTGATGGGACCACGGCGCATCGCCGAGCATGTCGCCCACAGCGTGCGGCCACGCCTCGCCGAACTGGTGGAGGACACCGTGCTGGAGTGCAAACCGCAGCTTTGGGACGCACTGGATGAGTCCTGCAAACGCGACATCATCGTGCGCATGCAGAAGGAACTGCCCCGCGCCGTCCAGGGTTTCGTGTTCCGTGTCACCGGCAACATCGGTCGTTATGCCAACCTCGACCTGCTGACCCGCCGGCTGCTGATCGAGCAGCCGGACAAGCTGGTTGCGATGATCAGCCAGATCGGCGACAAGGAAGTCCGCTTCGTCATCAATGCCGGCCTGTATTTCGGCGCCGGACTGGGCCTGCTGCTGGCCGGCGCCTGGCAGTTCTGGCCCTCGCCCTGGCTGCTGCCGGTGGCCGGCTTCATCGGCGGCGTGCTGATCAACGGGCTGGCGGTGTTCTTCCTGTTCCATCCCGCGCAACCGGTCCAGGTCGGGCCGCTCCGCATCCAGGCGCTATTCGCCAGCCGGCAGGAGGAGGCGGCGCTGGTCGGCTGCCGGATCTTCGCGCGCGACATGATCAGTATCCAGAATGTCATGGACGCCATCATGAGCGGCGAGCACGAGGAGGAAGTACGCCAGCTGGTGCGTGCGGCCTTGCGGCCGGTGGTGCACAACGCCCTGGAATGCCGGCGCGACATGATCGAGGCGTTCATCTCGCCGGCCGAGTTCGATTTACTCGACGACCTGCTGGTGCAGCGCATGGCGGAAAACACGCGGGTGACGTTCGACGACCCCGTCTTCAACCATGAACGCATGGTGGCGGTGGAACAGAATTTTCTCGACCGCCTGCTGGAGCTTTCCGCCGATGAGTTCCAGGATCTGCTGCGGCCGGGTATCGAGGAGGAGGAATCCCTGCTGATCGTTGCCGGCGGCATCGCCGGCGCGCTGGTCGGTATCGCAGCCTGGGCGCTGGTGACCTCACTGGCCTGAACCGGCGGCGACGCGCTTGCGGGCGAAGTCTGCCAGCGTGCCGCGCAGGCCCCAGCGCAGCGGCGCGGCCGAGGCATGCAGCAGGAGTCGCCGCAGGGGCTCGCTGCGGCGTTTCAGCCCCCCCACCCCGATGCGTTGCTGCGCCCAGCCGGGCAGCAGGTCCATACCGGCATGGATGAACAGGCGCACCGCCGGTTCCAGCCCGCGGCGCGGCGCAGGCGCGTCCAGCAGGATGCGCAGGATCTCGCGCTGCCGGTCACCCCACTCCAGTTCCGGCTGCAGGTCCCGGAAGTAGTCCCGCACCTCCGCCCGCGACCGGGGCACCGCGGTGGCGCCGAGTTCCAGCGCGATGCGGCTGACTTCGTGGTAGTAACGGTCCTGGTCGGCCGCGCTGAAGGCGGGGTTGCGGAAACGCCGGTAGGCGCGCAGGAAGCTGTACACCTCGGCGGTGTGCACCCAGGCCAGCAGGTCGGGATCGTCAGCCGCGTACGGCCGCCCGTCCGGCGCCACGCCGGTGACGCCGCGGTGAATGCCCCGGACCCGCTCGATCATGCGCAATGCGTCGGCTTCCGGCGCGTACGTGGTGGCCGCGACGAAATGGGTGGTCCGGCGCAGGCGGCCGAGCAGGTCCTCGCGGAAATTGGAATGATCCCAGACCCCGGCGAGGGCCCGCGGATGCATGGCCTGCAGCAGCAGCGAGGCCACCCCGCCACAGAGCATGGACGGAAAATCCTCGTGCACCAGCCAGACCCGCGAGTCCGGACCGAACAGCCCGGGGTCACCGGCCGGGGCGCCGTAATCCACTCCCGCCCGGCCGGGAATGGTGGTCAGGTCGATGATGACCCGCGCGATGGCGCGGCGCGGATTCAGGGCGCCCAGCCGCGCCAGCCCCTGCAGTGGCGGCACTTGGAGGGTTCCGTCTGGCTTTCTCATACATTCGGCACAATCCGGTTTTGCTCTATATACTTACCCACCTTGGACCCACAATCACCTGTTGACGAGGTATTCCCATGACCCAGCCTGTGCGCGTTGCCATCACCGGTGCAGCCGGCCAGATCAGCTACTCACTCGTTTTCCGTGTCGCCGCCGGCGAGATGCTCGGCCCCGACCAGCCGGTCATCCTGCAGCTGCTGGAGATTCCGCCGGCCATGGATGCATTGAAGGGCGTGGTCATGGAAGTGAACGACTGTGCCTTCCCGCTGGTGCAGGGCGTGGTCGCCACCGACGACCCCAATGTCGCCTTCAAGGACGCCGACATCTGCCTGCTGGTGGGCGCGCGCCCGCGCGGCCCGGGCATGGAACGCAAGGATCTGCTCACCGCCAACGCCGAGATCTTCTCGGTGCAGGGCAAGGCCATCAATGACAACGCCTCGCGCGACGTGAAAGTGCTGGTGGTGGGCAACCCGGCCAACACCAACGCGCTGATCGCCTCCTGCAACGCGCCGGACCTGTCCCCGCGCCAGTTCCACGCCATGACGCGGCTCGACCACAACCGGGCCATGAGCCAGCTCGCCGAAAAGACCGGCGCCCACGTCAACGACATCAAGAAAATGATCATCTGGGGCAACCACAGCGCCACCCAGTATCCCGACATCCGTTTCTGCACCGTGAACGGGAAGGAAGCCCCCGGCCTGGTCGACCAGGGCTGGTACCGCGACACCTTCATCCCGGACGTGCAGCAGCGCGGCGCCGCGATCATCAAGGCGCGCGGCGCATCCAGCGCGGCGAGCGCCGGCAGCGCCGCGATGGACCACATCCGCACCTGGGTGCAGGGCACCGGCGCGGGTGACTGGGTCTCCATGGCGGTTCCCTCCGACGGCAGCTACGGCATCGAGGAAGGCGTCATGTACAGCTATCCGTGCACCTGCAAGGGCGGTGACTACGAGATCGTGCAGGGACTGGAGATCGACGAATTCTCCCGTGAGAAAATGGACGCCACCGAGAAGGAACTGCGCGAGGAACGCGCTGCCGTCGAGCACCTGCTCGGCTGAGGCCCGCAGGCATGAGCCTCGATGCGGTACGCAGGGCCCTGGGCGTCGACGACGGCGCCCTGCCCTGTCTCGACAAGCTCGATGATGCGGCAGCGAAGCAGCTCGCCGCGCACCTCGAGGAAGCCAATGGCGCCCATCACCGGCACATCGAGGACAGCATGCAGGAGGCGCTGAACCACTTTCCGCGCCTCCTGCGTGGCCCGATCAAGAAAATCTTCGGGATGTAACCGTGAGTATCGACCGTTCCACCGAGATCCGGCGACTGGCAAAGCTGTTGCATCGCGAACCCGGCGAACTGTCCTACCTGGACGCCCTCGACGGCGTGGAACTGCAGGAGATCCGGCAGGCGTTCCAGAACCGGCTGCTCGAGGATCACGGTGCCACGTTCGCGAAGATGGCGGCCGGCGGCAAGATCGCGCCCGACGCCCTGTCGGCCATGCTTTGCAAGCGGATCTTCGGCCCCACGATCACCGCCAACATGGCGTATTACACGCCGGCGGAAAAAGCCGCCAAGATGATCAGTCACTTCGATGACGAATTCATGGCCGAGGTGGTCCGGGAACAGATACCCGACCGGGCCAGGGAACTGCTGGAAAAGATTCCGGTGGACCTGATGCGTGGCACCACGCGCACCCTGCTCGCATCCAGGGACTATCACATCATGGGTGGTTTCACGGACCACATGCCACAGGAGAAAGTCGCGGCGCTGATGCACGAGATCACCGACGTCGCCGACAACCTGCGCGTATCCTCGTTCTGCCAGCGCAAGGATCGCATCGCGGAACTGACGATGAAGTTCGACGATGAACTGCTGAAGAAACTGATCGAGGCGGCGTTCACGTCCGAAGACTTCATCGTCGAAGTCGGGCTGGTCACGGCGGAGATGCCCGCAGCCGGCCAGCAACGGATGGCGAAGCTCACCGACACGGTGAATCCCGAGTACCGCAAGCGCGCACGTGCAATCGCCGAAAGGCAGGGTTCCACCGAAGCACTGGCGGCCTATTTCGCGGTTTGATGGCTCGAGTCCTGTCAGACTGAAGCCTGACCTACAGGCTTCAGCCTTACATCCCCGGACCCTGTCAGACTGAAGTCTGACCTACAGGAAATTCTTCAGAACACGGCGAGTTGCGCGAATCCGGCCAGCATGCCGAGCATCGCGCCCAGCACGATGAGCTTGATCTCCTCTTCCTGGAACGCGGGGCGCAGCACGTCCTGGAATTCCGCCGGCGACATCGCGCACATCCGGTCGCGGATCAGTTTCTCGATCTCCTTGCCGCTGACACCGCTCAGCTGCGGATCCTGCACGACGCGCCGCAATACCTCGATCGATATGTCCGCCGACATGTCGGCCGCTCGCTCCAGGTCCCTTATCTGCAGGTATGCCTCCAGCACCGCGCGGTCCTCGTTGAGTGTCGCGCGGATGTATCGTCGCATCTCGCCGCGGATCTCCTCGCGGGCGGCCTGGTGGTCGGGGTGCTCGAGCAGGATGCGCAGGATATTCGGCAGCGTCAGCACTTCGCGGGTCGCCATGCGGGCCCAGGCCGCCGCCACGGCCTCCTGTCGGCGCAGGAAGATCCCCTGCAGCCGGACCGGCCCCACCTGCCGGGGTTCCAGTGGCCGGAAGATGATATTGAGCGCAATCCAGTTGGTGAGGTAACCGATGACGAACCCGCCGGCCGGCAGGACCCACGGCGCCGGGTAGACCGCCCAGATCACTGACAGCACGCTCCCCAGCAGGGCGCCGATCCACAGTCCGGACCGGACGATGAAGCGGAATTCCACGTCGCCCGCGCTCTTGAAGATACGGTTCACCAGCGTGTGATCGCGGCGCACGCAGTCCACCGAAAGCTCCTCCAGGCTCAGCAGCCGCTCCACGTTCTCGTTGACGTAGTTGAGGAAGCGCCGGGCCGCGTCGGTGAGCCGCGACTGTACCCGCGAGTAGACGACCATCCGCATCTCTTCCGGCAAATTGCTCCAGCCGGCCACGCCGCCGTCGCGCATCACCTGGTCCACGGCGTCGTGCACCTCGCCACGGCTGGACATCGCGGTGAGCTTGACGATGGTTTCCTGGTCGAGCTTGCCCAGGTACTCGTGCATGGTGCCCAGCTTGCCGAGCGCCCGCCGGG
Source organism: Pseudomonadales bacterium (assembly GCA_041682035.1). Taxonomy (GTDB): domain Bacteria; phylum Pseudomonadota; class Gammaproteobacteria; order Pseudomonadales; family JBFGWM01; genus JBFJWR01. The sequence goes on along the minus strand of JBFKKR010000004.1, from coordinate 13,480 downwards.
ACACGATGCGCGCCATCTTCTCGGATTTGCTCGGCAGGATGCCCTGCCAGCCGAGATAGGGCCCGATGCCCACGAAGCGCAGCGGGTAGAACGTCATCCACACGGCCAGCCAGTTGGTGAACCAGCCGATACCGGAGGCGATGACGGGGATGACGAACAGCTGCCAGGTTTCCATGGGCACCGGTGGGTCAGGAGAGGTCCTCGGAGGCGATCGCGCGAATCCAGGTCAGCAGGTCTTTCTTGCGCTCGTCATCGGCCGTGAACCGTACCACGACCTCGCTGTTATCGTGCCGGATCACCCGCGCGCCGAGCGCGCCGAGATCCCCCAGTTCGAATTCCAGCAGGGCACCGGGTTCGAGGCGGGTCTCGCCGGTCAGGAACAGCGAGCCGCCGTCCACGGACAGGTTGCGCACGCTGCCCATGACCTTCCTGCCGTCTGCCAGCGTGGCGGTGACCGGCCGTGACAGGCTGAAGCGCGGACTGCGCCGGCGGTCGTCGGAGTACTCGCGCACCCGCTGGATGTTCTCCGCCAGGCGCGAACCGAGCACCGCGCTGATGTTGAGGTTGAGCTTGGCCGCGATGCGCGGGTAGAAACGCATGCCGACCCGTACCCGGTTGGCCTCGAACACCAGCATCTGCACGCGGGTCTTGGCGCGCACCTCGGCCGTGCGCTGGATCGGCTTGACGAACCCGACCTCGCCGAGGATCGCGCCGGGCGCCACGTCCGCCAGGTGGATGTCGCGGTCCTTCTTGCGCAGGAAGATCTCGACGGTACCCTCCAGCAGCATGAACATCTCCGACTCGATGGCGCCCTGGCGGATGATGACCTGGCCGGGCTCGAAGTTGCGCACCTCCGAGAGCAGGATGGCCTTGCGCACCTGGTAGGCGCTCATGCCGGTGAACAGCTCGCTGTTGCGGATGACCGCCGGATCGAGCCGCAACGCGAGGATATCCCACAGGCTGACCAGCCGGATGCGCGACATCAGGATCGGCGTGATCAGCAGGTCCGCCACCAGCGCGAAGAACATGCTCGCCGCCGACAGCGCGCCGAACTGCGCGATGATGGAGAACTCCGAGGCGAGCAGGCAGCTGAAACCGAGGAACAGCGACACGCTGGTGGAGATCACCGGCACCGCCTCGGCCTCCAGCGTGGTGCGGATGGCGTGATCCGGCTGCCGGGTCTTGCGCACCTCCTCGTTGTAGCGGGTCAGCAGGTGGATCGTGTCGTCGATGGCGACGCCGATCGCGATCACCGCGACCGTCGCCGTCCCCGGATTGAGCGGCACGCCGAACAGGGCCATGAGACCGAACGTGAAGATGATCGGCAGCAGGTTGGGAATCATCGCGATGACGCCGCCCCGCCAGGACGTGAACAGCAACGACATCATCACGAAGATCACCGCCAGCAGCAGCACCAGCGACTGCAACTGGGCGCTCATCAGCCGCTCGGCAGTGGCGTTCACCATCAGGTTCTTGCCGACGAACTCGAATTTCGCGCTGTCGCCGAGAATGCGCTGCACCTCCCGGCGCAGTTCCCGCAGTTCCTCGTTCAGGCGATGCGAGCTGCGGATGTTGTGGCGCACCACGATGTTGGCGCGACGGCCGTCGTGGCTCAGGTAACGGGAGATGTCGTTCTGGTGGAAGAAGAGCAGGTACTGGGCGATCAGGCCCTCGTCATCCGGGATGCGGTACTGCTTGCGCTCCGACTGGCTCCACTCCTGGTTGACCAGCGCGACGAAATCGGCGATGGAGATGAAGCGGTCGAAAGCGCCGCGCCGCAGCATCAGGTTCTCGATCTCCAGCAGCTTGCGCAGGTGCTTCGGCTTGCGGAACGCATCGTCGTCCGGCGCCTCGACGTGTATATAGAACACCTGCATGCCGGACAGTTCCTCGTGCACGGTCTCGGCGTCCTGGATCAGGGCGTGCTGCGGCTTGAAATAGGCGAGCGGGTCGTTGCTGACGTGCATCTGCGAGGCGGCATACGCCAGCGCGATGCCGAACAGCAGGGTCACGAGCAGCACCAGGGTGCCGTAGCTCTCGCGCAGGTAGTTGAAAAAGTTCAGCACCACGCGCGCGACGCCGGAGAAGATCGGACGGCGGCTCTCGGAGAAGCGCGCCGGGCCGATGGTGGCCAGGATCATCGGTACGCAGAGCAGCGTGATCAGGCCATTGAGCGCCATGCCCAGCGTCGCGGCGATGCCGAAATCGCGGATCAGCCCGACATCCGAGATCATGTTGGTGCCCAGGCCGATGACCGTCGTCAGCGTGGTCAGCACCAGCGGCGCACCGAGATGCTTCATGGTGGACAGCGTGAGCTTGAAGCGCACGCGCGCGCGCTCCGCCTCGCTGACCCTGCCCTCCTGCTCGAGCCCCTGGAGGTAACTGGAGAGGATATGGGTATCCTCGGTGGACCCCATGACGATGATCAGCGAGGGCAGCATCGCGCTCAGGATGTTGAGCGGCACGCCGAGCCAGCCCATCAGGCCGAAGCACCAGAGGATGCTCAGCCCCGACGTGAACAGGGGCAGGAGCGCTGCGAACCCGTTGCGCAGGAAGACGACGATACAGGCGATCAGGACACCCGCGGAAATCGGCCCGATCAGGCCGAGGTCACGGAACAGCGACTCCTGCAGTTCCGTGCGGACGCGCGGTGAACCGATCTGGAAGACCTGCTGGAACGCCCCCCCCTGCTCCGCCAGGATGCGCTCGAAGTCCTTGTACACGCGGTAGTCGAACTTCGGGTCGTCCGGGTTCTTGTCCAGGGTCACGCTGATGACCGTGGAATGGCCGTCGGCGGAGATGAAATTGCCCCGGATCAGCGGGCTGTAGAGGGCGCTCTCACGCACCCAGGCCAGCTCCTCCGCCGATTCCGGCACGTAGGGCAGCAGCGGACCGGCCTCGACGTAGTCGTCCGAGGCGCGCACCGAGCTGACGGTGAACAGGCTCTCGACGCGCCGGATGTAGTCGAGATCCGCGAAGCTGTAGTGCAGTTCCTCCAGCGCCTTGAGCTTCTCCGTCGACCAGAGGTTCTCGTCGCGGACGTAGACCAGGGTGGTGTCGTCGGAGCCGAACTCCTTCACCACCTGCTCGTAGATGCGCGCCTGCGGATCGTCGTTCTGGATCAGGCTGTCGAGGCTGGTGTCGATCTGCAGCTGGTCCAGGCCGAAGAAGGCGAAGACCGAGAAACAGAGAACCACGATCGCGACCGGCAGCCGGAACTTCGCCCCGAAAAGCATTACGTCCCTGAACGGATTGAACGTCTTCTCCAAGACAGTTCCTTTTGCCGGCGAACCGGGCGCCGGTCGTTTCTTATCTTATTTAAAGTGCCGCTTGGCCGCGATGTACTGGGAGGAAAACATGTTCTTCGGCACGGCGTCCTCGTCGGTCTGCCGCGCGTTCACGATCAGTTCGGTCTTGTGCTGCTCGCGTTCGTTGTCGATCAGGACATGGTCCACGCGCCAGGCCGTCTCGCCGATGGAAACCGGTTCCGATTTCGCCAGCAGGCGCTTCACGAACTTGCCGCGCATGTCGTAGAAGTCGACGCGCACGAGCACGAAGTTGTCCTTGCGCAGGAACAGGTCCCGGTGCTGGTACCCGGTCTCCTTCTGCAGGTCCGGGTCGCTCGGGCGGGCCCGGACGACAAACACGTCCACGCCATCGAGCTGCTGGTCGGGCTGCCGTTCGTAGGCGTACTTCTCAACGTCCTCGGCCGAGATGTCCTCGTAGGTGAGATCGGTGCCCATGAAGTACTGGCGCAGGTTGCCACGGGTGGCGCTCTGCTTGCGTACGCGGTTCTGCGCCGGCAGGTAGGTCCACTGGTGGTCGGGCCCCGATGCGTTCTGCCAGGCCAGCAACGCGGTGCCGTGGACGGTGCTCGGTTCGTCGAACACGACGAGGTGCCGGTACTTGCCCTCGTCCCACTTGCGCGCGTAACGACGCATCACGCGCGTGGTCTCGTTGCCCTGTGCGTCGGTCATCTTGAGGGTGACGGTCTCGAACTCGTACGGTACCTGGTGGCGGGTCGAGAACTCCTTCAGGATCGCCGCCCCGTCGGGTTCTTCCGCCGCGAGAACGGACGGCGCAGATAGCACCAGCAGCAGCCACAGCACGCGCCGCGGCACAAATCCCAGGTTCTGCATGTTTCCCCCAAAAAAAAGCGCCCGCCAGGCACTGGTCTGATTGCCTGTACCATAGTAGCCCAGCGTGAAACATCACACACTTCCGCTGCTGCTGCGCAGGCGGAACCAGGGAATGCTGGAGGGGGAACGCTCCGGCCGGCCGGGACGCTCAGCGCTTCGCCTGCAGCACCTGCTGCAGGCGCTGGGAATCCAGCCGGCGCTTGCTGATGAACCCGGCGCGGCGATGGCCGAGACAACGCATCGCTTCCTGGCTGGCCAGGAAACTGGGGGCGTCCGAGATGATAAACATGGGGGCACGTATTCCGGCATCATGCAATTGCCGGATCGTTTCCGTGCCAATCTCCTGGTCGAGCCGGAAATCCACGAGGATCAGCGAGTAGTGGCCGGCGGCGGCCTTGCGCAGGGCTTCACCGGTGTCGCGCGCCCAGTCGACATCCACCTCCATGCCCGTGAGCTGCTCGCAGTGCCAGCGCAGCATTTCGCGCTCATCGGGGTCGTCATCGACCAGCAGGATGGATTTCCGGTGCGGTTCCGTGTCCGCCACCCCGGATACACACTGCGCGGCGCGGAATTCGGCCTGCAGCCGGAACTGGTCGAGGTCGGACTTCACGCAGAACGAAACCCGGTTGCTGCGCAACAGTTCCCCGACCGCGGGCAGCGTGACCAGTTGCTCGTCGTTGGAAACCAGCAGGGCATACATCGTCGGGCAGCGCTGAAGTTCCGAGAACAGGAAGTCGAGCGCGACACCATCGGGCAAATGGAAGTCCGCAATCATGAAGTCGTAACATCGCTGGCGGGTTTTTTCCCCGGCCGCGGACAGCGTGCTGGCCAGTTCCAGTTCCACCTCCTGCTTGACCGGGAGGTCCACGGAACGCAACTGGTGCTGGAGCAGCAGCCAGTCTTCCGTATCGTCCTCGAGCACCAGCACCTTCATGCGTGAACTCACGATTCAGTTAACCTGGGTCCAATCTAGCATGAAAACAGGATGGCATGTTCACGGGATTTTTTATTCGTTTATGGAATATAAGCCGCCCGTGCCGGCGGTGGTTATTCCGCAACCACAGTGCCCCGGATCGCACCGGACAGGCCGGGTCCGCTCATTCCTCGGTACAGCGTGGGCAGGCAGCGTCATAGTAGAGGAACGGCGGCGCGCCCTGCCCGGACACCACCGCCCCCTCCGGCGTGACGTGCACGTAGCGGTTCGCGCCGAAGACCCGCGGCGGCGCGCCGGGGGTCTCGCCCCGAACCCGGATTTCGCCGTCATGTACATAGAGATAGGTGCCGGGCTCCGGCCGCCAGATCCGGTCCTGGTGCGCACGGTCATCGCCGGCGTCCACCCGCACCGGGCGCGGTGAAAGCAACCGGTCCAGTGGCTCGGGCCGGTCGGACAGCAGCCGCGGCGGGGTCGTGGGGTTGGGCACGTAAGCGAAGCCGCCGGCCTGCACATCGACACCGCCGGCCTCGTTCGCCGGCACGATGGTGCCCTCCCAGGCGCTGCCATAGAGGCCGTCGGGCCAGCCGTTCCGCGTCGAGGGGAGCTGGCCGGTGTACGCGTCGAACCGGCAACTGCCCTGGCAGATGAGATCAAACCCGGTGCCCCGGATCCCGGTGCTCGCCACCGGCGTCCGGAATTTCACCCGGCCTGCATCGCGCTTGCCGAGCATGCCGCTCAGTGCCCGCATGCCGCCGGAAACCAGTTCGGCCTCGAACTGGTCATCCGCCTGCCCGCGCAGCCGGATGTCGCCGAGGCGCACGGTGCTGTCCTGGTCGACCACCAGCTGGCCGCCGTCGCTGAAGACCAGCAGTGCGTGGCTGTCTGCCGCCGAACGCAGCGTGTCCTGCGGGAACACCGGCTGCCCCATGCGCAGGCGGCGGGTCGCGCCGGCGCCACCCGTCACCTCGACGCTGCCGCGCACCAGTGCAACGCGGCCGATCGCGCCTTCCGGGAGCGCGCCCTGGCTCTCCAGCACCTGCAGGTTCTCCGCGGCGCACTCGGGTCCGCAGTGGCGCAGGTCGAAGCGGGCATCCTCCACGTCGATCTCCACCGTGCCGGCATCGAAGCGATAGACGCGCGAGGCACCCGGCCTGCCGGTTGGACGCACGGTCGCCTGCAGACCACCCTGCTGCAACGCGATGGCCGCCTCGTTGTCCAGGAAATCCGCGATCACCACCAGGGTGTTGGGGCGCACCGCCAGCTTGTTGGCATCCTCGAAGCGGACCACGGAAAAGCTGCGCGGACCACTGCGCAGGCGGTCACCGCGATGCACCGGGTCGGCCACCTCCAGGGCGCGCTCCGGGCCACTACCCTCCGCCGCGTGGATACTGCCGCGCTTGAAGGAGATCTCGCCGACCGGCGGGGATTCGGCATGGACGGCGGCATGGAACAGGCAGGCAAGCAGCAGGACGAGCCGGTGCAGGGCAGAACGCATGGGCGGGTCTCCTCGTTTCCAGGCGCCATCCTAGCGCCTTCACGGGACGATTTCCGCATCACGGCGCCCGGGCCGGCGAAGAGCGCTTACATTGACCGCCGGATTCGGGCATCCTGACTTTTTTCTGTCCAGATTTTCCGCAAAGACCCGCCCGGAGACCGTCCCATGCGAAGCTTGAAACAGATTCCCGCCGCGTTGCTGATCGGCGCCCTGCTGGCCGTCAACGGGTCCGCCGTGGGCGCCGAACCGCCGGAAAACAACCCGCTGCACGGGCTGCAGGCCGGCGACGTGATCCCGGGACACTACATCGTGGCGCTGAAGGACGCCGACGTCCTGCGTGGCTTCCTCAATCTCGGGGACGGCATCAGTGGCGAGGAACTGACCCGCGCCGCCATCGCGACCATCGCCACGGACAGCGGTTCCGTGCAGCGGGTCTTCGGCGCGGCGCTGCTCGGCTACGCCGCCGCGCTCACGCCCGCCGAGGCGGAGGCGCTCGCCCTGCACCCGCTGGTCCGTTACGTGGAGCCGGACGTGGTGATGGGCATCGATGGCACGCAGAGCAACGCGCCCTGGGGCCTGGACCGCATCGACCAGCGCGCCCTCCCGCTGAACACGCAGTACGGCTGGACGCCGGACGGCCGCGGCGTGCATGCCTACGTCATCGACACCGGCATCCGCGCCTCGCACGAGGACTTCGCCGGCCGTGTCGGCAACGGGGCCGACATCTCCGGCGCCAGCGGCTTCTTCGGCGGCGGGGGCGGCGGTGGACTGTTCGGCGGCGGGGGCGGTTTCTTCGGTGGCGGCGGCCTGTTCGGGGGCGGGGGCGGAGAGGAACCGCCCGCCAGCAAACCGGACGACCCGAATGACCCGGCGACCGCGCCGGACGACTGTAACGGCCACGGCACGCATGTCGCCGGCACCGTCGGCGGCACCCGCTGGGGCGTGGCCAAGGGCGTCACCCTGCACGCCGTCCGCGTGCTCGGCTGTGGTGGCGTCGGCTCGGGTTCGGCGACCATCGACGGCGTCGAATGGGTGATCGAGAACCACGTCAAACCGGCGGTCATCAACATGAGCCTCGGCGGCAGCGCCAGCCAGGCCACGGACGACGCGGTCCGGGCCGCCGTCAACGCCGGCATCACGGTGGTCGTCGCCGCCGGCAACGACAACCGGGACGCCTGCCGGGAATCCCCCTCGCGCGCGCCGGCAGCGATCACCGTCGGCTCGACCGACCGCAACGATGCCCGTTCCTCGTTCTCGAACTGGGGCGACTGCCTCGACCTGTTCGCACCGGGAGGAAATATCGAGTCGGCCGATTACAGCAGCGATACCGGGTCGCAGACCCTGAGCGGCACTTCGATGGCCTCGCCGCACGTGGCCGGTGCGGCCGCTCTCTACCTGCAGGGCAGCCGGGGCGCCTCGCCGGCCCAGGTGACGGGCGCGCTGGTCAACCGGTCCACCAAGGGCGTGGTCGGGAACCCGAACAAGTCGGTGAACCGCCTGCTTTATACCCGATGAATGGACCGCTGCGCCGGCACCGGAAGGCGATGACCCGGTGCGGGGCGCAGCCCGGTGCGGCGGTCAGGCCTGCGACCTGAGCTTGGTCTCACAGGCGCGCTCGAACTCTTCCAGCGGCAATGGTTTGCCGACCTCCCAGCCCTGCGCGTAGTCCACGCCGAGTTCCTTCAGCTGCGCGAGAATCTCGGCGTTCTCGACGAATTCCGCGATGGTGCGGATGCCCATGAAATGGGCGAGGTCGTTGATGGACCGGACCAGCGCGAGATCCTCTTTGACCTTGACGATCTCGCGGATGAAGATGCCGTCGATCTTCAGGTAATCGACCGGCATGTTCTTCAGGTAGGCGTAGGAGGACATGCCCGCGCCGAAGTCATCCAGCGCGAACTGGCAGCCGGTTTCCCGCACGCGGTAGATGAATTCGGTCGCCTGCCGCAGGTTGGACACCATCGAGGTCTCGGTGATCTCGAAGGAGATCCGCGTCGGGTCGACCGCCGCGTTGCGCACGGTCGACATCAGGAAATCGAGGAATTCCGCATCGATGACGGAATGCCCGGACAGGTTGATCGCGATCCCTCCGAGGGTCTCCAGGTACTGCGGGTGATCGGACATCCAGCGCAGCGCGGTTTCGACCATGAAGCGATCGACGATCTTCACCTGGCCGTAGGACTCGGCCGCGATGATGAAGTCCTGCGGCGAGACGATCCGACCCTCCTCGTCGCGCAGCAGCAGCAGCGCCTCGTGATGGTGATGGGCGTCATCGCGCTCCAGTGGAACGATGGGCTGCAGCCGCAGGCCCAGCCGTTTGTTGATTACGAGATCGTGCACCTGCGTGGCAAGCGACTTGATCTGCTGCCGCTGCACGGTCAGCTCGTCGGTGCCCGAAGAAACGACCACCCGGTTGCGCCCCCCCTCCTTCGCTTCCGCGCAGGCCATGCTCGCGCACTGCATGGCCTTCTCCGCACTCCCGCCGAGTTCGCCGAGGGCCACCACGCCGATGCTCACCGAGATATTCAGGCGCTTGTCCAGCCAGTCGAATCCGCGCGCCGAGACGGTTTCCTTGAGCCGCATTGCGATGTCGCTGGCGGCTTCGCCGTCTGCATCCCTGAGCAGCACGCCGAACTCGTCGGTGCCCAGTCGGCCGCAGACGCTGCCCAGTGGCATCTCGTCGGAAATGATCGATCGCAACAGGGCAAGATACTGGTCAGCCGCGGCGTGCCCGACCTCGTTGTTGAGCAGGTCGAACCAGTCGACGTTGACCAGCAGCAGGGCGGATTCGCGTTCTTCGATGTGCTTTTCGCGCATGTGCTGCTCAAGCACCTGCACGAACTCGCGCCGCGTCAGGGCGCCGGTCAGTTCATCCCGGTCGCCGGCATGCGTCAGTTCATGCAGCGAGTCCTGGATCGCCTCGAGCAGGCCGGTATCCACCAGCGAATCGCTGCGTGCATCGAGAAATTCGATGCCGTTTTCCTCGGCCCGTGCGAAGAAGTCCCGCAGGGACATCTCGTCGAGGCTGCCACCCCGGTCGTCGGACAGCACCAGGCGCGACAGGTCCGCGGCCTTCCAGACCAGGCGGCGGCGGGAGACACCCCGCTCCGGGTGGCTCAGCAGCACCACGGTACCGGGCCGCAACTCGCGCAACCGGCGCACCAGTCCCTGCTGGAAGAGCGACAGTTTGCCAAGATCCTCGACGCCCGGACTGGTTTCATATTCGCCATCGAACAGGTCGTCGATTCGACAGGCCTGGAGTTGTTGCATCGGCATGTCGGAAACCGGACCGCGCAACAGTGCATGGAACAGGTCGTAATGGGAGCCGGCGATGAACGGGTCCGCGGTGACATCCTCCAGCCCGGCCTTGATCACGCTCAGCACCTTGTCCACGTTGTCGGCCTGTGCGGCCCGGTAGGCCGGGTCGACAATGCGCGGCTTGTCGCCTTCCAGCCAGTGTGCGAGCGCCTCCAGCACGCGGCGGTAGCGCCGGAACTTTTCGCTGTCCTCGCCCTCGCTGACCAGCGTGTTCACCAGCAGGTTGCCCCAGCCCTCGTCCAGCAGTTTCATAATTGCTGCGCGTATGACGCCGCCCTTCATCATCCGGTGCAGGACTTTCATGACATCGCGACGGGCATTGATCAGGCGCTGCCGGCCGTCCTGCGTGTGCTGGAGCCGGCGCACCCCGTTCAGGAAAGACTGGTTGCGGTTCTCGACGATGCGGTTCAGCCCCGCGACCACGTCCTCGTAGATGCCCGGATTCTCGAGGTGCTCCGTCACCACCCGTTCCACGTACTGGTCCAGCGTCTGGTCCAGCCCGGTGGCCGCGATCTCGGAGTCCCCCCCCAGCCGCGCCAGCTGGTTCAACATCTGGCGGGCCGGATGGTCGGCCTCGCTGAGGAAGGACGGTTCGCGCAGCACGAGGGACAGGATGGGCACCTGCAACCGGCGGAACCAGCCGATGGTCTGCTCCGGCAGCGCCGCATTGCGGCTGATGGTGTCGAACAGCTTTTCCACCAGCCCGATGGAGGCCTGCTGCTCCGGCGTGAATTGCACCGGCCCCGCCGCGGAGGGCACCTCCTGCGCCTTCTCGGACAGCCACTGCAGAAAGCTCAGCGGGTCCGTGCCACCGGCGGGCACCATCTGCGGCAGCCGCGCGAGCAGGTTATTCAGTTCATCATCGGACAGCACGGGCGCGTCGTCCGGCACCGCATCCCCTTCCTTTTCCGGCAGCAGTTGCGTGAGCAGCCGGACCAGGATGCTGGAATCGAGCGCCGAGCCACTGCCGCCCCCACCGCCGGCCTGCGGTCCCGATAGCAGTTCGGCATCCTGCAGTGTCCCCGCCTGTTTCTCCAGGGTGTTGGCGTCATCCGCACCCGCGAACTGCGCACCAGGCGCGCGGGCCCTGGCGCCCCGGTTCGCGAAAGCCTGCCGCGGGGCGCGCTTCGCGCTTTCCTTTTCTTCCGGTTCGCGCTTCTTGATGAAACTGCGCCGGTCGTCCGTGGCGGCATCCCGCGCACGCTCGTACAGCCCCCACTCCCGCAGGACTTCGTCCACGCGCTTGTAGATCATGTCCAGTTCGAGCAGGAAAGCGACCTTGAAGCAATCCAGGAAAACCCGTTGCACCATCGGGTGCGGATAGAGTCGGCGGGCCGCGTCGTGAAAATGCTCCGTGATCAGCGCCGGGCCCAGCGGCGAGTTGGCGTCGATCACGTCGCTGCCAGTGGCGAGACTCAGGCCGTGGTTCATCAGCGAGAGGGTGTCGCGGTGGTAGCGCTCCGCTTCCAGGACCAGCGACTGGATGCTCACGGTCGCCTCCACCTCGGCATCTCCCACGACACTGAGTTCGCTGGCGCCGCTGGCTTCCCGTCCGCTGCCCTTGCGCGCCTTGTGCAGCTTGCGGTGGCGGAGGTTCATGAAGTCCTCGCGCAACCCGCCGACCCACTGGGAAACCACCTCCTCCCAATGGATGCTGGTCTCCCCCATCGCCTCCAGGAAGGCCTTGCGCTCCTCGTCGCGCAGCATCCCCTTGGTGGCCTGGGTCAGTTCCGCGTTGAGCTGCGGCACCATGGTTCGGATCAGCAGGTCGAGCGGCTTGCGCACGGCGGCCCAGGTCGTGTTGACGAACTCCTCGACCTTGTCCGCCGGCAGCGCCGAGCGTGTCAGCCGGCCGGATTCGCGTTCCTTCTCACGGCGCTGCGCCTCTGCCTCCAGCGCCTTGCGCGTCCCCTTGTTGGGTTCGGCCGCAAAAGCGCAACCGGCCAGCCGGTCCTGCAGGCGGCAGACGCGGATGCGCACGTGATGGACGGTGGTGGCGCCGCTGGTGTCGGAGACGAAGGAGATCATGCCGGTACTGCCGAGGCTGAGACCCTTCGGTACGCCGGACACGAACTCCACGTGCAGGCCCCCGTAGGAATAGTCGAGCAGGTAGCAGGACTTCGGCTTGCCCTCGCCGACGCGGCCGGTCTGGAATTCCCCGGGCAGGTCTACGGGCCGCCGGGGGTAGACCCGCCGCTCACTCGAACCGCCCGTTTTGCCGCTGCTCACATCGCGTCTCTCAGCCAAACCGCACCTTCGAGAATCCTGTCAGCAAACCGTCACTATATCAGCTTCCGGCATTCACAAAACCACGAAAACGTCGCCCCGGGATCGTCTTCCCGCCCGCACCCGGGAGCGGTTTCAGCTGGAGAGCATGGTCAGGAAATCATAGACCACACGGCCGGACCCGCGTTGCCCAGGATCAGACCGCATACGCTTCCGATCAGCGTGCCCTGAATCACCGCGCGGCGACGGCAGCGGCAGTTCATTTCCCTGCCTCGATGGCGAACACGTAATCCCGGTCGCGGACGCTCTCGTGGCAGTTGGCGCAGCGCAGCGCGACGTCCGACTGGCGCGAGTTGCCCCGCAGGCTGGTCCGGCCCCTGCGGTCGAGTTCGACATATTCCCAGTCGCCGTGCCCGGGGTCGTAGCCGGCCGCCTGCTTAATCATGATGGTGAGCGTATGCGTCGCGCCCGGTGCGTCATCGACCTCGCGGAAATTCTCCTTGATGATCACCGTACCGGCCGGGTACACGTGGTATTCGGGTTCCGGCAGATCTTCCATCCAGTCCTCGTCGCTCTGGTAGAAGCGCTGGAACTCGCGACTGTTGTGCCGGTAGGCTTCCGTCCCGCCACGGATGTACACGCGGATGAAGTGATTCCAGTGCATGCCCGAGAACAGCGGGCCGGCCACGTGGTCGAAGGTCTTGCGGTAGTCACCGGGAACGACGGCCCCGGGCGGCACCCGGAAGGAATCCAGTCCGTCTCCCTCTCCACCGGCCGCGCCAATGGGCTGGGCCAGTCCGAGCGCCAGCAGTCCCGCCAGTAACGGTTTCAGTCCACGCATCATTTCGGCTTCCTCGACAGTTTCAGCGTGCCGTCGGGACGGCCCTTGCGTTGCAACGCGATCTCCACCACCGGGCCGTTCGGGAGCACGGCCTCCACATCGTCATAGCCCGCCAGCATCAGGCGCACCGGGCCACCGTAGCCCGGCGGGATGTCCAGTTCCGCGCGGTAGCTGAGCGAATCGCGCTCGAATTCGAAGACGTGCTGCGCCAGGGCCGTCACGTTGGCGACGTACATGCGCATGCGCGGATGAATCTTGCAGCCGATCCTCAGCAGGTTGTCCGTGGGCCAGTCCACCTTCCGGGAAAACTCGGTGCCCTTGGGCATCAGGCCAAAATCGAAGTGCACGCCGATCTGACCGTCACTGGCATAGATGTTGTGGTCGTAGTCGTCGGAGTTGAGGAAAACCAGCTTGCTCTGCGGGCTCGCCACCGCCAGGTTGCGGGTAAACTCCTTGTTCTTCTGGTCGATCTCCACCTTCACCTGCGGGGCGACCCCACGCGGGCTCGGCAGGTAGATCAGCCCGGC
>JBFKKR010000003.1:0-62515 GCA_041682035.1 Pseudomonadales bacterium | reverse complement strand
TTCACCTTTGCGAATCCGTTCATCGGTCTGCTCGGTTAAACGCAGCTGACCTGACGGGAGGCAAGCCATGAATTTGAACCTGACCCTGATCGGCCAGTCGATCGGCTTCATCGTCTTCGTGATGTTCTGCATGAAGTACGTATGGCCGCCGGTGATCGCCGCCCTGCGGGAACGGCAGGAGCGCATCGCGGCCGGACTGGAAGCTTCACGCCGTGCCGAGCGCGACCTCGAACTGGCGCAGGAAAAAGTCGGTGAACAGCTGCGCCAGGCCAAGGCGGAAGCGGCCGAGATCCTGGAGCAGGCGAATCGCCGCGCGAACCAGATCGTCGAGGAAGCCAAGACGCAGGCCCTGGTCGAGGCCGGCAAGGTCAAGGCTGCGGCGGAGTCCGAGATCGAGCAGCAGATGAACCGCGCCCGCGAGGAGCTGCGCGGGCAGGTCGCGGCGCTGGTTATCGCGGGCGCCTCCAAGGTGCTCGAGGAGAACGTCGACGCCCAGGCCCATGGCGCCTACCTCGACAAGCTGGCGGCGGGGCTCTGAGGAATAGTGAGCGATGGCTGAAACACTCACCCTGGCAAGGCCCTACGCGCGTGCGGCATTCGAGTTCGCCCTGGCGGGCCACGGGCTGGACTCCTGGTCCGGCAAGTTGGCGCTGCTCGCGGGATTGATGCTTGAGCCGACGGTCCGCTCCGCGTGCCGCAGCCCGGCGACCTTGCCGCAGCGGCGTGCCGAGATCCTGCTGGAACTGACCGGCGACGGCGCCGACGAAGGCATGCGGAATTTCGTGCACCTGCTCTCGTCGAACGGCCGGCTGGCGCTGCTCCCGGAGATACACGAGGTGTTCGAGCGCCTGCGCGCTGAACACGAGCAGGCCGTGCAGGTGCGCGCGGTGTCCGCCTACCCGCTGACCCCGGCGCAGCTCGAGACGCTGCGGGAAAAGCTCGAGGCACGCCTGAACCGAAAGGTACACATCGAGGCCGACGTGGACAGCCAGCTGATCGGCGGCGTGCTGATCCATGCCGGCGACAAGGTCATTGACGGCACCATCCGCGGCCGGCTCGGCCGGCTCGCCGAAACCATTCTCAACTAATTATTGTTTTATAGGCCCAGATCATGCAGCAACTGAATCCTTCAGAGATCAGCGACATCATCCGGCAGCGGATCGAGAAGCTGAACATCGGCAATGAGGCCCGTACCGAGGGCACCATCGTCAGCCTGAGCGACGGCATCGTGCGGATTCACGGCCTGGCCGACGTCATGTACGGGGAGATGATCGAATTCTCCGGCGGCGTCTTTGGCCTGGCGCTGAACCTCGAACAGGACTCCGTCGGCGCGGTCGTGCTCGGCGACTACCTGGGCCTGGCGGAAGGCCAGAAGGCGCGCTGCACCGGCCGCGTGCTCGAAGTGCCGGTGGGCCACGCCCTGCTCGGCCGGGTGGTGGATTCGCTCGGCAACCCGATCGACGGCAAGGGCGAAATCGCTGCCGACGGCACCGCGCCGGTGGAACAGGTGGCGCCCGGCGTGATCTGGCGTAAATCGGTCGACCAGCCGGTACAGACCGGCCTGAAGTCCATCGACGCGATGGTGCCCATCGGCCGTGGCCAGCGCGAACTGATCATCGGTGACCGCCAGACCGGCAAGACCGCTGTCGCCATCGACGCGATCATCAACCAGAAAGGCACCGGCGTGAAATGTATTTACGTCGCTGTCGGCCAGAAGCAGTCCTCCATCGCCGCGGTCGTGCGCAAGCTCGAAGAACACGGCGCCATGGAACACACCATCATCGTCGCCGCGGCGGCGGCCGACCCGGCCTCCACCCAGTATCTCGCGCCGTACACCGGCTGCACCATGGGCGAGTACTTCCGGGATCGTGGCGAAGACGCCCTGATCATCTACGACGATCTCACCAAGCAGGCCTGGGCCTACCGCCAGATCTCCCTGCTGCTGCGTCGTCCGCCCGGCCGCGAAGCCTATCCGGGGGACGTGTTCTACCTGCACTCGCGCCTGCTGGAACGCGCCGCGCGCGTCAACGAGGAGTACGTCGAGAAATTCACCGCGGGCGAAGTGAAGGGCAAGACCGGTTCGCTGACCGCGCTGCCGATCATCGAGACCCAGGCCGGCGACGTATCCGCTTTCGTCCCGACCAACGTCATCTCGATCACGGACGGCCAGATCTTCCTGGAAACCGACCTGTTCAACTCCGGTATCCGACCCGCCATCAACGCCGGCCTCTCGGTATCCCGGGTCGGCGGTGCGGCGCAGACCAAGATCATCAAGAAACTCGGCGGCGGCGTGCGCCTGGCGCTGGCGCAGTACCGGGAACTGGCGGCGTTCGCCCAGTTCGCCTCCGACCTCGACGAATCCACCCGCAAGCAGCTCGAGCATGGCCAGCGGGTCACCGAGCTGATGAAGCAGAAGCAGTACTCGCCGCTCAGCGTCGCGGAAATGGGCCTCAGCCTGTACGCGGCGAACGAGGGTTTCCTGCGCGACATTGAGGTGAACAAGGTTGTCGACTTCGAGGCCGCGCTGCTGGCCTACGCCAACGCCGAACACAAGGCGCTGCTGGACGAGGTCAACCAGTCCTGCGATTACAACGACCAGATCGCCGAGAAGTTCAAGAACCTGCTGACCGAATTCAAGGCCAAGCAGACCTGGTAAGCCATCGAACCGCAAACCTGGGATAGGATCGTTTCATGTCCGGTGCGAAAGAAGTTCGCGGCAAGATCGCCTCGATCAAGAATACGCAGAAGATCACCAGCGCCATGGAGCTGGTCGCTGCCAGCAAGATGCGCAAGGCGCAGATGCGGATGTCGGCCGGGCGTCCCTACGCGGACCGCATCCGCTCGGTGATCGGCCACCTCGCGAACGCGAACCCGGAGTACGAACACCTGTTCCTGCAGTCCGGCGAGGTGAAGAAGGTCGGCTTCGTGCTCGTCTCGACCGACCGTGGTCTGTGCGGCGGCCTGAACATCAACCTGTTCAAGGCGCTCGTCCGCAAGATGAAGGAATACAAGGATGCCGGGGTCGAAAGCGAGCTTTCGGTGATCGGCGGCAAGGCCGTGTCCTTTTTCAAGTCGGTCGGCGGCAACATCCAGGCGGTGATGACGCAGATCGGTGACGAACCCGCGCTGAACGACCTGGTGGGCGGCATCAAGATCATGCTGGACCATTTCGAGTCCGGTGAGATCCAGCGCCTGTACGTGGTCTCCAACCGCTTCGTGAACACCATGACGCAGGCGCCGACCGTGGAGCAGCTGCTGCCACTGGTGCCCGAGGACAACGACGACCTCGCCCACCACTGGGACTACCTGTACGAGCCCGAGGCGAAACCGATCATCGACGGCCTGATGGTGCGCTACGTCGAATCGGTGGTGTACCAGGCGGTGGTCGAGAACAACGCCTGCGAGCAGGCTGCGCGCATGGTCGCGATGAAGAGCGCGACCGACAACGCCGGTGACCTCATCGAGGAATTGCAACTGGTCTACAACAAGGCGCGGCAGGCCGCCATCACCCAGGAAATTTCCGAGATCGTCGGCGGCGCCGCCGCGATCAGTTAATCGTTTCTACAAGAGAATCCAGAGGATACAGGCATGAGCAGTGGAAAGATCGTTCAGATCATCGGGGCCGTGATCGACGTGCAGTTCGATCGGGAGTCGGTGCCGAACGTCTATGACGCGCTGACGGTGGAGGACCGCGATACGACGCTGGAGGTGCAGCAGCAGCTCGGCGACGGCGTCGTGCGCTCCATTGCGATGGGCTCCACCGAGGGCCTGCGCCGTGGCCTGGAAGTCTCCAACACGGGCGCGCCGATCAGCGTCCCGGTCGGCAAGGAAACACTCGGCCGCATCATGGACGTGCTCGGCAACCCGATCGACGAACGTGGGCCGATCGGCGAGAAGACCCGTTCCCCGATCCACCGCAAGGCGCCGACCTACGCGGAACAGGCTGCCACCGCGGAACTGCTGGAAACCGGCATCAAGGTGATCGACCTGCTCTGCCCGTTCGCGAAGGGCGGCAAGGTCGGCCTGTTCGGCGGCGCCGGCGTGGGCAAGACCGTGAACATGATGGAGCTGATCCGCAACATCGCCATCGAGCACAGCGGCTTCTCGGTATTCGCGGGCGTCGGCGAGCGGACCCGGGAAGGAAACGACTTCTATCACGAAATGACCGAGTCCAACGTTCTCGACAAGGTGTCGCTGGTGTACGGCCAGATGAACGAACCGCCCGGCAACCGCCTGCGCGTCGCCCTGACCGGTCTCAGCATCGCCGAGAACTTCCGCGATGAAGGCCGCGACGTACTGTTGTTCGTGGACAACATCTACCGTTACACGCTGGCCGGTACGGAAGTATCCGCACTGCTGGGCCGGATGCCTTCCGCGGTGGGTTACCAGCCGACGCTGGCGGAGGAGATGGGCGCCCTGCAGGAGCGCATCACCTCGACCAAGACCGGCTCCATCACCTCGATCCAGGCCGTGTATGTTCCCGCGGACGACCTCACCGACCCGTCGCCGGCGACCACCTTCGCGCACCTCGACGCCACCGTCGTGCTGTCGCGGAACATCGCCGAGCTGGGCATCTATCCGGCCGTGGACCCGCTGGACTCCACCAGCCGCCAGCTCGACCCGCTGGTCGTCGGCCAGGAACACTACGATACCGCCAACGGCGTGCAGCGTGTGCTGCAGCGCTACAAGGAACTGAAGGACATCATCGCCATCCTCGGCATGGACGAGCTCTCCGAGGAAGACAAGCAGACCGTCGCCCGCGCGCGGAAGATCCAGCGTTTCCTGTCGCAGCCGTTCTTCGTGGCCGAGGTGTTCACCGGTTCGCCCGGCAAGTACGTCTCCCTGAAGGACACCATCCGCGGTTTCCAGGGCATCCTGAACGGCGAATTCGACAGCCTGCCGGAGCAGGCCTTCTACATGGTCGGCAGTATCGACGAGGCCATGGAAAAGGCGAAGAAGGTCTGAGCCACCGGCCAGCGATCACCGAGAGACAGCCAATATGGGTATAAGCGTGCATTGCGATATCGTCAGCGCCGAGAAGGAGATCTTTTCCGGACTGGTGGAGATGATCGTGGCCACCGGCAGCCTGGGGGATCTCGGCATCGCGCCGGGTCATGCCCCGCTGCTGACGGAACTGAAGCCCGGGCCGGTGCGCGTCATCCGCCAGGGCGGTGAAGAAGAGGTCTACTACGTATCCGGCGGATTCCTGGAAGTGCAGCCTTCCGTTGTCACCATCCTGGCCGATACCGCGCTGCGCGCGGCAGACGTGGACGAGGCCTCGGCACTCGAAGCGCGCAAGAAGGCTGAGGCCGCCCTGCATGACCAGGAAGGCGAGTTCGATTACTCCCGCGCCGCCGGCATGCTGGCGGAGGCCGCCGCGCAACTGCGCGCCGTGCAGCAGCTGAAGAAGAAAATGGGCCGCGGCTGAGCAGCGGGGCCGCACAGGGCCGGACATTTTCGAAAAAGGGTAGCCTCGGTGCTACCCTTTTTTGTACCTGAGAGGAGCCCCGTCCGAAATGAACCTGGAAGTCATCGTGCTTGCTGCCGGCAAGGGAACGCGGATGCGCTCGTCCCTGCCCAAGGTGCTGCACCGGGTCGCCGGCCGCCCCATGCTGGCGCACGTCGTCGACCGCGCCGCCGAACTGCAGGCCAGCGTCATCCACATTGTCATCGGGCATGGCGCGGAACAGGTGCAGGCCCGGATCGAGGCCCCGCGCGTCAACTGGGTCATGCAGCGCGAGCAGCTGGGCACCGGCCACGCGGTGAAGCAGGTACTGCCGGACCTCGGCGCCGAATCCGTCGCGCTCATCCTGTACGGGGACGTACCCCTGACCCGCACCGAGACACTGTCCGCGCTGGTCGATCTCGTCGATGATGCGCATATGGCCCTGTTGACCGTGCAGATGGACGACCCGGGCGGATACGGCCGCATCGTGCGCGAACCCGGCGGCAACATCGTGGGCATCGTCGAGCACAAGGACGCCAGTGCGGAGCAACTCGCCATCCACGAGGTCAACACCGGCATCCTCGCGGTGAAATCCTCGTGCCTGCATGCATGGCTGCCCAGGCTTTCCAACGAAAACGCGCAGGGCGAGTACTACCTCACGGACATCATCGCGATGGCGGCGGCTGATGGCCTGCGGGTACGCAGTGTGCACCCGGACACCGTCGCCGAGGTGCAGGGCGCGAACGACCGTGTGCAACTGGCTGAACTGGAGCGCTGGTACCAGGCCCGCGCCGCGGAAAAACTGATGCGCGCCGGCGCTGCGCTGATCGATCCGGCGCGTCTCGACGTGCGCGGTGAGGTCACGGTCGGGGAAGATGTCGAGATCGACATCAACGTAATACTCGAGGGCGCGGTGTCGATCGGTCCGGGCGCCCGCATCGGCGCGCACTCCACGCTGCGCGACGTGGTCATCGGCGCCGGTTCGCGGGTGCTGGAGAACTGCGTGCTGGAGCAGTGCGAGATCGGCGCCGGCTGCACGGTCGGCCCCTTCGCACGGCTGCGGCCAGGAACCCGGTTGCATGATGGTGCCAGGGTCGGCAACTTCGTGGAAACGAAAAACGCCACGGTGTGCGAAGACGCGAAGATCAACCACCTCACCTACGTGGGCGACGCCAGTGTCGGTGCGCGTTCGAACATCGGCGCGGGCACCATCACCTGCAACTACGATGGCGCGAACAAGCACCGTACGGAAATCGAGGAAGACGTGTTCGTCGGTTCGAATTCCGCACTCGTCGCGCCCGTGCGGATCGGCAGGGGCGCCACGGTGGGCGCGGGATCGACGATCACGCGGGATGTCTCCACGGGCAGTCTCGCGGTGGCGCGTGGCCGCCAGAAAGAGGTCGCCAACTGGGAGCGGCCGAAAAAGAAATGACCAGCATCTGAGAAACGGCGGAAACAGGCATGTGTGGAATCGTCGGCGCCACTGCGGCGCGCAAGGTCAGTGCCATCCTGGTGGAGGGGCTGCACCGTCTGGAATACCGCGGCTACGATTCGGCCGGCGTCGCCATCACCGACGAGGCCGGGACGCTGCACCGGGTCCGTCGCAGCGGCAAGGTGGCGGAACTGGAATCCGCGCTCGCGCAGGAGCCACTTGCCGGCTTCTGCGGTATCGCCCACACGCGCTGGGCCACGCACGGTCCGCCGGTGGAGGCCAACGCGCACCCGCATGTCTCCGGCGAGGTGGCCGTGGTGCACAACGGCATCATCGAGAACTACGAGAGCCTGCGCGAGGAACTGCAGGCGGCAGGTTACACCTTCACCTCCGAGACGGATACGGAGACCATCGCGCACCTCGTGCATAAGGAATACCAGCAGGACCAGGACCTGCTCGCCGCGGTGCGCCGCGCACTGCTGCGCTGCGAGGGGGCCTATGCCGTGGCGCTGCTGCATACCGCGCATCCCGGAACGATGATCGCCGCCCGCAAGGGCAGCCCGCTGATCATCGGCCTGGGCATGGGTGAGAACTTCATCGCCTCGGACCAGCTGGCGCTGCTGCACGTGACCGACCGGTTCGTGTTCCTCGATGACGGAGACTTTGCCGAACTCACGCCGGAGAGCCTGTCGATCACCAATGCGGAAGGCGCAGCGGTGGAGCGCAGCACGCACGTCTTCGAGCACGGTGTCGACGCCGCCGACCGTGGCGGTTACCGCCACTACATGCTCAAGGAAATCCACGAGCAGCCGGACGTCATCGATGCCTGCCTGACCGGTCGCATCAGCGCGGACCACGTGCTGGAGAATGCCTTCGGTGAGAAAGCCCGGGCCATCTTCGACCGGGTGAAGGCGGTGCAGGTCATCGCCTGCGGCACCAGCTACCACGCCGGCCTGGTGGCGAAGTACTGGATCGAATCACTGGTCGGCATTCCCTGCCTGGTGGAAGTGGCGAGCGAGTTCCGGTACCGCGAGTCCGTGGTGCTGCCCGATTCCCTGTTCCTCACCATCTCGCAGTCCGGCGAGACCGCGGACACGCTGGCCGCGCTGCGCGACGCGAAGAACCGTGGCTATCTCGCCAGCCTCACCATCTGCAACGTGCCGAGCAGTTCGCTGGTGCGCGAGTCCGACCTCGCGCTGATGACCATGGCCGGCCCGGAGATCGGCGTGGCCTCCACCAAGGCTTTCACGACGCAACTGACCGGCCTGATGCTGCTGACGCTCGTGCTCGGGCGCCGGCATGGCCTCGACCGGAAGGACGAGGCGCGTATCGTGAACGCGCTGCGCGCGCTGCCGCAGCAGATGCGCAACGTCCTGACGCTGGACGATCGCATCCGCGCCACCTCGGAACATTTCGCCGAGAAACACCACACCCTGTTCCTTGGTCGTGGCCCGCTCTACCCCATCGCCATGGAGGGCGCGCTGAAGCTCAAGGAGATCTCCTACATCCACGCCGAGGCCTACCCGGCCGGTGAGCTCAAGCACGGCCCACTGGCGCTGGTCGACCACGACATGCCGGTGGTGACCGTGGCCCCCAACAACGAACTGCTGGAGAAACTGAAATCCAACCTGCAGGAAGTGCGTGCGCGCGGCGGGGAGCTGTTCGTGTTCGCGGACAAGGCGGCCGGGCTGGAGGAAAGCGAGGGCTGCCGGGTGATCGAGCTGCCGCACGTCGAAACCGAGCTGGAGGCGCTGCTGTACACGCTGCCGTTGCAGTTGCTCAGCTACCACGTCGCCGTACTCAAGGGCACCGACGTCGACCAGCCCCGCAACCTGGCCAAGTCGGTTACGGTCGAGTAGTCGCGCCCATCATGGGCACAGACTGAAGTCCGACCTACGGCTTTCGACGCACTATCAACCCTTGAACGTTGACAGGCCAAAATCCCCGAATGGCTCGTCGCGTTCGCGTACTGCTTCCTTGAAACCATTTTTCATCGCGGACTGCTGGAACGCGTAACCCTCTTTCGTGTGACGGGTGATGCCGTCGAAGACCGTGCCGAGCACCTGCGTGGTGTGCAGCCCCTGCTGCATGATGGTCTGGTTGAGCAGCAACTTCATCATGACGAGCTGGTTCACCGGCATACGGGCGATGCGGCCGAGGAGGATCTCGAAGCGTTCGTCGAGTTTCTCGGGCGGCGCCGACTCGATCGCCAGGCCCCATTCCTGCGCCTCGCGCCCGGACAGGCAGTCGCCGGTGAACAGCAGGCGCTTGGCTTTCTCGATACCGATCCGGTAGGCCCATATGGCGGTGGTGGGCGAACCCCACACCCGCGCCGGCGGATAGCCGATCTTGGCGTCATCGGCGATGACGAGGAGATCCGAGCACAGTGCCATGTCGGTACCGCCGGCGACGCAGAACCCGTGCACCTTGCAAACCACCGGCTTGTTGGCGTGGAACAGGCTCATGAAGCCGCGCACGTTCCGGCTCATCATCGCGTAATCGACGGTCGGGTCCCAGGTGCCGCCGGGCCGGTGATTCTCCGCCTGCACGCGGCTGTCGAGCGGCGAGCCGGCCGGCAGGTCGTCGCGGCCCTGGTCCAGCGTCTGCGCCTCGGCGGAGTCCACCAGGTCATAGCCGCCGCAGAAGCCGCTGCCGTTGCCGGCCAGCGCGATGACGTGGATTCCCGGGTCGAGGTCCGCCTGCTCGACGCACCAGGCCAGTTCACGCGGCAGGTCCATGGTGATGCCGTTGCCCCGTGCGGGCCGGTTGAGCGTGATCCGCGCGATCGGACCGTCGGTTTCGTACAGCATGGTGTGGAGTGCCGGCATGCCCTGCTCCCTAGGTGTCTGACTGGTTGTGAAAATCCCCGTGCCGCCCGGCGCCCTGCGTGAAGCGCGTGGCGCCGGACACGGTCTCCCCGGTGCGGAGCGTGTCCAGGCCGCCGCGGAACTCGTTGGCGATGGCTTCCCCGGGGTCGAGCCCCCACTGTTGCAGCGCACTGAGCCGGTCGTTGCGCATGCACCGCTGCGGGAACGCGCAGAGCTCCTGCGCCAGCGCGACGGCGGCCTCCAGTGCCTCGCCGGCCGGCACCAGCCGGTTGGCCAGCCCGAACTGCAGTGCCTCGCGGGCATCCACCGGCCGCCCGGTGAGGATCATGTCCATGGCGCGGCTGGCGCCGATCAGGCGTGGCAGGCGCACCGTGCCGCCATCAATCAGCGGCACGCCGAAACGGCGGCAGAACACGCCGAACACGGCGGTCTCGTCCGCCACGCGCAGGTCGCACCAGGCCGCCAGTTCCAGGCCGCCCGCAACGCAATAGCCGCTGACCGCGGCGATCACCGGCTTGGACAACTGCATGCGGGACGGCCCCATCGGCCCGTCCCCTTCCGCTTCCAGCCGATGCAGGCGCGCCGGGTCGCCGCTGGCGACTGCTTTCAGGTCCGCGCCGGCGCAGAAGTGGCCGCCGCTGCCGGTGAGCACGGCAACCGATAGCCTGTCGTCGCCGTCGAAATCCCGGAACGCCGCGGCGAGGGCCCGCGCGGTCGGGCCGTCGACGCAATTGCGGACCGCGGGCCGGTTGATGCGGATGATGCGGACGCCGTCGCGCGTTTCCGTGACGATGCTGTCGGGTGCCGGTGACGCCATGCCGTCCTCCCCGGCGGATGCCGGTCAGCTGCGGAAAGCAGGAGTATATCCGGTGGGAATCGGCAAAAAAGACTGGTCCCCGCTGCGGGGGGTCAGCGGGCGGGGTGGCGGGGCGCCGGAATGGTCAGACGTCCTCGTCCAGCCAAACGTCGTCCACGTTCTGCTGCAGGCGCTTCTTCTCGAAGTGATCCTCGATGGCGCGGCGCGCGCTCATCATGCGCTGCGCCTTGCGGCTGGAGCGCTTGCCGAGCGGCTTGTGCAGCATGTCCTCGTCGATGTATTCCGGCTCGAAATCGTCGTCGGTATAGTCGATCTCGCGCATGATGGAACTCCTTACACGGTGAGTCGCCGTTCCAGGGTGCGGGACCATCCCGCCCCTTTCACAGTTTCTGCCAAATCTCGCGATTGGCAAGTCCGATTTTTTGCCAGTGCCGGCGTGCCCCACAATTGTACTTTTGTACAGTCCGTAAGCGCTTGTTTATCGGTTTCTTTTGATGGACGGCGGGCGTGCGGCCGCCGCGGCGACGGCTTCCCCGCGCTCTGTTACACTCGCGCCCTATGGATGTCACACCCATCCTCGACCCCCTCAACCCGGCCCAGCGCGACGCGGTCTCCCATCCGGACGGACACCTGCTGGTGCTGGCGGGCGCCGGCAGCGGAAAGACGCGCGTGCTGGTGCATCGCATCGCCTGGCTGGTCCAGGCCGAGGGTGTCAGCCCGCACGGCATCCTCGCCGTGACCTTCACCAACAAGGCGGCGCACGAGATGCGCTCGCGTATCGAGGAGATGCTCGGCTTCTCTGCGCGCGGCATGTGGGTGGGCACCTTTCACGGGCTGGCGCACCGCCTGCTGCGCCAGCACTGGCAGGAGGCCGGCCTGGCAGAGAACTTCCAGATCCTCGACAGCGACGACCAACTGCGGCTGGTCAAGCGCACCATGAAATCGCTCGGGCTGGCGGAGGAGCACTGGCCGCCGAAACAGGCGACCCACTTCATCAACGCGAAGAAGGACGAGGGCCTGCGCGCGCGCCACATCGACGCCCGTGGCAACGACTACATCGCCACCATGCAGAAGATCTACCAGGCCTACGAGGAAGCCTGCGCGCGCGGCGGACTGGTCGATTTCGGTGAGCTGCTGCTGCGTTGCCACGAACTCTGGCGCGACAACGAAAACGTCCTGGACCTGTACCGCCGCCGCTTCGGCCATATCCTGGTCGACGAATTCCAGGACACCAACACGCTGCAGTATGCGTGGCTACGGCTGCTGGCCGGAGACAGCGCGCGACTCACGGCGGTCGGCGACGACGATCAGTCGATCTACGGCTGGCGTGGCGCGCGCATCGAGCACATCCAGCAGTTCACGAACGACTTCGCGGGCGTGGCTACGGTGCGCCTTGAGCAGAACTATCGCTCCACCCGGGCCATTCTCGACGCCGCCAACGCGGTCATCCTCAACAATGCCGGGCGGCTCGGCAAGAACCTCTGGACCGAGGAAAGCGAGGGCGACCCGATCCTCGTCTACTGCGGCTTCAACGAGGTCGACGAGGCGCGCTTCATCGTCGGCGAGATCGACCGCTGGCGGCGCGACGGCAACACCCTCTCGGAAGTCGCCCTGCTCTACCGCTCCAATGCCCAGTCGCGGGTGCTGGAGGAGGCGTTGTTGCAGGCCGGCATGCCGTACCGCATCTACGGCGGCCAGCGCTTCTTCGAGCGCATGGAGATCCGCAACGCGCTGGCCTACCTGCGGCTGGCGGCGAACCGCCACGCCGACGCCGCGTTCGAACGGGTCGTCAACGTGCCGACGCGTGGCATCGGCGAGAAGACGGTCACGCTGCTGCGCGACGCCGCGCGCGAGCACGAGGAGTCGCTGTGGTCGGCGGCCGTGCGGCTGGTGCAGGAGAAGGCGCTGCCGCAGCGCGCCGCGCAGGCCGTGGTGGGCTTTCTCGAGCTGATCGACCAGCTCGACGAGTGCCTTGCCGGCCAGGAGCTGCACCGTGGCGTCGAGGACGTCATCCGCCTGAGCGGCCTGCTCGATTTCCACGGGCGCGAGAAGGGCGAGGTTGGCCAGGCACGCGTGGAGAACCTGCAGGAACTGGTGAACGCCGCGCGGCAGTTCGTGTTCGAGGATGATGAAGGCGAGGACGACCCGCTGGCCGCGTTCCTCGACCGCGCCGCGCTGGAAGCGGGCGACACCCAGGCCGACGAATACCAGGACAGCGTGCAGATGATGACCCTGCACTCGGCCAAGGGGCTGGAGTTCCCGCTGGTGTTCCTGACCGGCATGGAGGAAGGCCTGTTCCCGCACCAGATGTCGATGCAGGAGCCCGGCCGGCTGGAGGAGGAGCGCCGGCTCTGCTACGTCGGCATCACGCGGGCCATGCGCCAGCTCTATCTCACCTACGCGGAGAGCCGCCGCCTGCACGGTTCGGAGACCTACGCCACCGTGTCGCGCTTCGTGCGCGAGATTCCGGAAGCCCTGCTGCGGGAGGTGCGCCTGAACACGCGGGTGACGCGGCCCGCCGCCGTGACGCCGGCGCGGCGACACGAGGCGGAAGACCTCGGCGGCATCGCCCTGGGCGCGCGCGTCTCGCATCCGAAGTTCGGCGCCGGCGTGGTGCTCAGTTGCGAGGGACGCGGTGGTCACGCGCGCGTGCAGGTGAACTTCGAGTCCGACGGCACCAAGTGGCTGGTACTGTCCTACGCCAACCTGGAAGTGATTGACTAGGGGAACCGAGATGGAACGACGCAAGTTTGTCGGCATGCTGGGGCTGGGCGTGGCGGGGGCCGGCGTGGCCGGCTGCGCCCGGGAGCCGGACTGCCCGGCGCCACAGGGGGGCGCGTCCCCTGCGCCCGCGGAGACAAAGGCCCAGACCTTCAAGTGGAAACTGGTGACGGCCTGGCCGAAGAACTTCCCGGGTCTCGGCACGGCGCCGGAACGGCTGGCGACACGCGTCGAGGCCATGAGTGGCGGGCGCCTGAAGATCCGCGTCTATGGCGCCAACGAACTGGTGCCGGCGCTGGAGGTGTTCGACGCGGTGTCCGGCGGCACCGCCGAGATGGGACATTCCGGCGCGTATTACTGGAAGGGCAAGGTCCCGGAGGCGCAGTTCTTCACCGCCGTGCCGTTCGGGCTCAACGCGCAGGAGATGAATTCCTGGATCCATTATGGCGGCGGTCTGGCGTTGTGGCGGGAGGCCTACAAGCCCTTCAACCTGTTGCCGCTGGCAGGCGGCAACACCGGCGTGCAGATGGCCGGCTGGTTCAACCGCGAGATCAACTCGCTGCAGGACCTGCAGGGCCTGAAGATGCGCATCCCCGGACTCGGTGGCGAAGTGCTCAGGCGCGTCGGCGGCGTGCCGGTAACCCTGCCCGGGGGCGAACTCTTCACCTCCCTGCAGACCGGCGCCATCGACGCCACCGAGTGGGTCGGCCCGTACAACGACCTCACCTTCGGCCTCTACAAGGCCGCGAAGTACTACTACTACCCGGGCTGGCATGAGCCGGGCGCGATGCTGGAGACCATCGTGAACCAGAAGGCGTACGACGCACTGCCGGCCGACCTCCAGGAGATCCTTACCGTCGCGGCCCGCGCCATCAACCAGGACATGCTCGACGAGTACACGGCGCGCAACCACGCCGCCCTGCGCGAGCTGGTCGAAACGCACGGCGTGCAGCTGCGCAAGCTGCCCGACGACGTGTTGCTGAAACTGCGCGAGGTCTCCGAGCAGGTGGTGGCGGAGTCAGTGCAGGGCAACCCGCTGGGTGAGCGGATCCGCCAGTCCTTCCTGGCCTTCCGGGAGAACGTCGCCCAGTACCACGCCATCTCCGAACAGGCTTATATCAACGCGAGATCGCTGGCACCCGCCGGCCAATAGTGCGAATTTGGGGCGCCGTACTATGAATCCGGTTCTTCGTGGACCAGAATGACAGTGTAATGATGCATCACAGGGCTGGCTTCCACGGTGGCCCCGGTACGAACACGCGCGCATGAGCAGCCCCTGACGGCGTCCGGCAACCCGGACGGCGAGCTGGATGCCCTGCGTGCGCGCATCGCGGAGCTGGAGGCGGAACTCGCGGCGCGCCGGCTGCACGCCGACAAGGACAGTGCCGCCTTCCGGAAAAGCGAGGACGCCCTGGCGCAGGCCCACCGCCAGTTCAGCGAATCGTTCCGTCACGCCCCCATCGGTGTCGCGCTGGTCTCCCCGGCCGGGCAGTGGCTGCGGGTGAACCGCGCCCTGTGCGACATCGTCGGCTACACCGAAGAGGAGCTGCTCCGGCTCACCTTCCAGGACATCACCCATCCGGATGACCTGGAAACCGACCTGCAGCTGGTCGAGCAGATGCTGCGCGGCGAGATCCAGACCTACCAGATGAACAAGCGCTACCTGCAACGCGACGGACGCGTCATCTGGGTCCAGCTCAACGTTGCGCTGGTGCGCGACATCCAGGGTGCGCCGGTCCACTTCATCTCGCAGATCCAGGACATCACCGAGGCGCGTGAACACCTGGAGCGCGTGGAGTCCCTCAACACCGAACTGCGGCAGCTGCTGGACACCTTCTCGCACGATCTCAACGAGCCGGTGCGCAAGCTGGCCGTGCACGCCGCGCGCCTGCGCGAGGCGATCCGTTCCCGGGACCTGGGCCGCGCCCTGCGCAGCATCGACGTGCTGGAATCCGAAGCCGGGCGACTTGGGGAGGTTCACGACGGGTTGCTGCAATACCTGCGCTTCGCCACCCAGCCACTGCGCCTCGAGCGCGTCGACCTGTCGGCGCTGATCACCCAGCAGGCCGGCCGCCTGCGCGCCCGCGTGCAGGCGCTGGGCGCGGATCTGCAGGTATCGCCGTTGCCGGCGGTGTACGTGGATCGCGCCATGCTGGCCACTGTCCTGCACAATCTGCTCGATAACGCGCTGAAGTATCACCGGCCGGACGAGCGGCCGTCGATCTGCGTTTATGCCGACGTATCGCCGGGCACCAGGCTGGTGACCGTCTGCATCCGCGACAATGGCAGCGGAATCCCGGAGGCCCACATGGCCAGTGCGCTGCACATCTTCCGGCGGGTGGCGGGGCGCAGCTCCGGGACCGACCCCGGCGTCGGCCTGGCGATCTGCCGGAAAATCCTGGAACGCCATGGCGGCGCGCTGGCGCTGCGATCCAATGGCGACCAGCCCGGCCTCACCGTGGTGCTGACCCTCCCGTCGCTGCAATCTCCCCAGGCGGCCGGGCCGGCGGCCTCGGCCTAGAGTCGCGGCGGCAACTCGCGCTTGTTGCCGTCTTCATCCACGGCAACGAAGATGAAACGCCCCTCGGTGACCTTCTCGCTTTCCGAGTGCGTGTAATCACCGGCCCAGGCTTCCACGTGCACATGCACGGAGGTGCGGCCGCGCTTCGCCACCTCGGCATAGCAGGTGAGGATGTGCCCCACCTTGACCGGCCGGTGAAAGCACATGGCGTCGATGGCGGCCGTCACCACCCGTCCGCGGGCTTCCTTGCCGGCAATCGTCGCGCCGGCGAGGTCCATCTGCGACAGCAGCCAGCCGCCGAAGATGTCGCCGTTGGCGTTGGTGTCGCGTGGCAGGCAGAAGGCCTGCAGGGCCAGCTCGCCCTGCGGGAACGTCGCGTCGGGGTTGGCGTCGACCCCGTGAATCCGATCATCACTTGCCATAGATCACTCCCGGTAACCAGGTGGCCAGCGCGGGCCACAGCGCCAGTATGCCCAGCATCGCCAGCTGGATCACGATGAACGGCACCACGCCCCGGTAGATGGCGCCGGTCGTGACCTCCGCCGGCGCCACGCCGCGCAGGTAGAACAGCGCGAAGCCGAAAGGCGGCGTCAGGAAGGAGGTCTGCAGGTTGAGCGCGATCATCACGCCGAGCCAGACCGGGTCCAGCCCCATGGCCAGCAGCACCGGGCCGACGATGGGCACGACGACAAAGGTGATCTCGATGAAGTCGAGAATGAACCCGAGCAGGAAGATCACCAGCATGACCACGAACATCGCGCCCATGGCGCCGCCCGGCAGCTGGTTGAAAAACTCGTGAATCAGTTCCTCGCCGCCGAAGCCCCGGAACACCAGGGAGAAAATGGTCGCGCCGATGAGGATCATGAACACCATGCAGGTCACCCGCGTGGTCTGCCGCACCACCTCGCGCAGCCGATCGCGATCCAGCTCGCCGCGCCCCAGCGCCAGCAGCGTCGCGCCGAGCGCGCCGACGCCGGCGGCTTCCGTGGGGGTGGCGAAACCGAGCAGGATCGAGCCGAGCACCGCCATGATCAGTGCCAGCGGCGGCAGCAGCCCGGCAATCAGCAGCAGTGCCAGGGGGCGCTCGGCGGTGGCGCTGGCCAGTTCCTCGCGGGAAACGGCGGGCGCGGCATCGGGCCGCAGCCAGGCCACCACCGCCACGTAGCCGGCATAGAGCGCGACCAGCGCCAGCCCGGGCAGCAGCGCCCCGACGAACAGGTCGCCCACGGAGACGGTGTCCGGGCTGAAGATGCCCATTTTCAGCTGCGCCTGCTGGAAGGCGCTGGAGAGCACGTCACCGAGCAGCACCAGCGCGATCGAGGGCGGGATGATCTGCCCCAGCGTGCCGGTGGCGCAGATGGTGCCGGTGGCCAGCGCCGGGTCGTAGCCACGCCGCAGCATGGTCGGCAGCGAAAGCAGGCCCATGGTGACCACGGTGGCGCCGACGATGCCGGTGCTGGCCGCCAGCAGCATCCCGACCAGCGTGATGGAGATACCCAGCCCGCCACGCAGGCGGCCGAACGCCAGCGCCATGGCGTCCAGCAGGTTCTCGGCGACGCGGGATTTCTCCAGCATGACCCCCATGAACACGAACAGCGGCACCGCGACCAGCGTCTGGTTGGTCAGGGTGCCGTAGAGGCGGCTGGGCAGCGCGTGCAGGAAGGCGGCGTCGAAATGCCCCGCGAGGGTCCCCACCCCGGCGAAGATCAGCGCCGTGCCGCCGAGCGAGAAGGCGACCGGGTAGCCGGCCAGCAGTACCAGGCAGACCGCGGCGAACAGGTACAGGGAGAGGAATTCCGTCATGAGACCGGCCGTGCCGGATCCCGGCCGATGATCCGCAGGACGGCGCGCAGCGCCTCCGCCACGCCCTGCAGGGCCAGCAGCAGGGTGCCGGCGGGGATCAGGGTCTTCAGGAGGAATACATAGGCCAGACCGCCCGCCTCCTGGGATCCCTCCCGGATGCGCCAGGCCTGCAGCACGTAGTCCCAGGCCACCCAGGCGATGAAACCGCAGACCGGCAGCAGGAAACACAGGGTGCCGACGAGATCCACCACCGCCCGCCACCGGGGCGGCATCCGGCGGTAGAGGATGTCCACGCGCACGTGGCCGTCGAGCTGCAGGGTGTAGGCGGCGCCAAGCAGGAACACACAGCCGTGCATGTACAGCACGGATTCCTGGAGGGCAATGGACCCCACACCCAGGCCGTAGCGCAGCACGACCACGCCGAAGGTGGTCAGCACCATCAGCAGGGTCAGCCAGGACACCGCCTGCCCGGTCACCAGGGTGAAGCGGTCGATGAAGAGAATCAGCCGGGTGATCACGTGGAGGGGCACTGGCTTCGCCGTCGCGAGACAGCGCGCATTATAGCGCCGGCTTCCCGGCCTGGCCGGGAGCCGCGCGCGGGAGGGCAATTGGCGCGGATCGTCTATGCTTCGCAGATGCCTGTCATCCGGCTGTAACACGACGGCTCTAAATTACTGTGCATCGAAGCGCCGGCCCGCTTTGGCCGCGCTTCGGAAAATTGCAAGTTAAAGAGGATAAAGATATGAAATTCAGCAAGTTAACCAACGCCGTGCTGCTCGCCGCCGGCGTTTCCATCACCACCACGGTGATCGCCGAGGTCGATCCGGCGCTGCCCGACTACGAGAAGTCGAGCGGCGTGTCGGGCAACCTGTCCAGCCTCGGCTCCGACACCCTGGCCAACCTGATGACGCTGTGGGCGGAAGACTTCAAGCGCCACTACCCGAACGTCAACATCCAGATCCAGGCCGCCGGCTCCTCGACCGCACCGCCGGGCCTGACCGAGGGCACCTCCAACCTCGGTCCCATGAGCCGCAAGATGAAGGACAAGGAGATCGAGGCGTTCGAGAAGAAGTTCGGTTACAAGCCCACCGCCGTGCCGGTCGCCATCGACGCGCTGGCCGTGTTCGTGCACAAGGACAACCCGATCCAGGGGATGAGCCTGGAGCAGGTGGACGCGATCTTCTCGTCCACCCGCAAGTGCGGGGCGCCCGCCGACATAAAGAGGTGGGGTGACGCCGGCCTGACCGGCGCCTGGGCAACCCGGGACATCCAGCTCTACGGACGCAACTCGGTGTCCGGCACCTACGGCTACTTCAAGGAAGTGGCGCTGTGCAAGGGCGACTTCAAGAACGGCGTGAACGAGCAGCCGGGTTCGGCCTCGGTGGTGCAGTCGATCTCCTCGTCCATCAACGGCATCGGTTACTCGGGGATCGGCTACCGCACCTCCAGCGTGCGCGCCCTGCCGCTGAACAAGGGCAAGGGGCCGTTCGTCGAGGCGTCTTCGGCCATGGCGGTCGCCGGGAAGTATCCCCTGTCACGCTTCCTCTATGTCTACGTCAACAAGGCGCCGACCAAGCCGCTGGCGCCGCTGGAGCGGGAGTTCCTCAAGCTGGTGCTCTCCAAGAACGGCCAGCACGTGGTGGCGAAGGACGGCTACATCCCGCTGCCGGCCAACAAGGTCCAGCAGATCAAGGATGCGCTGGGACTGTAGGCCGGGTTTTGCTGAACCGGCTGCGCCGGAACGAAAGGGGTGTCCACGGACGCCCCTTTTTTTCGCACCTGAACTACGCTATCGGTCTAGCGGGAAAAACTCAGCCGGGTCCGAGCCATGACTGAAAGCCTCACGCCGAATGCACCGGGGAAGCTGGACTTCAACACGCCGGCGCTGGTGCGCCAGCGCCGGGTCCGCAACCTGAAGGACCGCGCCGCGAAGTACGGCATCGCCACCGGCGGCATCAGCGTCATCGTGGCCGTGATGCTGATCTTCTTCTACCTGCTGTACGAGGTGGTGCCGCTGATGGGCGGCGCCCACGTGGAGCGCGTGGCCACCTACGCCGTGCCGGGCCCGGCCGGCCGCACGCTCTGGCTGGAGACCGAGGAGCAGGCCGATATCGGCATGCGGGTGGTGGACGACGGCACTGTGGTGTTCTTCCGGACCGCTGACGGCGGCGTGATGGCGGAATACACCCTGCCCGGCGCCAATGGCCGGGTCACGGCGGTTACCAACGAGGATGCCGCCAGCCAGTGGCTGGCGGCCGGTTACGCTGACGGCACCGCGCTGGTGTTCAAGCACAGCTACAAGGCGCAGTTCGCCGAGGACGGCACCCGCAGCTTCATCCCCTACCTGGAATTCCCGTTCGGCGAGACCCCGCACGCCGTGCTGCGCAATGACGAACCGGTCCTGGCGCTGGGCTTCCGCAACGGCCAGGACCACGCCGCGCTGGCGGCCAGCGGCGCGGACGGCCAGCTGCGCATGGCGTATTTCACCAAGGAAGAGAATTTCATGACCGGGGCGATCGAGCTGAGCAGCGAGGAGATCACGCTGCAGGCCAACGGCTCCACCGTGCACAGCCTGCTGATCGACCCCGACCTGCGCTGGTTCTTCGTGGCCTACCGCTCCGGAAAGATGGACGTGTTCGACCTGCGCGACCCCTCCGCGCCGGTGCTCAACGGCCGTACCGACCTGCTGAAGCACGGTGCGAAGCTCACCACTGTGGAGCACCTGCTGGGGGGGATCTCCCTGCTGGTGGGCGATTCCAAGGGCACCGTGGCGCAGTGGTTCCTGGTCCGTGACGACCAGAACGAGTATGCCCTGCGCAAGGTACGCACCTTCCACGAGACGGACCGGGCCGTCGTGTCGGTCGCGCCCGAGCAGCGCCGCAAGGGCTTCATGTCCATCGATGACGCAGGCGCGCTGAGCCTGTTCAATACCACCGCGCATCGCTCGGTGCTGACGGAAGAGCTGTTCGGCGGCGCCCCGCTGGCGGCGGTGATCGCGCCGCGCGCCAATGCGGCGCTGGTGGAAACGGCCGCCGGGATGTCATTCCTGCACATCGACAACGAGCACCCCGAGGTGTCCTGGTCGGCGCTGTGGTCGCCGGTCTGGTACGAGAACTACCAGGACCCGGCCTACATCTGGCAGTCGTCGGCCGCCAACAACGACTTCGAACCCAAGTTCAGCCTCGCGCCGCTGGCGTTCGGCACGCTGAAGGCGGCCTTCTACGCCATGATCCTGGCGACGCCGCTGGCGGTGTGCGGCGCCATGTACACGGCGTTCTTCATGGGCTCGGGCCTGCGCCGCAAGGTCAAGCCCGCCATCGAACTGATGGAGGCGCTGCCGACGGTCATCCTCGGCTTCCTCGCCGGTCTCTGGCTGGCGCCCTACATCGAGCGCGCCCTGCCCGGCATCTTCGCCCTCCTGCTGCTGACGCCGGTCGGCATCCTCGCGTTCGGGTATTTCTGGCACAACGCGCCGGCGCGGCTGCGCTTCCTGGTGCCGGAGGGCTGGGATGCCGCCCTGCTGATCCCGGTCGTCCTGGTGGTGGGCTGGGTCTCGCTGTCGCTGAGCACGCCGCTGGAGGCGGTGTTCTTCGGCGGCGACATGCGCAGCTGGCTGAGCAACGATCTCGGCATTCCCTACGACCAGCGCAACGCGCTGGTGGTGGGCTTGGCGATGGGTTTCGCGGTCATCCCGACCATCTTCTCGATTTCCGAGGACGCGCTGTTCAGCGTGCCGCGCCACCTCGTGCAGGGTTCGCTGGCCCTCGGTGCCACGCCCTGGCAGACGCTGGTGCGGGTGGTGCTCCCCACGGCCAGCCCGGGAATCTTCTCGGGCGTGATGATCGGCCTCGGCCGCGCGGTCGGCGAGACCATGATCGTGCTGATGGCGACCGGCAACACGCCCATCATGGACGCGAACATTTTCGAGGGCATGCGCACGCTGTCGGCCAACATCGCCGTCGAGATGCCGGAATCGGAGGTGGGCAGCACGCACTACCGGATCCTGTTCCTGGCGGCCTTCGTGCTGTTCCTGTTCACCTTTTTCTTCAACACGCTGGCCGAGCTGATCCGCCAGCGCCTGCGCGCCAAGTACGGCTCGCTGTAACGGTCCGGAGATGCGCCCATGAGAACCGACCTCAAAGCGTGGTACCAGTCCGGCCAGCCGTGGGTGTGGCTGAACGCCGGCGCTGTCGCGATCTCCATGGTCATGGTGGTGGGCCTGCTGATGCTGATCGCGGCACGCGGACTCGGCCATTTCTGGCCGCACGCGCTGATGCAGGCGGAACTGCAGGTGCGCGGCGGCGCGCCGGTGCGCATCTTCGGCGAGATCGCCGATTACGAGGACGTCCCTGCCGGGCAGTTGCGCGCCAACGGTGTCGAGGTGCCGGAGGACGTGTCGGAACTGCGCCGTTACCTGGTGAAGGTCGGCAACCGCGACCTGCTCGGCAGCGATTTCCGCTGGGTGCTGGCGCGTGACCTGGGCAAGCAGAGTTACCCACCGGAACTCATCGCGGTCGAGCGGCGGGAATGGGGCAACCTGTACGGGTACCTGAAGGAGGTGCGTGAGAGCGGCCAGCCGGTGGCGACGGGCGCGCAGGCCTGGCCGGAACTGCTCAAACGCATCGAGCGCGCGCTCGGACTGCACGGCGCTATCCACGAGATCCAGAAAA
Organism: Pseudomonadales bacterium; assembly: GCA_041682035.1. GTDB lineage: Bacteria > Pseudomonadota > Gammaproteobacteria > Pseudomonadales > JBFGWM01 > JBFJWR01. The sequence continues at coordinate 40,277 of JBFKKR010000003.1, read as the reverse complement.
CCGACATCGGCGCCATCAACCACCGGATGGAACGCCTGCGGCTGCGCGAGCGCGGTTACGAGCTGCGCGAGGAGTACACCGGGGAGCGGCGCGCCGCCATCGAAGCGGCGCGGGCCGAGCTGGACGCCGAATACAAGGTGCTGCAGGAAAAGCTCAACGACCTCTACACGCAGATCAACCGCGACAGCTTTGTCGCCGAGGGCCAGGACGGTCGCACTGTCACGGTCTCGATGTCGCAGGTGGTGCGCGCCTTCAAGCCCAACGACATGGGCCTGTTCGCGAAGATCGGCCACTACATTGCCAAGCTGTGGGAATTCGTCTCCGACGAACCGCGCGAGGCCAACACCGAGGGGGGCATCTTCCCGGCCATCTTCGGCACCGTGATGATGGTGCTGCTGATGTCGGTGATGGTGACGCCGTTCGGCGTGGTGGCGGCGGTCTACCTGCGTGAGTACGCCACCCAGGGCTTCCTCACCCGCACCATCCGCATCGCGGTGAACAACCTCGCCGGCGTGCCTTCCATCGTCTACGGGGTTTTCGGCCTCGGCTTCTTCATCTACCTGCTTGGCGGCAGCATCGACGCGCTGTTCTTCCCGGAGGCGCTGCCGGCGCCGACCTTCGGCACCGGCGGGCTGATGTGGGCTTCGCTGACGCTGGCGCTGCTGACGCTGCCGGTGGTGATTGTCTCGACCGAGGAGGGTCTGACGCGTATCCCGAAGGCGGTGCGCGAGGGCAGCCTGGCGCTCGGCGCGACCAAGGCGGAGACGCTCTGGAAGGTGATCCTGCCGATGTCCAGTCCGGCCATCATGACCGGCGTGATCCTGGCGGTGGCGCGGGCGGCCGGCGAGGTCGCCCCGCTGATGCTGGTGGGCGTGGTGAAACTGGCGCCCTCGCTGCCGCTCGACGGCAACTACCCGTTCCTGCACCTGGACCAGAAGTTCATGCACCTGGGCTTTCACATCTACGACGTCGGCTTCCAGAGTCCGAACGTGGAGGCCGCGCGGCCGCTGGTGTATGCGACGGCATTGCTGCTGGTGTTGGTGATCGCGGTGCTGAACCTGTCCGCGGTGCAGATCCGTAACCACCTGCGCGAGAAATACAAGTCACTGGAGAACTGAGGGGACCCCGGCTGGCCCTGGCTGGCCAAACCGCGGGAATCCCATAGACTGGGTAAATCACGATGACGCAACCGGACACACGGCCCAATTCCATGGATGACACCGACCAGAAACGTGCCGCGGCGCGCGACGACGACGGCATTCACCCGGAGCCCCCCAGTCACGCGATCGACATGGAGGCGCTGGGTGGCGAGCGCGAGTCGCGCAACATCGAGGAGGAGGACGTCACGCTGGAGGTGCAGGACCTGAACCTGTACTACGGCGACAAGCAGGCGCTGCACGGCGTCAACATGAAGATTCCGCGCAAGCGCGTGACCGCGTACATCGGCCCCAGCGGCTGCGGGAAATCGACCCTGCTGCGCTGTTTCAACCGCATGAACGACCTGGTCGACATCTGCCGCATCGAAGGCAGGATCCTGATCGACGGGGATGACCTCTACGACCGCGAGGTGGACGTCACCGAGATGCGCCGCCGCATCGGCATGGTGTTCCAGAAACCGAACCCGTTCCCGAAGAGCATCTACGAGAATGTCTGCTATGGCCTGCGCATCCAGGGCATCAACAAGAAGCGCGTGCTCGACGAGCGCGTGGAGTGGGCGCTGAAGGGCGCGGCGCTCTGGGACGAGGTCAAGGACCGGCTCGACGACAGCGCCTTCGGGCTGTCCGGCGGCCAGCAGCAGCGGCTGGTGATTGCCCGCTGCATCGCGGTGGAGCCGGAGGTCCTGTTGCTGGACGAACCCTGTTCCGCGCTGGACCCGATCTCCACGCTGAAGGTGGAGGAACTGATCTACGAGCTGAAGGAACAGTTCACCATCATCATCGTCACCCACAACATGCAGCAGGCGGCACGGGTGTCGGATTACACCGCCTACATGTACATGGGCAAGCTGATCGAGTTCGGCGCGACCGACCAGCTGTTCACCAATCCGAAGGAGAAACATACCGAGGATTACATCACCGGCCGGTACGGTTGATGGGCGTGGCGGGTACGCGGCGGGCGCGGTACCGATCCTGACACCGGACTCACAGGGAAAGCACCGACATGAGAAACGAATCACAGGCCGATCACATCTCGCAGCAGTTCGACAGCGAGATGGAGGAACTCAAGACCCACTTCCTCGCCATGGGCGGCCTGGTGGAGAAGCAGGTCGGCGATGCGCTGGCGGCTTTGCTGGAAGCCGACAGCGAGCTGGCCGACCGCGTCTCCAAGAAGGACGCCAAGGTCAACGAGATGGAGATGACGATCGACGAGGAATGCCGGCAGATCGTCGCGCGCCGCCAGCCGGCTGCCAGTGACCTGCGGCTGGTGATGAGCGTCGCCAAGGCGGTCAGCGACCTGGAACGCTGCGGCGACGAGGCGGTGAAGATCGCCCGCCAGGCCGGCGCGCTGGCGCAGGAAGGCATCGCCCCGCAGGGTTACCGCGAGTGCCGGCACATCGGCAACCACGTGCGCAAGATGCTCTATGACGCGCTGGACTCCTTCGCCCGCATGGACACCGAGATGGCGTTGCAGGTAATCAGCGAGGAGAGCCTGGTCGACGAGGAATACAACGGCGCGATGCGCCAGCTCATCACCTACATGATGGAGGATTCGCGCAATATCTCGCGGGTGCTGAACATCCTCTGGGTGGTGCGCGCGCTGGAGCGCATCGGCGACCATTCGCGCAACGTCGCTGAGTTCGTCATCTACATGGTGGAGGGCAAGGACCTGCGCCACACGCCCGTGGACGAGATCCGCAAGCGCGTCAGCAAGTCCGTCGCGAAGACGTGATGCGGCGTTTTGCCGGCGCCGCTACGCCTGGGCGGCGGCCGGTCGCGTGCGCGTCTTCGCGAAGCGGCAGATGAACTCACTCCCCTGACCGGGCTCGCTGCGGATGATCAGGTGTGCCTCGTGGCGCCGCAGCACGTGCTTGACGATGGCCAGTCCCAGGCCGGTGCCCCCGGCCTCCAGCGAACGGTGCTTGTCGACGCGGTAGAAGCGTTCGGTCAGGCGGTTCAGGTGCTGGAACTCGATCCCCGGGCCATTGTCGCGCACGATCACCTCTAGACTGACAGGCGTGTCGCTGGCCCGCACCTCGATGCGCCCGCCCTCCGGCGAATACTTCACCGCGTTCATGACCAGGTTCGAGAAGGCGCTGTAGAGTTCCGTCTCGCTGCCGAGGATGTCCGTGCCGGTGTCCAGTGTCAGCAGCACCTCCTGCCGCCTGCCTTCGGCGACGACGCGCGCATCGCGCACCACCCGTCCGAGCAGGTCCTGCAGGTTGACGGCTTCGCCGAGATCCGGGCGCTCGTCGTTCTCCAACCGGGACAGGAACAGCAGGTCGCGGACCAGGTGGTCCATGCGCTCACCCTGCCGGTCCATCTCCTCGATGATGTCGCGCCGGGACGCCTCCGGCAGGTTCTCCGCGGTCATCAGCGTCTCCAGGTAACCGCGCAGCACGGTCAGCGGGGTCTTGAGTTCGTGCGAGAGGTTGGCGACGAAGTCGCGTCGCATCTGTTCGAGCACGGCCAGGCGGGTGATGTCGCGCACGATGACGAGGTGGTCGTCCCGGGCGAACCCGGTGATGAGGATCTGCAGCATGCGGTCCGCCGCGCGCGGGGATTCCATGGTCAGCGGCTCGCTGAAATCCCCGGCAGAGAAATACTGCTGGAAGGCCGGCGCCCGCACCAGGTTGATGATGTGCTGGCCCTTGTCCTGCGGGTCGCGGAACCCGAACATCTCGGTGGCGGCATCATTCCACCACTCCAGGCTGCGCTCGGAGTCCAGCATGATCACACCGTCGCGCAGCGCCGACAGCGACTCCCGCACCCGGTGCACGATCTTGCGCAGGCGCTTGCGGCTCTTTTTCTGTTTCTTCTGCAGTGCGTAGATGCCGTCGAAGATGTCGCCCCACAGGCCGAAGCTCTCCGGGGGGTCTGAACCGCCCCGTCCGTCCAGCCAGCGGTGCAGGCGGACCAGTTGCCAGGTGCTCCAGCCGATGTAGCCGGCCAGCCCGAGGAACAGCATCGTCAGCGCGGCGTCGAAGGGGGCGCCCAGGATCATCAGCCCGAGCAGCGCCAGGATCAGCTGGGTGATGCCTTCTCGCCAGTGGCGCCGCATGGCTGCCCTCCCCGGGCCCGGTGGTTACTGGACGGAGCAGCGATACCCCATGCCGCGGACGGTCTGGATCAGCTGATCGTGCCCGGTGGGTTCGAGCGCCTTTCGCAGCCGGCGGATGTGGACATCGATGGTCCGTTCTTCAATGTAGACGTTGCTGCCCCAGACGTTGTCGAGCAGTTGCGCGCGGCTGTAGGCGCGTTCCTGGTGGGAAAGGAAAAACTGCAGGAGCCGGTACTCGGTCGGGCCCAGCTGCAGCTCGACGCCGTTGGCGGCCACCCGGCGCGAGACCGGGTCCAGCACCAGGCCGTTGACCTCCACCGGCTGGTCGACCCCCGGCGGCGTGGTGCGGCGCAGCACGGCGCGGATGCGGGCGATCAGCTCGCGCGGGGAGAATGGCTTGGGGACGTAATCGTCCGCGCCAGCCTCCAGCCCCTGGATCCTGTTGTCCTCTTCCGTCTTGGCGGTCAGCATGATGATGGGCAGGTCGCGGGTGTTCTCGTCGCGCTGCAGGCGCCGCGCGAACTCGATGCCGCTGACGCCGGGCATCATCCAGTCGAGCAGCACCAGGTCGGGCTTCTCGTCGTGGATCACGCGCCAGGCCACGTCCGCGTTCTCGGCCTCCAGGGCCTGGAAGTCGGCGACTTCCAGCGCCATGCGGACCATCTTCCGGATCGGCGCCTCGTCGTCGACGATCAGCACCTTCTTTTGCTGGATACTCATGGGTTGCTTCGGGTTTGCCATTGCCTGCGCCCCATTAGATGACCCGGAGGTTACGGTTTCATGAATTCAGGCCGGTGTGGCCGAATCTGTCAAACCTGCAGGTAGTGCAGGAAGATACCGAGAAAGACCGCCAGGCCGACCCAGTTGTTGTGCAGGAAGGCCGCGAAACAACCCGGGCCGCTGCGGTCGCGGATGAGGTAGTGCTGCCAGCCGAACAGGCCGGCTGCGGTGGCCAGGCCCAGGTAGTAGGGCGCCGTGGCCTCCAGCCGGCCGCCCAGCATCAGCAGGCAGAACAGCGTGGTGGCCTGCAGCACGCCGATCATGAAGCGGTCGGCGTCGCCGAACAGGATGGCGGTGGACCGGATCCCGGCCTTCAGGTCGTCCGGGCGGTCGACCATGGCGTACTGGGTGTCATAGGCGACCGTCCAAACGAGCGTGGTGGCGTAGAGCAGCCAGGTCTCCGGAACCAGCTCACCCCGTTCGGCGGCGAAGGCCATTGGTATCGCCCAGGCGAAGGCAGCGCCCAGGAAAACCTGCGGCAGGTAGGTATAGCGTTTCATGAAGGGGTAGAGCGCCGCCAGCGCGACGCCGCCAAAGGACAGCGCGACGGTGAACGGATTGGTCAGCAGCACCAGCCCAAAGGCCAGCAGGCACAGGACGCCGAACAGCACCAGCGCCTCGCGTGGCGACACCCGGCCGGTCACCAGTGGCCGGCCCACCGTACGGGCGACGTGGCCGTCCAGGTTGCGGTCGGCGTAATCGTTGATGACGCAGCCGGCCGAGCGCATCAGCACGACGCCCAGTACGAAGATCAGCACATTTTTCCAGTGTGGCGCACCATACCCGGCAATCCACAGCGCCCACAGGGTCGGCCACAGCAGCAGGAAGATGCCGATGGGCCGGTGCAGGCGCATCAGCTCGGCGTAGACGCGCAGCCGGCCCAGGCCGGCCTCGAAATACGGGTCGGTTTTGATCATGGCCGGATAGTCTATCGGCCCGGGAAGCGTTGTGCAGCCACCGCTGGAAGGAAGTACTCACCAACCAGCAGGGGCTTGTCCTGGAACAGGAACACGCTGCGGCGTCCCCAGACGACGCCGCCGTCCGGGTTGCCGGGAAAGCCGCTGCCGGCGAACGGCGCGTATTCCACGCGGGTGCGTACCGTGCCAGGCGACTGGAACAGCAGCGCGCCCAGCGGGCGCGACTGCAGCCGGCGGAGGAAGCGGCTGCGCCCGGTCAGGCTGGCATCCGGCAGCACGCTGCGGGCGAACACCCAGGGCTGACCCTGCCCAAGCAGCAGCACCTCGCGCAGGCGGCAGGCATGCCGGGGCGCGATGCCCAGCAGCCGCGCCTCGTCGGGCCTGGCCCGACCCCACCACTGTCGGCGCACCTGCACGGCGAAATCGCCATGGCTGGCTGCCACCAGCCGTCGGGTCAGCGAGTCCTCGTCAAACAGCCAGGGCCGCAGGCCGGCGGGGATGACTCCCGCGCGCAGGCGTGGCCTCGGCTGCCAGCAGGCGCCCGGCAGGCGTCTGAGCTCGGGTGACGGCACGGCTTGGTTCCCGCGGTAAAATGGCGGCGAGGATGCGTCAAAGCCGGACCGGAAGCAAGTTCGCCGGGTTGCGATGGACGGGCAGCGCCCGTAATGTATGCGCCCCAAAACGCGGAGATACCCGAACCAATGAGCAGTGGCTGGCACCAGTGGCAATGCATCGTCTGTGGCTTCATTTACGACGAGGAAAGAGGATTGCCGGAGGAAGGGATCGCGCCGTGCACCCGCTGGGATGACATCCCGGATGACTGGGTCTGCCCCGACTGCGGCGTGAGCAAGATGGATTTCGAAATGATCCAGGTGGGCTGAGGGCGTGGATGCGCCTGTCGTCATCATCGGCACCGGCCTGGGCGGGTACAACGTCGCCCGGGAATTCCGCAAGCTGGACCCCGCGACCCCGCTGACCCTCGTCACCGCCGACGACGGCCGTTCCTATTCCAAGCCCATGCTGAGCGCGGCCTTCGACAAGGGCAAGGACGCCGACTCGCTGGCCATGGCCATGCCGGAGGACATGGCGGTGCAGCTGAACGCGACCGTGCGCACCCGTACCACCGTGACCGGCATCGACCCGGCCCGGCGGGAGGTGCAGATCGACGGCGAGCGGTTCGGCTATTCCCGCCTGGTACTGGCCTGGGGCGCCCAGGTGCTGCGCGCGCCACTGACCGGGGACGGCGCGGAGGACGTGCTGTCGGTGAACGACCTGGAGGACTATGCGGTCTTCCGGCAGCGGCTGGAAGGGAAGCGTCGCGTCCTGATCATGGGCGCCGGCCTGATCGGCTGCGAGTTCGCCAGCGATCTCACCCAGGCCGGTTTCGAGGTCACCATCGTCGCGCCGGACAACCACCTGCTGCAGTTGCTGGTGCCCGGTTCCGCGGGGCGCCTGCTGCAGAAGGCGCTGGAGGAAAAGGGCGTGAAGGTCCACCTCGGACCGCTGGTGCAGGCTGTGCACCGGGACGGGGACGGTTACCACGTGGAGCTGAACGAGGACGGCCCGCTGGCCGCCGACCTGGTGGTATCCGCGATCGGGCTGCGTCCGCGCATCAACCTGGCCGAGGCGGCCGGACTGCAGGTGAGCCGTGGCATCGTCACCGATCAGCAACTCCGCACCAGCGACGAGAACATCTATGCTTTGGGCGATTGCGCCGAAGTGAGTGGTCACTCTCTGCAATACATCCTGCCGCTGATGGCGAGCGCGCGGGCACTGGCGAAAACGCTGGCCGGAACGCCGACGCCGGTGCACTACCCCGCCATGCCGGTCACCGTGAAGACCCCCGCCTGCCCGGTCGTGGCCCTGCCGCCGCCGCGCGGCCTGGAGGGGGAGTGGCTGATCGAAACCGCGCGCACCGATCTGCGTGGTGAGTACCGTGACGAAGACGGCACCCTCCGTGGTTTCGTGCTCTGCGGCGAACGCATCAAGGAACGTTTCGAACTGGCCAAAAAGGTTCCGGACCTGCTGCCGGTTCCGGGCCAGGCGCCAGGCTGAAGTCGGGCCTGCCGGCGCTGTGCCCGTGGGTCAGGTGCCAGACTGAAGTCCGGCCCACAGGCCCGGGTCCTGCGCTCGTGGGTCAGGCTTCAGCCTGACAATTCCCACCCCTCTAAAACTCACGCCTCATGCAGGCGCCCACGCTGGGGCAGCCAGCGCTGCATCAGCGGTTCGACGCGGTCGGGGTGTTCCTGCCAGATCCGGTCGCCGATCGTTGTGGCGACCGGCAGCAGGCGCGCGTCCCCGACCGGGTCGGCGATCCGGAACTGCAGGTCGCCGGCCTGGCGGGCGCCGAGCGGGTCGCCGGGTCCGCGCAGTTGCAGGTCCTCCTCCGCGATGCGGAACCCGTCGGTGGTCTCGCGCATGATGGCGATGCGGCGGCGGGCGGTGGCGCCGAGCGGGGACTGGTACAGCAGCACGCAGAAGCTCTCGGTCGCGCCGCGCCCGACCCGGCCGCGCAGCTGGTGCAGCTGCGACAGGCCCAGCCGTTCCGCGTTCTCGATCACCATCAGGCTCGCGTTGGGCACGTCCACGCCGACCTCGATCACCGTGGTGGCGACGAGGATGTGGATCTCGCCCCGGCGGAACGCCTCCATCACCGGTGTGCGCTCGGCATTTTTCATGCGCCCGTGCACGAGGCCGATGCGCAACGCAGGCAGTTCCGCGGCCAGCAGGGCAGCGGCCTCCTCGGCCGCCTGCGCCTGCAGGTTCTCCGACTCCTCGATCAGCGTGCACACCCAGTAGGCCTGCCGTCCGGCGCCGCAGGCCTGCGCGATGCGGGCGATCACCTCGCCCCGGCGCCCGTCGGACAGGCTGATGGTCTGCACGGGGGCGCGGCCCGGCGGCAGTTCGCGGATGGCGGAGAAATCGATGTCGCCGTAGAAGGTCATGCTGAGCGTGCGTGGAATCGGCGTGGCGGTCATGATCAGCTGGTGCGGCGTACGGCGGACATCCGCCCCCTTGTCCGCCAGCGCCAGCCGCTGGGCCACGCCGAAGCGGTGCTGCTCGTCGATGATCGCCAGGCCGAGCCTGGCGAAGCGGACTTCCGCCTGGAACAGCGCGTGGGTGCCGACCACGATGGACACCTCGCCGCTCTCCACCCGGGCCAGCACGGGGCGGCGGTCGCGCACCGGCAGCCGTCCGCTGAGATAACCGACACTGCAGCCGATCGGTTCCAGCCAGTCGCCGAGGGTGCGCGCGTGCTGCTCGGCCAGCAGTTCGGTGGGTGCCATGAAGGCGACCTGGTGGCCGGACGCGACGGCCTGGCAGGCGGCGGCAGCGGCCACCACGGTCTTGCCGCAGCCGACATCGCCCTGCAGCAGCCTGCGCATGGGTTGCGTCAGCGCCAGGTCGGCGCTGATCTCGTTGATGGCTTCCCGCTGCGCCCCGGTCGGCTGAAACGGCAGCGTAGCCAGCAGCTTCTGCTGCAGTTCGCGCCGGTCCAGTGCCGGCGCGGACAGCGATTCCCGGTACGCACGCCGGCGCCGCATGGCGAGCCGATGTGCCACCAGTTCCTCGATTTTCAGCCGTTTGCGCGCGGTTTCCGCGTCCGCTTCCGGTCGCCCGGCATCCGGATGGTGTGCGGCCTGCAGTGCCTGCAGCAGCGGCATGCGCATCGCCGCCGGCAGCGCGTCTCCCGGCAGCAGTTCCAGCCCGCTGCCGTCCAGAAGTTCCAGGGCGTCGCGGATGAGCCTGCGCAGCCGCCCCTGGGTCATGCCCTCGGTCAGGGGATAGACCGGCGTGAGCTCCCCGTTCACCGGCGGTGGATCGCCATCGAACAGCTGGTATTCCGGGTGCACCATGCCCAGCTGGCCGCCACCCAGGCGCACCGTGCCGTATACCCGCATGAAGACCGCCCGGTCGAACCGTTCCTGCTGCGCGCGGGTGAAATGGAAAAAGCGCACCTGCAGATGGACCTGGTTGTCGGTCAGCTGCACCAGCAGGCTGCGACGGCGACCGAACTGCACGCGGCTGGCGGTGATGCGGCCCTGGGTCAGCGCCTCCATGCCATCGTGCAGCTGGGCGGGCGGCACGATGCGGGTGCGATCCTGGTAGCCGGCGGGAAGGTGCAGGACGAGGTCGAGCAGCGTCTCGATGCCCAGCCGGGCCAGCACCGCGGCGACGCGCGGCCCGACGCCCGCGAGGCAGGTGACCGGTTCCTCCGGTTGCCTCATCGGTCGTGCGTGATGACCGCGGGCCCGCCGCGGCGCCGCCGGCTCACGCGGCCGGCAGGATGAGGACGGCGTCCATCTCCACGGCGGCGCCCTTCGGCAGAGCGGCGACACCAATGGCGGCGCGTGCCGGGTAGGGCTGTGCGAAGTGACGCGCCATGATCTCGTTGACGCGCGGGAAGTGGGCCAGGTCGACGAGGAAAACGTTCAGCTTGACCACGTCCCGCAGCGAGCCGCCCGCCGCTTCCGCCACCGCCGCGAGGTTCCGGAACACCTGCTCGATCTGGGCGTCGATGTCACCACCGACCAGTTCCATGGTCGAGGGATCAAGAGCGATCTGTCCCGACAGGAACACCTGGCTGCCGACGGCGACGGCCTGGGAATAGGTGCCAATGGCGGCAGGCGCCTGTTCTGTCTGGATGATGCGGCGCTCGCTCACGGGGCTCTCCTGGATCGTGCGGGAATGGGACGGAATCCTACCACCATGGGATGCGGTGCAGGAACGATGGACGTGATCAGTTGCGCACGCGGGTGATGCGGGTGATGGCCGGCAGCTTGCGCAGGCCCTTCATCACGCGCGCGAGCTGCACGCGGTCACGCAGCCGCAGGGAGACGAACAGATTGGAGAAGCGGGCGTCGCGCTCCTCGACAGACAGGCGCTCGATGCCGGCCTCGGCCTCGGTGATGGAGGTGGCGACCATCGCCAGCACGCCGCGTTCGTTGCCGCACTCCAGCCGCAGGTCGACCAGGAACTCGCCGCTGACCTTGTCGTCCCAGCGCAGGTGCACGCACTTGTTCGGGTCATCGGCGAACTCGGCGATGTTGCGGCAGCCCTCGCGGTGGATCACCATGCCGCGGCCGGAACTGATGTGGCCGACGATGGGGTCGCCGGGAATCGGGTGGCAGCAGCGGGCGCAGGTGATGACCGCGCCTTCCCGCCCCGACACCACCAGTTCGGGCACGTGTTCCGGACCCTCGTGCTGGCTGACGGCGGGCAGCAACTGGCGTGCGACCGCGCCCGCCAGCCGGTTGCCGATGCCGATCTCCGCGTAGAGGTCGGGCAGCGAGTTGCAGTGGCAGTCCCGGAGCAGCGCCTCCAGCTGGTCCTGGGAAACCATGTCCATGCTGGTCTCCATGGCGGCGAGGGCCTTGTTCAGCAGGCGCTGGCCGAGTGCCTCGGAGTCGGAGCGCTCCTGGCGCTTGAGGAAATGCCGGATGTTGGAACGCGCCTTGCCGGAGACCGCGAAGCTGAGCCAGCCGGGATTGGGGCGCGCGCCGGGCGCGGTGATGATCTCCACCGTCTGTCCGCTGACGAGCTTCTCGCTCAGCGGTGCCAGCCGCCGGTCGATGCGGCAGGCGACGCAGGAGTGGCCGACGTCGGTGTGAACCGCGTAGGCGAAATCCACCGGCGTGGCGTCGTGCGGCAGCGTCAGGATGTTGCCCTTGGGCGTGAACAGGTAGATCTCGTCCGGGAACAGGTCGTTCTTCACGTTCTCGATGAATTCCAGCGAGTTGCCGGCGTGTTTCTGCAGTTCCAGCAGGCCCTTGACCCACTCGCGCGCCCGGTGATGGGTACCGGCGTCGGCGTCCATCTTGTAGAGCCAGTGCGCGGCGATGCCGTTGTTGGCCATGGCCTCCATTTCCTCGGTGCGGATCTGGATTTCAATGGGTACGGCGTGCATGCCGAGCAGGCTGGTGTGCAGGGACTGGTAGCCGTTGGCCTTGGGGATGGCGATGTAGTCCTTGAAGCGTCCCGGCACCGGCTTGTAGTAGTTGTGCACGGCGCCCAGCACCCGGTAGCAGGTATCGACATCGCGGACGATGATGCGGAATGCGTAAACGTCCATGATCTCGTGGAACGAGCGGTGTTTCTCCTTCATCTTGCGGTAGATGCTGTAGAGGTGTTTCTCGCGCCCGAGGATGCGCCCTTCCAGCTTCTCGCGGGCGAGGCACTCCACCAGCGCCTCGCGGATCTTCTCGATCAGTTCCTTGCGGTGGCCCCGGCTGGAGAGAACCGCCGCCTGGATGCGCTCGGCGCGCATCGGGTAGAGGCTGCGGAACCCCAGTTCTTCGAGTTCCACGCGCAGGTTGTGCATGCCCAGCCGGTGCGCGATCGGCGCGTACATCTCCAGCGTCTCTCGCGAGATGCGGCGGCGCTTCTCCGCGCCGAGCGCGTAGAGGGTGCGCATGTTGTGCAGGCGGTCAGCGAGCTTGACCAGGATCACGCGGATGTCGCGCGCCATGGCCAGCGCCATCTTCTGGAAATTCTCGGCCTGGGCCTGGGCGCGGGATTCGAACTGGATGTGCTTGAGCTTGCTGACCCCTTCGACCAGTTCAGCGACCTGTTCTCCGAACTGGCCGGCGAGGTCGTCCCGGGAGATGCCGGTGTCCTCGATGACGTCGTGAAGCAGCGCCGCCATCAGGCTCTGCGCATCCATGTGCATGTCGGCCAGGATGTTGGCGACCTGCAGCGGGTGACTGATGTAGGGATCGCCGGTCTGTCGGCACTGGCCGTCGTGGGCCTGTTCCGCGTAGTAATACGCCCGGCATACCTGGCGGACCTGCTCCGGGCCCAGGTAGGCCTCGAGGCGTTCTGCGAAAACGCGGATGTCTTGCAATGCTGGCTGGCTGTCCGGTGACAGCGTTCATGGTACCTGTCTGAAAGTGTACCAGTTTTCCGGATTCAGCCAGCCGGCGGCGCGGGCGATGGGGGTCAGGCGGGGCCGTCGAGGTCCTCTTCCTGCCGGACTTCCTCGAAGCGCTCCTCGGCGGCGGCTTCGGCGTCCATCTGGTCCAGGTACTCGCGGGTCACGGTGCCTTCGGCGATCTCGCGCAGCGCGATAACGGTGGGCTTGTCGTTTTCCGGCGCGACCAGCGGGTCCTTGCCGGTATTGATCAGGTTGCGGGCCCGGCGCGTGGCCAGGATCACCAGCTCGAAGCGGTTGTCGACCTTGTCCAGGCAGTCCTCTACGGTGACGCGTGCCATGGTGTTCCTCGGGTGAAAATCTGGGAAGGGGGGCGATTCTACAGCCTAGAACAATAAATCATCAAGCAGGCGGGCGTTGCCGATCTCCTGCGCCATGGTTTCCAGCCGCCGGGCGCGGAAGATGGCCATGAGGTCGCCCAGTGCGTGGTCGAAGTCGTCGTTCACCACCAGGTAGTCGTAATCCATGTAGTGGGACATCTCGGAGATCGCCTTGCGCATGCGGGCGTCGATGGTCTGCGGATCGTCTTGTCCGCGCTTGTTGAGACGTTCCAGCAGCGTGTCCCGCGACGGCGGCACGATGAAGATCGATACGCAGTCGGGCATCTCGTTGCGCACCTGCTGGGCGCCCTGCCAGTCGATCTCCAGGATCACGTCGTTGCCGCCCTTGATCTGCAACTGCACCCACTCGCTCGAAGTGCCGTAGAAATTGCCGAACACCTCGGCCCATTCCAGGAAGGCGCCGCCGCGCTGCATATCCTCGAACTGCCGCTTGTCGATGAAGAAATAGTCCTTGCCGTCCTCCTCGCCGGGCCGTTTCGCGCGGGTGGTGTGGGAAACCGACACGTGCACGCGATCGTCCTTCGCGGTCAGCGCGCGTACCAGGCTGGTCTTGCCGGCGCCGGACGGGGCGGAAATGATGAACAGGGAACCGGGATTGGACATGCGCGGGTGGGGCCGGACGACACCCCAGCAGTTTACTCAATATTCTGGATTTGTTCGCGCAGCTGTTCGATGAGCACCTTCGCGTCGATAGCCTGCTGGCTGGTGAACACCGCGACCGACTTCGAGGCCAGCGTGTTGGCCTCGCGGTTGAGTTCCTGCGCGAGGAAATCCAGCCGCTTGCCGGCCGACTGTTCCCGGCCCTCCAGCAGTTCGTGGACCTCGGCGAGATGCGCGTCGATCCGGTCCAGTTCCTCGGCGACGTCGGCGCGCTGCGCCAGCAACACGAGTTCGGCCTCGATGCGGGACTCGGACAGTTCTTCCGGCAGATCCTCCAGCCGTTCTTCGAGGCGGGCGCGGAACTGCGCGAGAATCTCCGGCATCTGGTCGCGCACACCGGCGGCCAGTTCGTCGAGCGCCTCGGCCCGCTCCCGGATCACCCCGGCCAGGGCGTGCCCTTCCCGCTCGCGCCCCACCTGCAGGTCGTCGAGCACCTCCTGGAACAGCCCCAGGAGGACGGCCTCGAGGCTGTCGAGGTCGGGCTCGGCCTCCTGCAGCACGCCGGGCCAGCCGAGAATCCGCAGCGGGTCCGGCGCCGACTCCTCGTCGGCCAGCGCGGCGATCTGGCGGGCGGCCTGGATGATGGCGCCGGCCCGCTCCAGATCCACCTGCAGGCCGCCTTCGGCGCCCTGCAGCCGGTAACGGAAACTGCATTCCACCTTGCCGCGCCGCAACTGCTGGCGGACCAGTTCGCGCAACTGGGGTTCGAAACGGCGCAGCAGCTCGGGCAGGCGGAACTGTACGTCGAGATAGCGGTGGTTGACCGAGCGGATCTCGCATTCGAGCGCGAAATCCCCGTCCCGGGCGGAGCCGTTGGCGTAGGCTGTCATGCTGCGGATCATGCAATGCCTCCCTTTGCTGCTGAGCCGCATTGTAGGCCGGACCATGGTGGCGCGATACGGCGATGCGATACAGCTATAATGGCGCGCCCCGCAATCAGGAGACCGCCCATGCGCCCGAGTGGCAGAACGCCGGACCAGCTACGCCCGGTGCGCATCACCCGAAACTACACGCGTCACGCGGAGGGCTCGGTGCTGGTGGAGTTCGGCGAGACCCGCGTGCTCTGCACCGCCACCGTGGAGGTCGGCGTGCCCCGCTTCATGCGCGGCGAGGGCCGGGGCTGGATCACCGCCGAGTACGGCATGCTGCCGCGTTCCACCGGTTCGCGTATGGCGCGCGAGTCCGCGCGCGGGCGGCAGGGCGGGCGCACGCTGGAGATCCAGCGCCTGATCGGCCGCTCGCTGCGGGCCGCGGTCGACCTGGGCACGCTGGGCGATCATACCTTCATCATCGACTGCGACGTGCTGCAGGCCGACGGCGGGACGCGCACCGCCTCGATCACCGGTGGCTGGGTGGCGCTGATGGACGCCATCGCCACGGTGAAGGCGAAGGGCCGCTCCTGCCAGGACGCGGACGTGACGCAGGTTGCCGCCGTATCGGTCGGTGTGTTCGCTGGCCTGCCGGTGCTGGACCTGGATTACGCCGAGGACAGCAAGGCCGGCACTGACCTCAACGTGGTCATGGCGGCCGGCAAGGGCTTCATCGAGATCCAGGGAACCGCGGAGGGCGCGGCATTCTCGCGCGCCGAACTGGAGGACATGCTGGGCCTGGCCGAGCGTGGCATGGAAGAGCTGTTCCGTGCCCAGCGGGAAGCCCTGGATGTAGCCCTGTAGGCCGGGGCGTCAGCCTGACTGAGCCCTGCGCGGTTTTGTAAGGCTGAAGCCTTACCCACGTGTTATCGCAGCGCGGCGATGCCTTCCGGGTCGTAGGTCAGTGTCAGCGGCGCGTGGTCGGAGAACCTTTCGTCCTTGTAGATCGCGGCGCTGCGTACCTTGTCGCCCAGCCCCGGCGTCACGACGTGGTAGTCGATGCGCCACCCCACGTTCCTGGCCCAGGCCTGGCCCCGGTTGGACCACCAGGTGTACTGGTCGGCTTCCTGGTTGACCTGCCGGAAGGCGTCCACCCAGCCCCACTCGCCGAAGAGCCGGTCCATCCAGGCGCGCTCCTCCGGCAGGAAGCCGGAATTTTTCTGGTTGCTGCGCCAGTTCTTCAGGTCGATTTCCCTGTGTGCGATGTTCCAGTCGCCGCACAGGATGAATTCGCGCCGCTTGCGGCGCATGCCAGCCAGCACCGGTTCGAAGGCGTCCATGAAGCGGTACTTCTCTGCCTGCCGTTCCTCGCTGCTGGAGCCGGACGGCAGGTAGAGAGATGCGATGCTGAGCCTGCCGAAATCGGCCTGGATGTAGCGTCCCTCGCGGTCGGCCAGCTCGAACTGCAGGCCACGCTCGACCCGGTCCGGCTCCTCGCGGCAGTACAGGCCGACGCCGCTGTAGCCTTTCTTTTCGGCACAGAACAGGTAGCGATGGTAGCCGGGCGGGTGAAACACCTCGTCGTCGAGCTGGCCTTCCCAGGCCTTCAGCTCCTGCATGCAGACTACGTCCGGCTGCTCGCGCCGCATCCAGTCGAAGAGCCCCTTGCGGGCGGCGGCGCGCAGGCCGTTGACGTTCACGGAGACGATTCTCAAGACGCGTCCTTAACCCGGGTGGATGGGGGCTGCTATGATCCGGAGCGTGCCCGGCTCGGTCAACTCGCATGCTCGATTACCAGCGAAACTTCCTCTCCGCCGCGATCGCCTGCGGCGCACTGCGGTTTGGCGAATTCGAGCTGAAATCGGGCCGGGTCAGCCCCTATTTCTTCAATGCCGGCGCGTTCAACACAGGGGCCCTGCTGGCTGCGCTGGGCGAATGCTACGCCGCGGCGATCGACCGCTCCGGCCTCGATTTCGACCAGTTGTTCGGTCCCGCCTACAAGGGCATCCCCCTCGGTACTGCAGTGGCGATCGCCCTCAGCAGCCGGCACGGCCGCAACCTGCCGGTCAGCTTCAACCGCAAGGAGGCGAAAGCCCACGGTGAGGGCGGTTCCGTGCTCGGTGCGCCGTTGGCTGGCCGGGTACTGGTGGTGGATGATGTCATCACCGCGGGTACCGCGATCCGCGAATCCATCGACCTGATCCGAGCGCACGGCGCCACCCTGGCCGGCGCGGTGCTGGCGCTGGATCGCGAGGAGCGGGGCCAGGGCGCGCAATCGGCGGTGCAGGAATTGCGCGAGGCATTTTCCGTGCCGGTCGTCTGTATCGCCGGCCTGGGCCAGTTGGTGGAATTCCTGGATTCGGCCGGTGCGGAACATGCCTCGCTGGCCCGGCATGCCGAACCCATCCGGGCCTACCGGTCGCGGTATGGCGTGGCGCCGGGCGGTGCCGGATGATATTGCACGGCGCGGCGGCCGGAACCTCGTGTAGCAAAAGCGGTCTATGCTAGCGGAGTCGGGATTTCTCGGCCCTCCGTGAATGTGTCAGAATTGCCGGAAATGATGAAACGCCGCTCTCCCCGAAACGCCCTGCTGGCTCTGCTCCTCGTCTGGATCTGGAGTGCGCCCCTGTCCGCGGCCGGCTACCTGTACCGTTACAAGGATGCCAACGGGCGCCCGGTGATTTCCCGTTCCGTTCCCCCTGAATTCGTGGAAGCCGGATACGAGGTGCTCACTGAGCAGATGCGCATCGTGCGGGTGGTACCGCCCGCCGACGTGCGCGAGAAACTGATGGAAGAGGAAAAGCAACGCAAGGAGCGGCTCGAGAACGATCGCCGCCTGCTGCGTTCCTACAACAGCGCCAGCGAGGCCGAGGAATCACGCGACCGCAAGGTGCAGGAACTCGAACTGTTCATCGATACCAAGAAGAAGGGCGTGGACCGCCTGCAGAACAACCTCACCAGCGCCCTGCAGGATGCCGCCGACGTGGAGCGTCAGGGCAAGAAGGTCAGCAAGGAACTCCTGAAGAACATCGAGGCCATCAAGGTCCAGATCCAGGAGGAGCAGGCCAAGCTGGTGACCATGCGCGAGGAATTGCAGGAAGTGCGCGCCAAGTATGCGGATGATATCGAACGCCTGCGCGAACTGCTCGGCGACGGCGATGTCTCCGCCTTACGCGAATAGGCGGCCGATCAGGTAGGCCTGCTGCTCGTCCCAGTGCTCGGTGGGACGGTTCTCGAAACCACTACGTACAAACTGCCGGATCCGGCCCTCGGCCACGGCGAGCAGCAGGTTCGCGGCCGCTGTCACCGGCATGACCGGTTTGAGCTCCTCGCGCACCTCTGCCTCCCGCAGGATCTGGCGGATCTGTGTTTCGAGACGGTCGAAGAACTGCAGGATGCGCGCGCGCAGACGCTCGGTTTCGCCGGCCAGTGCATCGCCGCTGAGGATTCTGGAAATGCCCGGGTTGCGCTCGGCAAAGCCGAGCAGCAGGGTGATAATGCGCGCACAGCGCGCCTCGGCGCTGTTCTCTTCGGCAATGATGCGGTTGATGCGGCTGAAGATGCTTTCCTCGATGAACTGGATCAGTCCCTCGAACATCTTCGCCTTGCTGGGGAAGTGCCGGTACAGCGCCGCTTCGGAGACCCCCACTTCGCGCGCCAGGCCCGAGGTGGTGATGCGCTCGCCGGGGCTGGCCTCCAGCATGTGTGCAAGGCACTGGAGGATCTGCTCGCGGCGGGAAATCTTGTGCGCTGTTTCCATCAGCATCCAACAGTGCGGAAGCCGGGAATCATCGTATCCCCTTCATGCAGGGGTGGCAACCGGTTTTACCGCGCGTGGTGGATTCAGCCGTTCCCGGTGATCAGCGTGCCGATGCCCTGGTCGGTGAAAATCTCCAGCAACGTGGCGTGCTGCGTGCGTCCGTCGATGATATGTGCGCTGCGCACGCCGCCACGCACCGCGCTGACCGCGCTCTGCGCCTTGGGGATCATGCCGCCCTGGATCGTGCCGTCCCGGATCAGGGCCTCGACCTCCTCCGTGTTCAGGCCCGTGAGGGTTTCCCCTTCGCTGTCGCGGACCCCCGTGACGTCGGTCAGCAGGATCAGTTTCTCCGCCGCGAGCACTTCCGCCATGCGGGCCGCCACCACGTCCGCGTTGATGTTGTAGGAAGTGCCGTCGGCGCCCGCGCCGATCGGTGCGATCACCGGCGTGAAGCCGGATTCCAGCAGCATCTCGACAATCCCGGTCCGGATCGACTCGACCTCGCCGACGTGGCCGATGTCGATGATCTCGGGCGCATGCATCCCCGGCGTGTCGCGCTTCACCTTGAGCTTGCGCGCGCGTATGAGGTCGCCATCCTTGCCGGTCAGGCCGCAGGCGCTGCCACCGTTGTGATTGATGAGACTGACGATCTCCTTGTTGACCAGCCCGCCGAGCACCATCTGCACCACGTCCATGGTGGCGCTGTCGGTCACGCGCAGGCCGTCAACGAAGTGGGTCTCGATGTTGAGCCGTTCCAGCAGGCTGCCGATCTGCGGCCCGCCGCCGTGCACCACCACCGGCTTCATGCCGACCAGGCGCATGAGCACCACGTCGCGGGCGAAACTGGCGCGCAGCGCCGGGTCGACCATGGCGTGTCCGCCGTACTTGATGACGATGGTACGGCCGCTGAAGCGCTGGATGTAGGGCAGCGCCTCGGTCAGTACCGCGGCAATCTGCGCGGCGTTGTCGCGGCTGCCGGTCATGTCGCGTTCACTGCGGCGGACCATGTCAGGCCGGTAAATCCAGCGAGCTGTCGAGCTGCTGCAACTGCTCGCGGAAGATCGCCTTGATCTTCTCCAGGTCTTCCTCGGTATTGCCCTCGAAGCGCAGCACCAGGTTGGGCGTCGTGTTGGAGGCGCGCACCAGGCCCCAGCCATTGGCAAAGTCCACCCGCACGCCGTCGATGGTGGTGAGCTTGCCGCCCTCGAACACGCCGTCCTTGCGCAGGCGCTCGACCAGTTCGAACTTGCTGGCCTCGGTCACCGCCAGGTTGATCTCCGGCGTGGCGAAGCTGCTCGGGAAGGCGGCGAAAACCTGCTCCGCCGTTCGCTCGTCGCGGCTCAGCACCTCGAGCAGGCGGGCGCCCGCGTACAAGGCGTCGTCGAATCCGAACCAGCGCTCGCCGAAGAACAGGTGGCCGCTCATCTCGCCGGCGAGCAGGGCGCCGGTCTCGCGGATCTTCGCCTTGATCAGGGAGTGCCCGGTTTTCCACATCACCGGCCGGCCGCCGTAGTTGCTGATCAGCCGGCCGAGGTGGCGCGTGCACTTGACGTCGTAGATGACGCTCGCGCCGGGATTGCGGGACACCACGTCCTTGGCGAACAGCATCAGCAGGCGGTCCGGGTAGATGATGTTGCCCTCGCCCGTGACCACGCCGAGGCGGTCGGCGTCGCCGTCGAAGGCCAGCCCGATGTCCGCGCCCTCGCTCTTCACCCGCTCGATCAGGTCGCGCAGGTTGTCCGGGTTGCCCGGGTCCGGGTGGTGGTTGGGGAAACTGCCATCCGGCTCGCTGTACAGCGAGGTGACCTGGCACCCCAGGTCCTGGTAGAGCTGCGGCGCGAGCAGGCCGGCCGATCCGTTGCCACAGTCGATCACGACCTTCAGCGGCTTGTCGACCGAGACATCCTCGGTGATCTGCGCCAGGTAGCTCGCGTTCACATCCTGCTCACCGACACCGCCCTCCCCGGACACGAACTGGCCGGACAGGATCCGTTCCCGGATCGCGGTGATCTCCTCGTTCGCCAGCGCGTTGCCACCAAGCACGATCTTGAAGCCGTTGTACTGGCCCGGGTTGTGGCTGCCGGTGACCATGACGCCACCCGCCACCCCTTCCGCCTGCGCGGCGAAGTAGAGGACCGGCGTGGCGGTCTGGCCGATGCTCAGCACCTGCCGCCCGGTGGCCGCGAGCCCGGCGATGAGCGCCTGGCAGAGCGCCGGGCTGGAATTACGCACGTCGTGGCCGACCACGAAAAAGCCATCGGACTGTTCCGCCGCGATACTGCCGATGGCCTGGCCGATCAACTGGGCCGTCTCCTCGGTCAGCGTGTCTCCGTAGATGCCACGAATGTCGTAGGCACGGAAGATCTCCGCCGGCACAGAGGCCGGTTCACGCGACGGCGCCGGAGCGCTTTCATCCGCCGTCGCGACGTGAGGGTTTGCAGCGGGAGCCTCCGCCGGCTGATCCTCTTCTTCCACGATCATCTGGCCGCCCATGGGTGGTGGCGGCGGTTCGGGGCGTGTCGGTGGCGCGGGTGGTGGTTCCTCTTCCGCGGATGCCGGGCCGTTCGCGTTCAGCATCGCGCGGCGGCGCCCGGCGGCAGGCGCCGGTGCCGGTGCTGCCGCGGCCTTGGGCACGGAGCGCGCATACAGGAATATGGCGATCACCGCCGAGGCCAGGCAGATCAGCCCGCCGAGCCCCACGGCCGTGCCGATCAGCCCCGGCGTGACGACCTCATGGTTCAGCAGCCGCTTCGAGGGCCGGAAGTCGACCTGCCAGTTCGGATTGGTGGTCTCCAGCTGGATCGTCCGGGCGTTGCGGTCGGCCTCGCTGCCGACGGTCAGCATCTCGCTCTGCTCGCCGTGCTCCTTGAACTGCTGCAACAGGCGCATCACCCCAGCGCCGCTCGGGAAAGCCTCGAGCGGGCTGGACAGTACGCTCGCCTGCAGGGACAGCAGCACCACGCCCCGGATCGGCCCTCCCGGCCCGTCGTGCACCGCCCGGATCATGTGCAGTTGCATCTCGTCGCCGCCCAGGCGCAGCTCTCCCGGCACCGACAGGCCGTCGCGCGCCTGGCGGATCATGTCGAGGTCGGCAAAGCTCAGGTTGCCGTGGTCGGTCCGCTGCACGTTCAGGTCCGCGGTCGGGATCAGCTGCAGCCGCGGGGCTGCCGGGATACCACGTCGCATGAGCGCCGACATCGTTCCCAGCTGCTTCTCGTTCTTCAGGTGCAGGGCTTCGGCCAGGCCAGGCGTGGCGGCGAGCGAATCGATCTGGTCCTGCGCGGCCTTGAAGGCGGTGTCGAGGCTGCGGACGTACTGGTCCGCCAGGCTGTTGGCAAGCTGCGTACGCAGGTTCTCGCTGCCGTTGACCAGCGCGCCGACGTACAGCATGACGGCGATCAGTGCGAGGCCGCCGCCGATACCGGTGACGGCCAGCATCATGTAACGGCGGGCCCCCTGGATGGATTCACTTGCTGACACGGAGAGTTCCTCTGCTTGGGCCCGGTGGACCTTCGATGAATGGCCGCGCTCCGGGCACGGGCGCGATGCCACGGATTTCGGAGCGGACTGTCAGTTGGTGACCATTATAGAGGAACCGACATGGAGGAAGCGCCCGCAGTGGTTGCTTCGGGGCAGAGCCCGCCCGACGGGATCAGTGACTGCCGGAGTGACCGAAACCGCCGGCACCGCGTTCGCTGCCGGCGAACTCGCCCACGACCTCGAACACCGCCTGCACCACCGGGATGACGACGAACTGGGCGATGCGCTCGCCCGGTTGCACCGTGTAGGCGGTGTCGCCGCGGTTCCAGAGGCTCACCATGAGCTCGCCCTGGTAATCGGAATCGATCAGCCCGGTGCCGTTGCCCAGCACGATGCCCTTCTTGTGACCGAGTCCGGACCGGGGCAGGATGATGCCCGCGAGGCCAGGGTCGGCGATGTGCACGGCCAGCCCGGTTTTCACCAGCGTGCAGCCCCCCGGCGGCAGGGACAGCGGCGCGTCGAGGCAGGCCCGCAGGTCCATGCCGGCAGAGCCCGGCGTGGCGTGGGTGGGCAGCGGAATCTGCGTGCCCACCCGGTCGTCGAGAATCCTTACGGCGATTTTCTGCATCGGTTCATCCGGCTCCGGTGTGCGATTCGTGATACGCCGCGGCGAAGACTTCGACCAGCCTGCGGGCGAGCGCATGCTTGTCCTGCAGTGCGAGTTCCTCCCGCCGGCCATCCGGATGGTACACGCAGGCGGCATTGTGGTCGCTGTCCATGCCCCGGTCCGGCGCGCCCACCTCGTTGCCGACCAGCAGGTCCAGGCGTTTCCGCGCCAGCTTGTCGCGCGCGTTCTGTTCCAGGTCGTTGGTTTCGGCCGCGAAGCCGATGCAGAACGGGCGTGGGGTGGCGGCTGCGACACCGGCGATGATGTCCGGGTTGCGGACCAGTTCCAGTGCCAGGGTCTCGGCGGATTTCTTGATTTTTTCCGGCGATGACAGCGCCGGCCGGTAGTCGGAAACCGCGGCCGCGCCAATAAAGATGCGGCAATCGGGCAGCAGCGCGCGTACCGCTGCCTCCATTTGCGCGGCGGTCTCCACGAAGGTGATCGCCACCCGCTCCGGGACTGCCAGGCAGGTGGGACCAGAGACCAACTGCACACCGGCGCCGGCATCGCGGCAGGCGGCCGCCAGCGCGTAGCCCATCTTGCCGGAGCTGCGGTTGCTGAGGTAGCGGACCGGGTCGATCGGCTCCCGGGTCGGACCGGCCGTGATCAGCACCGGAATACCCTGCAGCGCGCCGGACTCGAATGCGGCGCCGCAGCGGCGCGCCAGTTCGGCCGCCTCAAGCATGCGGCCCGGACCGGTTTCGCCACAGGCCTGGTCGCCTTCCGCCGGCCCCCAGATGGCGACATCGCGCGCGGCCAGCGTTGCCAGGTTGGCCTGGGTGGCGGCGTCCCGCCACATCTGGTGGTTCATTGCCGGTGCGATGGCGCGCCGCGCTTCCGTGGCGAGCCAGACTGCGCCGAGCAGGTCGTCGGCCCGGCCCTGGGTCAGCGCCGCGATACAATCCGCGCTCGCCGGCGCGACCAGCAGCAGGTCCGCCCAGCGGGCCAGCTGGATGTGACCCATGCCGGCTTCGGCCTCCGGGTCGAGCAGGTCGGTATGGACAGGGTTGCCCGACAGCGCCTGCATGGTGAGCGGCGTGATGAATTCCAGGCCCCCGCGTGTCATGACGACGCGCACTTCGGCGCCCTCGTCACGCAGGCGGCGTACGGTCTCGGCGGCCTTGTAGGCGGCGATGCCGCCGCTGACTGCGAGCAGGATGCGCTTGTTGGTCAGGGACGGCATGGGCAGCTTCGCCGCTTCGCAGGGGAATGCGGGAACGATAACAAAGGCGGGCCCGGGGCGTCGATGGATGCGCCCGCGCCACGGCGTAGAACAGGGAGGTTCCGGAAGATGAGGATGCGTGACTGGCCGGCGCCGGAACGGCCGCGGGAGAAACTGTGCAATGCCGGCAGCGCGACGCTGAGCGATGCCGAATTGCTGGCGATCCTGCTCGGGACTGGCACGCGCGGCCGGACCGCGGTGGACGTGGCCCGCCAAGCACTGGCGGCCGGCGACGGTCTTGCCGGCCTGTTCCGGATGGAGGAGCGCGAGCTGCGCCGGCTTCCGGGCATGGGCCGGAGCCGCTACGCGCTGTTCCAGGCGGTGCTCGAACTGGCCCGGCGGGTCCTCTTCGCCGAGCTGACCGGGGCGGGCGCGCTGACCTCGCCGCAGGCGGCGGAACGTTTCCTGCAGGCGCGTCTCGGCGGCCGCAGCCGCGAGGTGTTCGGCTGCCTCTACCTCGACAGCCAGCACCGGGTGATCCGTTTCGAGGAACTGTTCTGGGGCACGCTGGACAGCGCCGCGGTCTACCCGCGGGAGATTGCCCGCGGCGCCCTGTTGCTGCACGCCGGCGCCGTGATCCTGGCGCACAACCATCCTTCGGGCGTGGCCGAGCCCAGCGCGGCGGACCGCCAGATCACCAGCCGCATCCGCGAGGCGCTGGCCCTGCTCGACATCCGCGTCCTGGATCACCTGGTGATCGGACAGGGACAGGTCGTCTCCTTTGCCCGCCGGGGCTGGCTTTGAGCTTGCCTGTGCCGGGGCCTTCTGGTATAAATCGCGCTCTTTTTTTGAGCGTCCCCGCCGGGAACGCCCGCCAGGCCCCGAACCGGGCCCCGGGCGGCGGCCGGGACACCGGATCGCAGCAGGTGTAGCAGCAATGTCCAAGGTCTGTCAGGTAACCGGCAAGCGGCCGCAGAGCGGCAACAACGTCTCGCACGCGCACAACAAGACGCGTCGGCGCTTCGAGCCCAACCTGCACTATCACCGTTTCTGGGTGGAGAGCGAGAAGCGCTACGTGCGCCTGCGGGTGAGCAGCCACGGCATGCGCATCATCGACAAGCGTGGCATCGATACCGTGCTGGCGGACCTGCGCCAGCGTGGCGAGAAATTCTGAGTCTACGGGGATCATTCGCGATGCGTGACAAGATCAAGATGGTGTCCTCCGCCGGCACCGGCCATTACTACACGACCACCAAGAACAAGCGCACCACGCCTGAAAAGCTGGAAATGAAGAAGTTCGATCCGGTGGTGCGCAAGCACGTGATGTACAAGGAAGCCAAGATCAAGTAACGGCTGCCCCATCACAAAAAAACCGGCTCATGGCCGGTTTTTTTGTGCCCGTGCCGCGGCGTCATCCCGCCAGCGCCGGCTGCAGGGAATAGCTGCGCAGCTGGCGCGCGAACTCGTTCAGAGACTCGATGCCGCTGGCCTCCGCCTGCCGGCACCACTCCCGCAGCGCCTTCAGCCGCTCAGAACGGTTGGCGTGCGCCTGCTGCCAGATCGACTGCAGCGCCAGCCGCTTCTCGTAGAGCAGTTTCAGCTGCGGACTCTGCGCCAGGATATCCTGCAGGCGTTCACGTCCGCGGTGATCGATCAGGCGCTCCTCGCGGGTCAGCAGCACCTTGGCGCGCCGGAACATCCGCCGTGCCGATTCATCGGCGCGCTTGAGCTCCTCGCGCAACACCGGCATCACGACGTGGCGGCGATAATTGGCCATGATCTGGAAGCGGTTGTTGACGATCGCCAGCAGCGTGTCCTGGTCCAGCGCGTCCTTGCCCTCGACCCGGTGCGCCACCGGGCCCTCGCTGATCACGCGCGCCAGCCCGAGGCGGCGCAGGCAGCGGATGTAGAACCAGCCCAGGTCGAACTCCCAGGGCCGGTAGGCGAGGCGTGCCGAGTTGGGATAGGTGTGGTGGTTGTTATGCAGTTCCTCGCCACCGATCAGCACGCCCCAGGGCACGATGTTGCGCGCGGCATCGGGACATTCGTAATTGCGGTAACCCCAGTAGTGTCCCAGGCCGTTGATCACGCCGGCCGCCAGGACCGGGATCCACAGCATCTGCACGGCCCAGATGGTGATGCCGATCGGCCCGAACAGCACCAGGTCGATGATCGCCATGAGCGCGACACCCAGGTTCTCATTGGGGCCGATGACGTGGCGGTCGAGCCAGTCCGGTTCGAAGCCCTGGCCGAACTTGCGCAGCGTCTCCGGGTTCTTCGCCTCGGCCGCGTAGAGCTCGGCGCCCCGCGTCAGCACCTCGTGGATGCCGAGTACCTGCGGACTGTGCGGGTCGTTCTCTGTTTCGCAGTGCGCATGGTGCTTGCGATGGACCGCCGACCACTCCCGCGGATGCATGCTGGTGGTCATCCAGACCCAGATGCGGAAGAAGACTTTCAGGGCCGGATGCAGGTCCAGGGCGCGGTGCGCGCAATGACGGTGCATGTAGATGGTGACCGAGATGATGGTCATGTGGGTCAGGCCGAGAATGATCAGGATGGTCTGCCACCAGTTGGGATCAAATACGCCGGTCAGGTATTGCATGGATAGCGGTTCCGAAGCGGGTTCATTGGAAAGTGGATGGTGGCGGGCGTGGCCGTGCCGACGGTACGCCGCACCATGCCCCGATTATGACGCAATTTGTACATCCGCGCCCGGTGTGCCGGTCCGCAACAGCAGTGACCCGGACAGGGTCCGGTGTGCATGCCAGCCCGATTTCACGTAGGTGATCGTGGTCTGCTCGCTGATCAGTGCAGGACCGGGAATCCGGGCGCCGGCCGCGAGGGCCTCACGCCGGTAAAGCGGTACCGGGTCCGGGCAGCCGGATACCGCCACGACGCCGGCTCGTGCCGCGCCGGGCGTGGCGTCCGCGGCCGGGAAGCGAGCCAGGCCGGGCGCGGTGTGCGCCTGCACGCCGACATGCACCAGCTCGACAGCGAGTCCCGGGAACGCGTGCCCGTAGGTGTTCTTGTGCAACTGGTGGAACGCAGCCGCGGTGTCCGCCACCGACTGCCACGGCAGGGTCAGCGTAAAGGACTGTCCGGCGTAGCGCAGCTCGGCCGTGCGCCGGCAGTGGACCGTGGTGCCCGGGGAGGCTGAGGCCAGCAGTTCATCCCGCAGCGCCCTTTCCAGGCCGGCGTACTCCCGCTCCAGCACGGCCGGGTCGGCGTCGCGCAACGGGATCTCGCGGGTGACCGAGCGGCTGCGCCCGGGCGCGGCAGCCAGCATGCCGAGTGCCGAGAAGATGCCGGCGTGCACCGGCACCAGCACCTGCCGGATGCGCAGCAGTTCCGCCAGTTCGCAGACGTGCAGCCCGCCGGCGCCCCCGAAACAGCAGAGCGAAAAGCCGGCCGGGTCCAGGCCACGTGCCACGGAGACCCGCCGCAGCGCTGCCGCCATGTGCTCATTGGCCAACTGCACCACGCCGGCGGCCGCCTGCCCGGCGCTGATGCCCAGCCGGCTGCCGAGCCGGCCGAGGGCGGCCCGCGCCGCCGCCTCGTCCAGTTGCAGGGAGCCGCCCAGCGGCAGGGAGGCGGGCAGCCGCCCGAGCACCACGTTGGCGTCGGTCACCGTGGCCTCGGCGCCGCCCCGGCCGTAGCAGGCGGGTCCCGGGTCGGCGCCCGCCGAGTTGGGCCCGACGTGCAGGATGCCGCCCTGGTCGACCGACGCCAGCGAGCCCCCGCCGGCGCCGATGGTGTGGATATCCAGCGATGGAATGGCCAGGGGGTACGGGCCGATGGCGCCCTCGGCGGTGAGGCGGGGCTCACCCTGCAGGGCGGCGACATCGGTGGAGGTACCCCCCATGTCGAAGGTGAGGAGGTCGGAAAGCCCCTGCTCGCGCGCGGCCAGGCCCGCCGCCGCGAGCCCCCCGGCCGGCCCGCTGAGCAGCAGCCGGACCGCCCGGCGCGGGGCGTCCGCCGCGGGCAGGGTCATGCCGTCGGACTGCATGACCGCCAGCGTGGAGGGCGCTGTGAGTTCCCGCAGCCGCCCCAGGTAGCCGGCAACCAGCGGGCCGAGGCGGGCGTTCAGCCAGGTCGCCACCGTGCGTTCGTACTCGCCGATTCTCGGCAGCACATCGTGTGCGCAGCTCACGAAAAGCCCCTCGGGCAGCGCGGCGGCGATGCGTTGTTCCTGTTCCGGCGCGAGGTAACTGAACAGCAGGCTGACCGCCACCGCCTCCACGCGCCTGGCGGTGACTTCGCGGGCCAGCCTGGCCAGCGCCGCCGTGGACGGGGAGCGCAGCGACTCACCGGCCGTGCCGGTACGCGCATCCACCCCGAAACAGAGGTCGGCCGGCACCGGCGGCTCGATCGCCGGCACGTGCAAGGAGTACAGCGCATCACGCGCCTGGCGGCCGATGGTCAGGAGGTCGGTCATGCCCTCGTTGCAGATGAGGGCGGTGCGCGCGCCCTGCCCCTGCAGCGCCGCGTTGGTGGCGATGGTGGTGCCGTGGATGATCCGCAGGCGGCCGGCGCGCAGGTGCGCGCCGAGCCCGAGCTGTTCCACGCCCTGCAAAATGGCGCGTTCCGGTGCATCCGGGGTGGAGAGCACCTTGCAGGTCTGCAGGCGGCCACCGTCGTACCAGGCGAAGTCGGTGAAGGTGCCGCCGGTATCGACACCGAGCAGGCTGATGTTTGCGGCGGGAGATGAGATGGGCGACTCCTGTGGCAGGTCCGCGGGCCGGCCGGTATTGTAGTGCGCTTTGCCCGGGAGGCAGGAACGCGGTATGCCGGAACTGCCGGAGGTCGAAACCGTGCGCGCGGGGCTCGAGCCCCACCTGCGCGGCCGCCGCGTGCGCACGGTGCGGGTGTACGAGCCGCGCCTGCGCTGGCCGGTTCCGCAGGATCTCGCGGCGGTGCTCCGCGGTCGGCCGGTGATCGCCGTCGAACGGCGCTCCAAGTACCTGCTGGTCCGGTTCCCGGACGAAACCCTGCTGGTGCACCTGGGCATGTCGGGCAGCCTGCGGCTGGTCCGCCCGGAGGAGGCGCGCCGCCGCCATGATCACCTGGAGTTCGTGCTCTCCGGTGGCGTGCTGCTCCGCTATCATGACCCACGCCGGTTCGGTGCGATCCTGCTGGCCGGCGCGGAACCGCACGCCCATCCGCTGCTCAGCGACCTCGGCCCCGAGCCCCTCTCGGACGCATTCGATGGCGCGCACCTCTACCGGCGCTCGCGTGGGCGCCGGGTGTCGGTGAAGGTTTTTCTCATGGATGCCGCCAACGTCGTCGGTGTCGGGAACATCTATGCCAGCGAGTCC
The DNA here is from genome assembly GCA_041682035.1 of Pseudomonadales bacterium. GTDB lineage: Bacteria > Pseudomonadota > Gammaproteobacteria > Pseudomonadales > JBFGWM01 > JBFJWR01. The sequence goes on along the minus strand of JBFKKR010000003.1, from coordinate 11,237 downwards.
CTGCACGTCGCCGGCATCCGTCCCGCCACCGCCTGCGGCCGCGTCAGCCGGGCGCGATACGACCGCCTGGCCGAGGCAGTAAAGTGTGTACTTGCTAACGCCATAGAGCAGGGTGGCACCACCCTGCGGGACTTCGTGAACGGCAACGGCAGCCCCGGGTATTTCGCCCGGCAGCTGGCGGTTTATGGCCGCGCCGGGCAACCCTGCCGGGCCTGCGGGCAGCCGATCCGGACCATCCGCCTGGGCCAGCGGAGCACGTTCTGGTGCCCGGCCTGCCAGCGCTGATGCGCGGCCTCTTCTGGCCGGGAAAATTTCAGCTATTATGGAAGCTTAGAGTGACTGTCGCCTGACTATCCCGTTGAAAGGAGCGTGTGAAATGAAATTCCCCGGCCTGCGCCAGACCCTGGCAGCCCTGGTGGCCTCTCTCATGCTGACCATGCCGACCGTCAGCCAGGCGAAGTCCCTGGCAGACCAGGATCCGAGCGCGTTGCGCATGACCGGTGATGCACTGATCGCCCGGCCGATGCTGTTCGGCGCCACGGTGCTCGGCGGCGCGATTTTCGTGATCTCGCTGCCCTTCCACGCGCTGGGCGGCAATACCGCGCAGGCGGCAGATACCCTGTTCATCGAACCGGCGAAGAACACGTTCTTCCGTTGCCTCGGTTGCGTGGAACGTGTCAACGACCAGCACCTGAATTTCTGACCGGCATCCTCCCGACATGAAAAGGGCAGCCCGCGCTGCCCTTTTTTGTTTTTCTGCGCCGGTGCGGTTGCCGCCCTGCCGTCAGCGCACCTGCGCGGCGCCGATGCCGCGCGGATCGCTGGCGGCGTGCACCGCCCTTTGATCGACATCCCACAGGATCGCCTGCATGTTGCCGTACCTGCGGCCGACGGACTGCAGTACGTGCCCCTTGCCCAGCAGACCCGCGCGCAGGGTGGCGTTGAATGCGTCCGGTTCGTGCTGGATGACGTCCGGCAGGTACTGGTGATGGAACCGCGGCCGCGAGACCCAGGCCTCCGGCAACTCGCCCGCGAGGTGTTCCAGCGCGCCCAGCAGCACCATGGTGATGATGCGGCTGCCGCCCGGGGTGCCGAGGATGGCAAACCGGCCCGGTGACTCGATGATCGTCGGTGTCATGCTGGACAGCGGCCGCTTGCCCGGTGCGATGGCATTGGGCTCGCTGCCCACCAGTCCGTAGGTGTTGGGCTGGCCGGGTGCGGCCGAGAAGTCGTCCATCTCGTTGTTGAGCAGTACGCCGGTACCGGGCGGCACGTAGGCCGCACCGAACGGCGTGTTGATGCTCAGGGTCGCCGCCACCATGTTGCCCTGCCGGTCGAGCACCGAAAAGTGGGTGGTGTGGGTGCCGGCTGCCTCCGGCGCCGTCGTGGCCGGCAGGTCGAGGCTGTCGGTACGCTCCTCGAGACGGATCGACTCCGCCAGTTGCCCGGCGTGGCGACCGGAGATCAGCCGCGCGACCGGCACCGGCACGAAGTCGGGGTCGCCGAGGTATTGCGCCCGGTCGCGGTAGGCGCGCCGCATCGCCTCCACCAGCAGGTGGGCCTGGTCGATCGGTCCCAGTTCGCGCCAGGACCAGGCGTCGAGAATCTGGGTGATGGTGGCCAGCGCGATGCCGCCGGCGGATGGTGGCGGCGCGCTGATGAAGCGGTGCGGGCCGAGCGAGAAGCGGATCGGCTCGCGTTCCTGCACGCGGTAGCCGGCGAGGTCTGCCTCGGTCCAGATGCCGCCCTCGCGCCGCACGCCGGCGACCAGCCGGCGCGCCAGCGGCCCGCGGTAGAAGCCATCGAAACCCTGTTCCCCCAGCCGTTCCAGAGTGTCAGCGAGATCCGGCTGCACGATGCGGGTGTCCGGTTCCGGTACGCCGTCCGGCACGAAGATCTCGGCGGTCTGCGCGTGGCTTTCCAGCGCGTCCATCCGGTACAGCGCCAACAGGCGGTACTTCGGGTCTGCCAGGAAGCCCTCGCGCGCCACCCGCACCGCGGGACGCAGCAGCCGCGGGAGCTGCAGCCGGCCGTACTTTCCGGCGATGTGTGCGAACGCGGCCGCCTGTCCCGGGATGCCGGCCGCCAGCGGCCCGTCCAGCGAGGCACGGTCGCGGGGCGCGCCCTCCCCGTCGAGGTACATGTCCGGGGTCGCGGCGGCCGGGGCCGTCTCGCGCGCATCCACGAAAACGTAGCGGCCGGTGTCGCCGATCCGCAGCAGCCAGAAGCCGCCGCCGCCGATGCCCGCGCTGTAGGGCTCGGCCACGCCGAGCACCGCCGCCACGGTGACGGCGGCGTCGAAGGCATTGCCACCGGCCTCCAGTACCTGCATGCCGGCCTGCGTGGCCAGCGGGTGGGCGCTGGCGATGGCTGCCGCGGGCGGCCTGCCGTCGTCCGCGCTGACGGCGGATGCGCCGAGGGACAGGCAGATCAGCAGGGTCCGGACCATGAAGATTCCCCAGCGATGATTCATCAGGTGTCGTACCGGCGATGCAGCGCCGCGCGGACCTCGGGGTGCACGAAACGGGTGATGTCGCCCCCGAGCGAGGCGATCTCCCGCACCAGCGTCGAGGAGATGTAGGAGTACTGTTCGGCCGGCGTCAGGAACACGGTCTCTACGTCCGGGCACATCGCCCGGTTCATGTTGGCGAGCTGGAATTCGTACTCGAAGTCGGCCACCGCGCGCAGTCCGCGCAGGATCACGCCGGCCTGCTGTTGCCGGGCGAAGTCGATCAGCAGGGAGTCGAAACCGCAGACCTCCACGTTGGGCAGGTGCCCGATCACCGTGTTGGCCAGGTGCACGCGCTGCTCCAGCGTGAAGGCTGGTTCCTTCTTGGGGCTCGCGGCGATGGCCAGGATCACGCGATCGAACAGCTTCGCGGCGCGCTCCACCAGGTCGCTGTGCCCGTTGGTGATCGGATCGAACGTGCCGGGGTAGATGACGGTGCTCATGCCTGCGGCCTGCCTGATTGCCTGTCCAGGTACACAGTGTATGCAGGAACGCCCGTGACCTGAAACCGCTTCAGGAAAGCGCGGGCGACAGTTCCGCGGCGAGCTGGTCGGCCAGGTGCAGCGCGATCGCGGTGACGGTCAGCTGCGGGCTGGCGCCCAACCCGGTCGGAAACAGCGAGCCATCCAGTACGGAAAGGTTCTGCAGGTGGTGGAACCGGCCGCGGCTGTTGGTGACCGCGTGCCGCGGGTCGTTGCCCATCGCGCAGCCGCCCATGACGTGCGCGCTGGCGAAGCGTGTGCGCGGAGCGTCCGGCTCCAGTGTGGAGATGGCCAGCCGCGCTTCCGAGTAACGGGTGTAGGGCCGGGCGTCGGCGTGCACCGGCATGACGCTGCGCGCGCCGGCGGCGAACTGGATTTCCGCCATCGCCAGCCAGGCGCGGCGCACCCCGTCCCAGGTGTAGTCGGTGATCGGGTAGGAGAGATGGGCGTGCTGGAAATCATCCAGCCAGACGTGACCGCCCTGGCTGCCGGGGTCGAAACCGTCGCGCAGCAGCGCGGCCAGGCAGTTCGTATGCGGCAGCTCGCTCATCCAGCGCGCGTGCTGTTCGCCCACCGCCGGCAGCGTGCCCGCCCACAGCACCGGATGCAGGGGCACCGCCTCGATCCGGAATCCCATCGGCCCGGTGGCGCCGCGCGGGAACAGGAAATGGTCACACTGCGCCGACTGCGGCGCGCCGTGGTAGGGATCCACCTGCTGCTCGAAAACCGCGCGGCTGATCACCACCGGGTGCAGGAAGGTCCGCCGGCCGATGCGCTTGTAGGGATCCGGCACCGCCGATCGCAGCAGGATGCCGGGCGTGCCGATGCCGCCGGCGGCAAGGACGAAGTGCCGCGCCCGGATGCGTACCTGCACGCCGGTGTCGAAGACGCCGCGTGACTCCTGCGCCTGGCAGAGCATCTCGGTCACCTGATCGCCGCGGTGGGCCAGCCGCTCGCAGCGTAACCGGGTGTACAGGCGCACGCCCTTGCGCAGCAGTGCCGGCAGGCTCGTGGTCAGGGTGCTCTGCATGGCGTTGGTGGGGCAGCCCATCGAGCAGTAGCCGAGATTCCAGCAGCCGCGCACGGCGCGCTCCATGTCCCGCCAGTTCCAGCCCAGCCGGCGACAGCCTTCGCGCAGGATGTCGTTGTTCTCGTTGCGGCGGGTGGTCCACTTCGCGACGTGCAGGCGGGCGCGGACCTGCGCGAGCACCGGCGCCAGCACGTCCGGGTTGAGCGCCAGCACCTCGCGCTGGTCTCTCCAGTACTCCAGTGTCTGTGCCGGCGGGTCGTACATCGTCCCCCAGCTGACCGCGGTGGAGCCGCCCGCCATGCGACCCTGCAGCAGGTTGATGTCGCCGGACGCGGTGCGCCGCAGCGCGCCCTCCTGGAACTGCCAGCGGAAGGCTTCCACCTCTTCCATGCGAAAGTCGGCGCTGGTGCGGAAGGTACCCTCCTCGACGAGGATCACGTCCAGCCCGGCGGCCTGCAGGACCTCCGCCGCGGTGGCGCCACCGGCGCCGGTACCGACCACCACGACGTCCGTTTCCAGTTGCTCGTTCTCCTGCAGCCGGGAGGCGTCCGTGACGCGCCAGCCGCTGTCCAGTCCCTCGCGCAGGAAATCGCGGATGGCCACGCGTCAGTCCTGCAGGAGCACGCGGGCGTTCTCGGGAATGCCGGGATAGCCGGTACGCACGACGCGCTCCGGTACCGCGTACCAGGCAGCCTGGATCACGCGCGTGACGGCATTGATGACGTTCTGCAGGACGGACAGCCGCGAGTGCGACCAGCGTCGCAGGAAGTCGCGGATGTCCGCCTCGTCGGTCTCCTGCCAGGGCCGCGGGATGCCGGCGACCAGGATGCGGTACGCCGGGACGTTCAGCAGGTCCAGCACCTGCCGCGCCTGGCGGTGGATCTCCTCGGACGAGTAGTAAAGCAGCGCGTCGGCGCTGTGCAGCACACGCAGCAGCTGTTCATCACGCGCGGCGCCCGCGGCGGGCAGGCGGCTGCCCAGCACCAATGGTGCGATGGCATACAGCGCCGGCAGATCCTGCGTGCGCAGCAACAGCCAGTCGCCGGGCGCGGGTTCGCGCGGGCGCAGCGGCGCCATCAGGTAGACCAGCCCGGAACTGGCGCCGAGAAACGTGGCGCCGAGCAGGCTGTTCTTGATCAGCTTGCGCCGCGAAAGGTAGAAGTTCTTCATGCCCAACCCGTCAGCCACAGGCTATTCATTGTAGGGGATACCGGACCGGTGTCCGCGGCGGGTCAGCCGGCGCAGCGGAACGCGGCGCCGAGGTGGTCCGGGATGCGTTCCTCCAGCCAGTAGCAGGGGCTGCCCGGCAGGTTGCCGGACACGAAACCGACATGCCCGCCGCGCTGGCTCAGTTCCAGTACCGTGCCATCCGCCAGTTCGCTGGCCGTGGGGATGGCGTCGGCGTCGACCAGTGGGTCGTCCACCGCGTGGATGAGCAGCACCGGCACCCGGATGGCGTGCAGGAAGGGGCGGCTGCTGCAGCGCGCATAGTAGTCGGCCGCGCCGTCGAATGCGTGCAGGGGCGCGGTGATGCGGTCGTCGAATTCCCAGAGCGTGCTGATCCCGTCCAGGGGTCCGAGGCCGAGGTGGTGCTGCAGGAACTCCGCCGCCGCCGTGCGCCGGTAGTGCTCCCGCTTGCGCGTCGCGGCCTGCAGCAGGTTGCCGAGCAGGTGATCGCGATAGATACGGGCGGCGGGCGAATCCAGCTTGCGCTGGCAGGCCTGCAGGTCATAGGGCACCGATACCGCCACGGCGGTGCACAGGGGCGCATCCGCGCCCTGCTCGCCCAGCCACTTCAGCAGCACGTTGCCCCCGAGTGAGAAACCGACGGCGGCGATCGGCCGGGCCTGGAACCGGGGCTGGGACCGCAGCCAGCGCACGAGGCTGTCGAGATCGCCGGTCTCGCCGGAATGGTAGGCGCGCGGCAGCCGGTTGATCTCGCCGCTGCAGCCACGGAAGTTCAGCACCACGCTGGTCCAGCACCGTCGCAGCAGGGCGGCCTGCAGTCCCCAGGCGTACTGGGACTCGGATGAACCGGTCAGGCCGTGCAGAATGATCACCAGCGGCCGGCCCTCGTGCTCCAGGCCGGTCCAGTCCAGGTCGATGAAGTCGCCGTCCGGCAGTTCCATGCGCTGGCGGATTCTTGGCGGTGGCCGGAACCGGCGCAGGCGGCTGGGCACGATGGTCTGCAAGTGCGCACCAGGCAGCCACCAGGCGGGCCGGAAACCGCTTTCGACGACGCTCACGCCTGGTACAGCACGTAGCCGGTGTGCGGAGACCGGCCGGTCCGGTGTGCCTGCCAGCCCGGTGGCGGCGCCGGCGCCGGCCGGCCGGCCGGGTACTCGGCGTAAACGCGGGCGTCCCCGGCCAGGAACGCCCCCGTCTGCAGCCGTGCCAGGGTGCTGTCGAGCAGGTCCGCGTCGAACGGCGGGTCGAGAAAAACGAGGTCGAAGGGGGCGTGTTCGCGACCCCGCCTGTCCAGCCATTCCAGCGCATCGGCCCGGATGACGGCCACGTTCTCCAGCCGCCAATCCTGCGCCAGGCGTTCCAGCGCGGTGCAGGCGCGTGCGTCCCGCTCCACCAGGACGACCGCTTCCGCGCCCCGGGAACAGGCCTCCAGCCCGAGCGCCCCGGTGCCCGCGAACAGGTCCAGCGCACGCAGGCCGTGCAACGGGCCGAGCCAGTTGAACAGTGTCTCGCGCGTGCGGTCCGGGGTCGGCCGCAGCCCGGGCAGGTCGGGCACCGCCAGGCGACGCCCCCGCAGCGCGCCGCCGATGATGCGGACGTGGCCGGTCCGGCCGGGGCGTTTCACGGCCCCTCCTGCACCGTTGCGCTTTCCGGACCCACCCGGATCAGCAGCAGCCGTTCCGGGTCGACATGGCGCCGGAATGCCCCGATCACGTCCTCGCGGGTCACGGCGTTGACCCGGGCGACATAGGTCTCGAGGTAATCCAGGGGCAGGTCGTAGAAACCGATCGAGCCGAGGTGGCCGGTGATGGCGTCGTTGCTGGCGGTCTGCAGCGGGAAGGAACCGGCCAGGTGCCGGCGCGCCTCGCGCACCTGTTCTTCCGTCGGCCCGTTCGCCAGGAAGTCCCGCAGGGCCTCCTGCACCAGCCGGATGGCTTCGTCGGCCTGGTCGGCGCGGGTCTGCAGCCCGATCCCGAATGGCCCTTCCGCCTGCATGGCCGAGAAGTAGCTGTAGACCGAATAGGCGAGCCCGCGCTCCTCGCGAATCAGCCGGTAGAGTTCCGAGGTCAGTCCGCCGCCGCCGAAGATCTCGTTGCCGACCATCAGCGCGACGAGGTCGGCGTCGTCGCGGCGCACGCTCGGCATGCCGATCTGGATGTGGGCCTGCTGCGATTCGAACGGCACCTGCACGGAGCGCCCGGGGGCTGGCGCCGGTGGCGGGATCGGCGGTGCCGGCCGGCCCTCCGGCAACGCCTCCGCGATCTCGTCCGACAGAGTGCGCGCCTCCTCGGTGGACACGGCGCCCACCACCACGATGACCAGGTTGCCGCGGTTGTAGTAGCGCCGGTAGAAGTCGCGCACCTGCTGCGCCTCGATGCGCGCCAGGGATGCCGGTGTGCCGGCTGCCGGGATGCCGTAGGGGTGGTCCCCGTAAAGCTCCGGATAGAAGCGCAGCGACATGATGCCGCCGGGGCTCTGCGCCTGCCTGCGCAGCGCAGCCAGCATCTTCTTGCGCTCCCGTTCGAGCGCCTCTGCGGCGAAGGCCGGTTCGGCCAGGATCTCCTTGAGCATCCCGACGGCCGGGCCGCGGAAGCGGTCGTCCGCCAGGGTGCGCAGCTCCACGATGCCCATGTCGCGGTGGCTGCTGGTGGAGAAGTCGGCCCCGACGCTCTCGAACACGGTCGCCACGGCGCCTGCGTCGCGGCTGCGGGTGCCCTCGCCGAGCAGGCTGCTGGTCATCTGTGCCAGCCCGGGCAGCTCGCCGTCGCGCGCGGCGCCGGCATTGAACACCAGTCGTACATCAAGGATCGGCACCTCGTCGGCGCGCATGAACAGCACCTTCGCGCCGGCGCTTTCCCAGGACTCGACCGGCAGGGCACGCTGGCGGGCGGGCGCGCCGGCGGTGTCGACCAGTTGAAATCCGGCCGTGGGCGCGGCCCCCGCTGCGTCATCGCCGGCCGTTTCCCGTGCGGGCTGCTGGCTGCGCCCGAGCAGCAGGATGACCAGGGGCAGGATGAGCACCAGCGCCCACAGGAAGCGGCGGTTGAAGAAAGTTTCCTGCTTCTTCATGGCTGTACCTCCTGTTCATCTGCCGACTCGGGCAGCAGGCGGCCGGTGGTGAGGTTCTCCGCCACCAGGTAACGGCGTGCGACGTCGCGCACCTGTTCCGCGGTCACCTGTTCGATCGCTGGAATGTATTCGTCCAGCACCCGCCAGGAGATGCCCATGGCCTCCAGCGAGCCGATCATGTTGGCGCGGCCGTGCAGGGAATCGTGGCTGAACACCAGTCCTGCCAGGACCTGCGCCCGGACCCGTGACAGTTCGTCGGCGTCCGCGAGGGTCTCCTGCAGCCGGCGCACCTGGGCGTGCAACGCGGCCTCCAGCGCCTCCAGGCCCGCCTCGGTGGGCGGGTTTGGCGTGCCCGACAGCGTGAACAGGCTGTCGCCGCGGGCGAACTGGTCGTAGCTGGCGCCGGCCCCCAGCGCCAGCTCGGATCCCCGCACCAGTTCGGACTCGATGCGGGCGCTGTAGCCGGCATCCAGCACCCCGGCCAGCATGCGCAGCGCGTGGCTCTCCCAGGGCTCCGGCGCGGTACGGAATCCGGGCACATTCCAGGTCAGGCTCACCTGTGGCAGCTGCACCGGCATCCGGACCTGGAGCTGGCGGCTGCCGGGTCGGGCGATCTCCAGCAGCGCGGGCGGTTCGGCGAGGTCGCGCGCGGGGATGCCGCCGAAATGCTTTTCGGCCAGCACCAGCACGTCTTTCGCCACCACGTCGCCGCAGACCACGAGCACCGCGTTGTTCGGCGCGTACCAGTCCTCGTACCAGCGCCGGATGTCCTTCACGGTCAGGCGGTCCAGGTCATGCATCCAGCCGATCACCGGCTGTCCGTAGGCGCTCGCCAGGTAGGCGGTGGCGCGCAGCCGCTCGCGGAAACGTGCCGGCGGCTGGTCGTCCGTGCGCAGGCGTCGTTCCTCTTTCACCACGTCCAGCTCCCGTGCAAAGTCCTCCTCGTCGAGCCGCAGGTTGGCCATGCGCTCCGCCTCCAGCTGCAGCGCGAGCTCCAGGTGTTCGACCGCGAGTTGCTGGTAGTAGCCGGTGTAGTCGGTGTTGGTGAACGCGTTCTCCTGGCCGCCGACGCGTGCGATCAGCTCGGAGAACTGGCCCGGCTGCAGGTGGGTGGTGCCCTTGAACATCATGTGTTCGAGCACGTGGGAGACGCCGGTCCGTCCCGGCGGCTCCCAGGCCGATCCGACCCGGTACCAGACCTGGTTGATGACCACCGGCGCGCGCCGGTCCTCGTGAACGACCAGCTTGAGCCCGTTGCCGAGCACGAACTCGGAGGTCCGGCTGGCGAAGCTGCGGACTTCCAGGGCGGCAACGGGCGTGCTGCAGCACAGCAGCAGCAGGGTGAAAACAAAACCTTTTTGCATTCGTCATGCTCCGAAAACGAGGTGGTAGGATAACGCATGCGTTCGCGCCCAACAGGCGCGATGACTCCGATTCCTCTACCAGAGCAGTGGGAACCAGCGACACCATGAGCCTCCGCAGCCGGGTCCGGCACCGTTATGTTTTCTCCTTCCTGCGGGCGCGTGCTGCACGACTGGCGGATGCGCCGGCGAGTGCCGGCCGGCCGCTGCTGCGCTTCGCGGAGCCCGCGCCGCGGCCGCCCGCACGGGTCTTCGCGTTCCTGGGCGGACGGGCCGCGGCACGCGCCGTGCCCTTGCCGCCGCAGGCGCCAGCGCCTGATGTCCCGCCACGGCCGCTGCGCCCCGCGCCGGCAGAACCGGCGCCGCCGGCCCCGGAACCGGATGCAGCCGGCGCCCCTGTCACCGCGCCGGCGCAAAGTGAACTGCGCCTGGAACAGCCCGTTGCCGAGCCTGTCCCCATCCCGGTGGAGGCGCCGGAGGCGATCGAGCCCGCGCCTCCGCCGGTCGACTGGCTGGCGCGCATGCGCGACGGGCTGGCGCGCACGCGGGAGAAACTACAGGAAAGTTTCTCGGCGCTGTTCCAGGGCGGCGCCATCGACGAGGACGTGCTGGAGGAACTTGAAACCGTCCTGCTCACCGCCGACGTCGGGCTGGCGGTGACGGAAGCCATCGTCGGCCGCATCCGCGAGCGCGCCGGTGGCGGCGACGACCTGCGCGCGCTGCTGCGCGATGAACTCCTGCAACTGCTGCGGCCCTGCGAACAGCCCCTCGAATTGGTGCGCGAGGGTGAGGGGCCGTTCGTGATACTCGTGGTGGGCGTGAACGGGGTCGGCAAGACCACCACCATCGGCAAGCTGGCGCGCCGCTTCCGCGACGAGGGCCGCAGCGTGCTGCTCGCCGCCGGCGACACGTTCCGCGCCGCGGCGGTCGAGCAACTGCAGGTGTGGGGCGAACGCAACGGTGTGCCGGTGGTCGCGCAGCAGACCGGCGCCGACAGCGCGGCCGTGATCTTCGATGCCATCGAGTCGGCGCGCGCGCGCAACATCGATGTCGTCATCGCCGACACCGCCGGGCGCCTGCACAACAAGGACAACCTGATGGACGAGCTGGCCAAGGTCGCACGGGTGATCGGCAAGGCCGACGCCAGCGCCCCGCACGAGGTGTTGCTGGTGCTGGATGCGGGCACCGGGCAGAACGCGCTGGCACAGGCCGACACGTTCCGGCAGGCTGTGCAGGTCAGCGGGATCGCCATGACCAAGCTCGATGGCACCGCGCGCGGCGGCATCCTGTTCGCGGTTGCCGGCCAGTTACAGATCCCGATCCGTTTCATCGGGATCGGCGAGCAGGCCGCGGACCTGCGTCCATTCGAGGCGGAACCCTTTGTCGATGCACTGCTCGGCTGAATTTCCCCCCTGCCTGCCGGGACCCGACGCATGATCGAGTTCGAGCAGGTCGGGATGCGCTATGACAGCGGCCAGGAAGCGCTGGAGGGCATCACCTTTTCTTTGCAGCCGGGCGAGATGGCCTTCATCACCGGCCACTCCGGCGCCGGCAAGAGCACGCTGCTGCGCCTGATTCTCGCGGTATTGCGGCCCACG
>JBFKKR010000002.1:0-64384 GCA_041682035.1 Pseudomonadales bacterium | reverse complement strand
GGTGGCGCATTTCGAGGTGCCCAAGCCGCTTGTTAGAGCGCAGGCCTGGTGGAGTGGTGTTAGGTCCTGTGCCCGTTTCGTGTCATTTTCGTGGCACAACGGAGGCCCATCAGGACCAACGGAGACCAATGACTCGAAGCCCTCATAGTCTTCAAGCCATTGATTGTCTTTGGTTTGGAGTGGTCTCGGGTGGTCTCCCGCGACGCCGTATTTGGTGGAGGCGGCGGGAGTTGAACCCGCGTCCGTCAGCCCTCTGCCCTCGGCTCTACATGCTTAGGTCCGTCTATTGATTTAACCCATCACGACCCAACGGGCAGGGTGTGTAGGGCGAGTCCGCAGTTTGGGTTTTAACGCTCGGGTCACGAACACCCCCTCACGCGATCCTGTGAATATGACAGTTCTTTCAGAAGTACAGGCCCCTCTTCAGAACTGCTAGCGGGGTTTAGGCCGCTAGTGCGTAGTTGTCGTCGTTGGCAACTATTGGTTTACAGCTTTGGATTTACGAGATTCGCTGCCATCTCGGCATGCACCTTGGGGTTCGCGACCCACGTCGAAGCCAAATCGCCCCCAATACCTGTAGCGCCCGGGCGCCGGGGTTAGACCCGCGCCTTCACGCATTCCGGTACGACCATTATGCACCAGGACTGGCTCATCCGCCGAGCCCGCCGGATGGCTGGCGCTAAAAGACCGATCAGCGGACTGGCCGCCCGTCCTTACTCCGGTTCCGGACCGTCTGCGCCGTTGGCTTCCAGGGTTTCAGGGCCAATGGCGGCCGGGTAGGCCTGGGTGCGCCACTGGGCGAGCCGGAAGTCGATCTCCCCGTTCCTGTGCAGGTCGCGGAGCGCCTCGGCCAGGGGCGCCGCCAGGTGCGCCTGCTTGCGGTGGACGTAGTGATGAACGGGCACCGTGAGCAATGGTTGTGGCAGCGCGACAATCTCCATGCCGACCACCGGCGCGATCTGCAACTCGCCCATGGCGCGCTCCACCAGGATGACATCCACGCGGCGATTCCGGAGCATCTGCGCCAGCCGGGCGGTATCCGGTGCCCGGGCGACCTGCTGTGCCCCCTCCGCGCAGTTTTCCATCAGTACGATGCCCCGGATCACGCCCACCCGGTAATTGCGCAGGTCCGGGCAGCCGTAGATCGGTGCGGTGGCATCGTGGGTGTAGGCGATCACCTGCACGCGGTAGAGAGGAAAGTCCACCCGCACGAGGTCCGGGTAAAGTTGCTCCACGTCCGGGGCGCGGAAGAGTTCGGCATCCAGCATGCCGGTACCGGCCAGCATCAGGGAGCGGCGCGGCGGGCTGAAGACGAAGTGCGGCACCCGCCCGATGGCGACGTAGGCATCGCGGACGATGGCCTGCATGGGGGCATTGAGGGGCGGCTCGGTGTCCATGACGCCGACCATGATGTGCGCCTCCACGGCACCCCCGGATTCGGCATGCGACGCGGCTGCCCCCAGCACGCCGAGTGCGAGCAGCAGCCCAAACAACGTCGTCACCTTTCCCATCCATTCAATATATGGGCTGGCGGGCAGAACACCTACGTATGTTTCCCGTAAACCGCGTGGTGGGCGCTTTTGAGGGATTGCTAGACTGTCAGGGATGCTTTCGGGATCGAGAATGGCAACACCCAACATGCCGGAACAGGTCCTTGGCTGACCAGGCCAAGGGAGCGGGCGTCTCCCGGGAAGAGCGGTACCGGCGTATCGCGCTTCTTTATTTCCTGCCGCTGGTCATCCTGAACTTCCTGGCCGGAACCAAGGTGATGGCCGCCAACCCGGGGCTGTTCCAGAACGAGCACTACCTGGGCCTGGTGTTCGCGCTGCTGCTCTCGGGGCTGGGCATCTGGCTCTGGCGGGATGCAAGCCGCCTCATGGTGGCCAGCTACTTCATGTGCGGCTGCCTGGCCGTCTTCTTTCTCTATCGCGAGGGCTCCCTGCTGTACGGGCCATCCAGCCGCCGGGAAGACCTGTCCATGTTCATGCCGCTCTTCGGCTATCACGCGGTGCTCTACTTCTCGTTCCTCGTATTCCTGCCCCGGCAGGTTTCCGAGAAAGCCTGCTGGGCGGTCTGGTTCATCGTGTCGACGATGGCGCTGGTGCGCATGCTGCCGCAGTGGGATTATTTCTCCACCCGCCAGGGCGCGCCGGATCTGCTGATCTTCCTGTTGATCGCCAACCCCATGTTGATCCTGCTGGGGCGGTTGTTGCTGCGGGTGCAGGATCTGCTCAGTGAGTCCGAGCGGGACCTGGCCCGCTCACAGCGCGAGCTCGATCTGCAATTGGCCGTGGCGCGCGGCGAGGAACGCTTCCAGCGCGCGGTGGACGGCTCCCGGGACGGCCTCTGGGAGTGGCAGGTCGGGGGCGGGACCCGGCTGTGGATGTCGTTCCAGGTCAGCCGGCTGCTGGGTATAAAGATCAGCGAACTGCCCGCGAGCATGGACGAGGTGCTTGAGCTTGTCGAAGAAGAGCGGCGGCTGGAGGTGAAGACCCGCTTCGAGCAGGCGAGGGGCGCGCTGGATGCGTTCGAGGTCGAATGCCGCATGCGGACCGGCGCCGGCGAATACCGCTGGTTCGGGATCAAGGGGGTCGCGAGCCGCGCCGCGGACGGTCACGTGTACGTGTCCGGCTCCCTGCAGAGCATCCAGCGTCGCCGCGAGGCCGAGGACAAGCTGCGCGCCAGCAACGAGGCGCTGTCCCAGTTTGCCGCCGTCGCCGCCCACGACCTGAAATCCCCGGCCCGCAAGATCGGCGCCTTCGTGGACCTGGTGCGTCGGAAGCTCGGGGAGCGCTCCGAATCGGTTGAGGCCCACCTCGCAGCGATCCAGCGCCTGTCGGGATTCATGCTGGAACTCATCTCGCGCCTGCTCAGCTACGCCAGCGCCGACGCCCCCACCGAGGCCGGGGAAGTGCGCCTGCGCGCCGTGCTGGAGGATGTGCTCGAAATGCTGGACCAGGAGGTCGCAGAGCGCGGCGCCGAGGTCGTCGTCGGGGACCTGCCGGTGGTCTGGTCCAATGCGGGCGACATGCGCCAGGTATTCCAGAATCTCATCGCCAATGCGCTGAAGTTCTGCGAGCGCACGCCGCGGGTGGAGATCAGCTCGCGGCCGGGCCCGACGCCGTCCACCGTCGAGGTGATCGTTCGCGACAACGGCATCGGGATCGAGAACAAGTACCTGGCGCAAATCCACAAGCCGCTGACGCGGCTGCATTCCAGCGCGGAATACGAGGGATTCGGGCTGGGCCTGGCCACCGTGGTGCGGATCGTGGAACGGAACCGGGGCAGGCTGACGATCGAGTCCACGCCGGGCGAGGGCAGCGTGTTCATCGTCTGCCTGCAGCGTCCCGGGGTCAGCGATTCTGACTCCGCATGATGCGGGCGCGCTGGCGGTCCCAGTCTTTCTTCTTCATGTCCTCGCGCTTGTCGAAGTCCTTCTTGCCCTCGGCCAGCGCGATCTCGCATTTCACGCGCTGTTTCTTCCAGTAGAGGGAAACCGGGATACAGGCCATGCCCTTGGCCTGCGTGGCGTTGTGGATCCGGGCGAGTTCCTCCTGGTGCAGCAGCAGTTTGCGGGTGCGGGTCGGGTCGGTTTCACGGTGCGTGCTCGCGCTGGTCAGTGGCGTGATGAGCGCGCCCAGCAGGAAGGCTTCGCCGCCTTTCAGCAGCACGTAACTGTCCACCAGCTGCACCTTGCCCGCCCGCAGGCTTTTCACCTCCCAGCCCTCCAGCACCAGGCCGGCTTCCAGGCGTTCGCGCAGGTGGTAGTCGTGCCGCGCCTTGCGGTTCTGCGCGATGGTCGCGCTGGTATTGCTTTTCTGCTTTTTGTTCATGGCCGGATTATACGCGCTCGCTCCCGTGGCCAGCTTGAGTGGCCGGGGCAATTCCCCGAGAATGTCAGCTTCCTGACCGGGCGCGGGTGCCGTTATGCCAAGAGACAGCCAGTCGATCCACGGAATCTGGGCCAGCCGCCTGACCTTCATCCTCGCCGCCACCGGCTCCGCGGTGGGCCTGGGCAACATCTGGAAATTTCCCTACATCGCCGGTGAAAACGGCGGCGGTGTGTTCGTGCTGGTCTACCTGCTGTGCATCCTCATGGTCGGCGTGCCCATCATGATGGCGGAGGTGCTGCTCGGTCGCAGTGGCCGCCAGAGTCCGGTCAACACCATGATTTCGCTGGCGGGCGAAGCCGGCGTGTCACGCGCCTGGGGCCTGCTGGGCTGGGTCGGCGTCATCGCCGGTTTCCTCATCCTCTCCTATTACAGCGTGATCGCCGGGTGGGCGCTGGAGTACATCCTGCGGATGGCCGATGGCACGTTCCACATGGCGAAATCGGAGTTCGCCGGCAGCACCTTCAACGATCTCACCGCGAACCCGGCACGGCTGGCGTTCTGGCACACGGTGTTCATGTTCATGACCATGTTCGTCGTTGCACGCGGCGTCAACCGGGGCCTCGAGGCAGCGGTGCGCATCCTGATGCCCGCGCTGTTCGTGCTGCTGCTGATCCTGGTCGGGTACGCCGTCAACACCGGTGCTTTCATGAAGGGTTTCACCTTCCTGTTCAGCATGCGTGCCGAGAACCTCAACGTGAACAGCCTGGTGGTGGCCATGGGCCACGCCTTCTTCACGCTCAGTCTCGGCATGGGCGCGATCATGATCTACGGCGCCTACATGCCGAAAAGATCTTCCATCGGCGCGACGGTCTGCATGGTGGCGTTCCTCGATACGCTGGTCGCGCTGGTTGCCGGGCTCGCCATCTTCCCGATCGTGTTCGCCAACGACCTGGAGGCCGGTGCGGGGCCCGGCCTGATGTTCGTCACGCTGCCCCTGGCGTTCGGCAACATGCCCCTGGGCGGCTTCTTCGGCGTGCTGTTTTTCGTGCTGGTGACGTTCGCGGCATGGAGTTCCTCCATTTCCCTGATCGAGCCGGCGGTGGCCTGGGCGGTGGAGAAGTTCGGCATCAGTCGCGTAAAGATTTCCATTCTCCTGGGCTTCCTGACCTGGTTGCTCGGGCTGGGCACGGTCTTCTCGTTCAACATCTGGAAAGAGGTGCAGGTCTTCGGGCTGACCTTCTTCGATGCCCTGGATTTCCTCACCGCCAACATCATGCTGCCCCTGGGCGGCGTGGCGATCGCGATCTTCGTCGGCTGGAAGATGCGCGAGCCGGACGTGCATGGTGAACTGGCGCTGGAGACGCCGGCCATTTACCGCATTTGGCGGCTCCTGGTGCGGTACCTGTCACCGGCGGCGGTGCTGGTCATCTTCACCCTGACGCTGTACCGGTACTTCTCGCAGTGAGCGAACCGGAACCCGAGAGCATCGAGGTGGAGGTGGCGTATGCGCTGCCCACCGAACAGATGATCATCCCGGTGCGCGTCGCGCCCGGCAGCACCGCGCTGCAGGCGGTGCACGACTCCGGCATCCTCGAACACTTCCCGCAGATCGACCTCGATACCGCGAAAATGGGCATCTTCAGCAAGGCCATCGCGAAGCCGGACGAGCACGTGCTGCAGCCCGGTGACCGCGTGGAGATCTACCGCCCGCTGCTGATCGACCCGAAGGAAGCGCGCGCGAACCGGGCGAAAAAGGCAAAGGAAAAATCGTGAAAGATTGTTCCGCCGTGTACCTGCTGTTGCTGTAGATGCGTAGGTAAGGCTTCAGCCTTCCATTCATTAACGGCGGATTGTGTTTCGTGGGTTGTCAGACTGAAGTCTGACCTGCGCTCTGAATGATGTCAGAACTTCAGGAACTGGAAGGAACTTTCTTCCTCTTTTTCCTGTGTGCCTTCTTCCATCAACTCGTCCGGTGACACCTCACGCTCGCCGGCTTTGTCACTGTCGTCCTTGGGCTTGTTCGCAGTCGGTCGGAAGTGGCCGGTGAAGTGGGTCAGCTTGTCATCCTCGAAGAACAGTGCGAGCTGTTCCTGGGTGCGCTTGCCGCCACCCGGCTGGAAGGAGTAGACATAGTCCCAGCGGTCAGGCTGGAACGGGTCGATCAGCAGCGGTGTTCCCATGACGAAGCGGACCTGCCGCTTGGTCATGCCGGGGCGCAGCGTGTCGACCATGTCCTGTTCGATCACGTTGCCCTGCTGGATGTCGATCTTGTAGACGCCAGGGATGCTGGGAATGGACCAGCTCGAACAGCCGGCCAGCAGCAGGGTCGCCGCGGCCAGGGAAAGCAGGGTTCGGGGCATCGCTTTTTGCATCGGCCAGTGTCTTGAATTATTGTTTTCGACGCCCGACATTGTACGCCGCATCCGGTTGGCTGCAAGCAGGGCGCGGCAGGCAGTCCCCACATCCCGACCCTGGATCGTCACCATGTCCAATGAAAATCAGGAACTGCGCGACGCCGGACTGAAGGTCACGCTGCCCCGCGTCAAGATTCTCAATATCCTCGAGAACAACGCCACGCACCACATGAGTGCGGAGGACGTCTACAAGGCGCTGCTGGACCAGGGCGATGATGTCGGCCTGGCGACGGTCTACCGCGTGCTGACCCAGTTCGAGTCTGCCGGCCTGGTCATGCGCCATCATTTCGAGGGCGGGCACAGCGTGTTCGAGCTCTCCACCGACGAGCACCACGACCACATCGTCTGCGTGAAGTGCGGCAAGGTGGTGGAATTCCTCGACGAGGAGATCGAGCGGCGCCAGGAGGAGGTGGCCGAATCACACGGCTTCCGCATCACCTCGCACAGCCACTACATCTACGGCGAGTGCATCCGGCCGGGCTGCAAGGGCGGGCGGTAGGGCGTCGGTCAGGCTAGGCGTTTTCCAGCATTTCTTTGGCGGTCTTGCGCGTGTGGCGGCTCACCTTCAGGCCGCCCAGCATGCGGGCGATCTCTTCCAGGCGTTCTTCCTTCGAGAGCGCCGCGATGCTGGAACGGGTCACGCCGTCGACCACCTGCTTGCTGACCTGCAGGTGGGCATGGGCCAGGCTGGCCACCTGTGGCAGGTGGGTGATGCACAGCACCTGGCAGTGCCGTGAAAGCTCCTGCAACTGGCGGCCGACGATCTCGGCGGTGGCGCCGCCGATGCCGGAGTCCACTTCGTCGAACACCAGGCTCGGCGTGCAAGAGCGTTCCGCCGTGACCACGCGGATGGCCAGCCCGGTGCGGCTTAGCTCGCCGCCCGAGGCAATCCTGGCCAGCGGGCCGGGGGGCTGGCCGGGGTTCATGGAGACGTGGAATTCGACCTGCTCGGCCCCGCCGGCCACCGGCTGCGAATCATCGGCCGGCAGCAGGCGCGCCTCGAAAACCGCGTCCCGCAGCCCCAGTGCATGCAGCCGGGCGCCGACTGCTTCGCCCAGGTTGGTGGCCGCTTCGGCCCGGGCCTGCGACAGGCCGGCGGCTTCCTGCCGCCACGCGCTCGCGATCCGCTCCGCTTCCCGGCGCAGCGCCGCCAGCCGCTCGTCGCGGCTTTCCAGCTCCGCCAGTTCCGCCTGCAGGGCCGCGTGGCGGGCGGTGAGCTCGCGCGGCAGCACGTGGTGCTTGCGCGCCAGCACCTGGATCGCCTCCAGGCGGGATTCCACCTCCTGCAGACGCTCCGGGTTGACCTCCAGCCGGTCCTGGTAGCGCTCCAGTTCCCGGGCGCCTTCCTCCAGCTGGATGCGGGCGTTCTCCAGGCAGTCCCGGATGCCGGCGAGCGCGGTTTCCGGTCCGGCCACCTGCTGCAGGGCGGACTGCGCCTGCCGCACCAGCGACAGCGCGCAGTCAGAATCCTCGGCGCGGATCAGCGCGGCGGCCTCCGCACAGCCGCGGATGGACTCCTCGGCGCCGGCCAGCATGCGGTGTTCGTTCTCCAGCGATTCCAGCTCGCCGTCGCCGAGTTCGAGCTGGTCCAGTTCCCCGACCTGGTAACGCAGCAGTTCGGCGTGCGCGGTCCCGGAATCGGCGCCGGACGTGATGGCGGTGATCTGCTCACGCGTCGAGCGCCAGTTCCGGGCCAGCTGGTCGAGCGCCTCGCGGCGGGCGGAAAGACCCGCGCTCTCGTCCAGCAGTTCGCGGTGCACGCCGCGTTGCATCAGGCCGTGGTGCTCGTGCTGGCCGTGGATGTCGAGCAGGATCGCGCCGAGTTCGCGCAGGCTGGCGGCAGTGACCGGGCGGCCGTTGATGGTGGCCTTGCTGCGGCCGTCGCTGGCCACGCTGCGGCCGAGAATGCAGTCGTCGTCGCTGGCCAGTTCCGCCGCCAGCAGCCAGTCCCGCGCGGCGGGGATGCCGGAGAGGTCGAAACTGGCATGGACCTCCAGCCGCGGCGCCCCGGCGCGGACCATGTCGGCCTGCGCGCGCGCGCCCAGCGCCAGCTGTAACGCATTGATGAGAATGGACTTGCCGGCGCCTGTTTCGCCGCTCAGGACCGTCATGCCGGGACCGAACTCCAGTTCGAGTTCCTCGACCAGCACGAGGTTGCGCAATGACAGGTTCGTTAGCATGCAGCTTGAGATTGGAGAAAATGGCCTGCATATTCTATCAGGCCCCGGGCGGGGCTCACGCTGTTTTTTTGACCCGGCACGGCCCCCGGGGCGCGGAAGAGCAGGGGGCGGTGGGAGAGTGCGAGAGTGGGAGAGTGCATGCGCATACCCAAGATCAGTGACCGCGCGCAGGACATCCTCCGGTCCCTGATCCAGTGCTACATCCGGGACGGCCAGCCGGTCGGGTCCAAGCTCCTGGCGGAATCGACGCGCCTGCAACTCAGCCCGGCGACCGTGCGTAACGTCATGGCGGATCTCGAGGACCTCGGCCTGATCGCGTCACCGCACACTTCCGCCGGCCGCATTCCCACGGCGCGGGGTCTGCGCTTCTTCGTCGACTGCCTGATCACCGTGCAGCCGCCCACCCGCAGGGACATCCAGGAGATGCAGCGCCGGCTGAATCCGGACAATCCGCCCGAGGCGCTGGCCAGCGACGTGAGCAACCTGCTCTCGCAGGTGACCAGCATGGTCAGCCTCGTGACGGTGCCGCGGCCCGAGTCCAACCAGTTGCGCCACATCGAGTTCCTGCCGCTCTCCGAACGGCGCGTGCTGGTCATCGTGGTGCTGGGCGAGCGCAACGTGGAGAACCGCATCATCCACACCCAGCGCCAGTACAACCAGTCGGAACTGCAGCAGGCCGCCAACTACATCAACCAGCACTACGCCGGCAGCAGCGTGGAACAGATCCGCCGCGAGCTGGTCGAGGGCATGCGCGCCGACAAGGACCGGCTCGACACCATGATGCAGACCCTGCTGGACCTCGCCGGCGGCGCGCTGGAGGCCACGCCGCCGGAGCCTGACTACGTGCTGGCCGGGCAGTCCAACCTGATCGACTTCGCCGGTCCCGAGGACATCGGCCGGTTGCGCGAGCTGTTCGACGCATTCCAGCAGAAACAGGAACTTCTGCACCTGCTGGACCAGTGCCAGGACTCGGACGGCGTGCAGCTGTTCATCGGTGAAGAGTCCGGCTACCAGGCGCTGGGCTCGATGACCGTGGTGACCGCCCCGTACGAGGTCGAGGGCCGCCGGGTGGGCGTGCTGGGGGTGATCGGACCCACCCGCATGCACTACGAGCGGGTCATTCCGCTGGTGGATGCCACCTCGAGACTGTTCAGCGAGGTCTTGAACCAGTAAGGTTCGTCCCCACCTTGCAGGTAGAGCGGGGGCTTGTCCGCCGCTATACCTTTTCAACCCGATAATCACTGGCCCCGATCGAATGATGCAGACAGAAGAGCAGAAAGAGCAGGCGCGACTGGCAGAAGAGGCCGAGGCCGCACAGGCCGCGCCTTCCGAACAACCGCAAGGCCCGCCGGCCGGCAACGAGCAGGCCGCACCGGCGGGCACGGGCAGTCCGCTGGACGATGCCGGCGGTATCGCGCTCGGCGCGGCGCCGGATCCGGTCATGGAAAAGGAACTGGAAGCCGCCCTGGCCGAGGCCGACAAGTGGCGTGACCAGGCCCTGCGCGCCACTGCCGAGACCGAGAATATCCGCCTGCGCGCGCAGCGCGACGTCGAGAAGGCGCACAAGTTCAGCCTGGAGAAGTTCGCCGAGGCCCTGCTGCCGGTGCACGACAGCCTCGCGCAGGCGCTGGCAGTGCCGGTGCCCGAGGGCGCCGAGGAACAGCTGCGGCCGATGCGCGAGGGCATCGAGCTGACGCTGAAGATGCTGCTCGACACCCTCAGGCGCTTCAATGTCGAGACCATCGACCCGGCCGGGGAGCCATTCAATCCGGAACTCCACGAGGCCATGACCATGATCGAGCACCCCGATTGCGAGCCCAACACCGTCATCGACGTGTTCCAGAAGGGCTTCACCCTGAACGGCCGGCTGGTGCGGGCTGCCAAGGTGGTGGTGTCGCGGGCGCCGGTGCAGCCTGTCAACGAGACCGTGTGATTGCGCGCGGCGCGAGGTTGAAATCCGCGCACCCGCACCAATATAGGGACCAAGGTTAGGAAACATCGCCGGGTCGTTGCGAAACGGCCCGGAAAAGTGAACAAATTCAGTTATTTCGGAGTACATCCAGATGGGCAAGATCATCGGCATCGACCTCGGCACCACGAATTCCTGCGTGGCCGTGCTGGAGGGCAAGGACACCAAGGTCATCGAGAACGCAGAGGGCGGCCGCACCACGCCGTCCATCGTTGCTTACACGGAGGACGGCGAGATCCTGGTCGGCCAGTCGGCCAAGCGCCAGGCCGTCACCAACCCGGACAACACCCTGTACGCGGTGAAGCGCCTGATCGGCCGCCGCTTCGAGGACGATGTTGTCCAGAAAGACATCAAGATGGTCCCCTACAAGATCGTCAAGGCGGACAACGGCGACGCCTGGGTCGACGTGAAGGGTGACAAACTGGCGCCGCCGCAGATCTCCGCGGAAGTGCTCAAGAAAATGAAGAAGACCGCGGAGGACTACCTCGGCGAGAAAGTCACCGAGGCGGTGATCACCGTGCCGGCCTACTTCAACGACTCGCAGCGCCAGGCCACCAAGGACGCCGGGCGCATTGCCGGGCTGGACGTCAAGCGCATCATCAACGAACCGACCGCGGCGGCGCTGGCCTATGGCATGGACAAGAAGCATGGCGATGCGCGCATTGCCGTGTACGACCTGGGCGGCGGTACGTTCGACATCTCGATCATCGAGATCGCGGAAGTCGACGGCGAGCACCAGTTCGAGGTGCTCTCTACCAACGGGGACACGTTCCTCGGCGGCGAGGATTTCGACCTGCGCCTGATCGACTACCTGGCGGATTCCTTCAAGAAGGACACCGGCATCGACCTGCACAACGACCCGCTGGCCCTGCAGCGGCTGAAGGAGGCCGCCGAGAAGGCCAAGATCGAGCTGTCCTCCAGCCAGCAGACGGATGTCAACCTGCCGTACATCACGGCAGACGCCAGCGGGCCGAAACACCTCAACGTGAAGGTGACCCGCGCCAAGCTGGAATCGCTGGTCGAGGAACTGGTCGAGCGCACCATCGGGCCTTGCCAGACCGCGCTGAAGGATGCCGATCTGAAGGCGACCGAGATCACTGACGTGATCCTGGTCGGCGGCCAGACCCGCATGCCGATGGTGCAGAAGAAGGTCGCCGAGATCTTCGGCCGCGAGCCGCGCAAGGACGTCAACCCGGACGAGGCGGTTGCCGTCGGCGCCGCCATCCAGGCCGCGGTGCTGTCCGGTGACGTGAAGGACGTGCTGTTGCTCGACGTGACCCCGCTGACGCTGGGCATCGAGACGCTGGGTGGTGTCATGACCCCGCTGATCGAAAAGAACACGACGATCCCGACCCGCAAGTCGCAGACCTTCTCGACCGCGGACGACAACCAGACCGCCGTGACGATCCACGTCGTGCAGGGTGAGCGCAAGAAGGCGGCCGACAACAAGTCGCTGGGCCGGTTCGACCTGGCCGACATTCCGCCGGCGCCGCGCGGCATGCCGCAGATCGAGGTCAGTTTCGACATCGACGCCAACGGCATCCTGAACGTGTCGGCGAAGGACAAGGCCACCGGCAAGGAGCAGTCGATCGTCATCAAGGCCTCCAGCGGCCTGTCCGAGGACGAGATCGATCGCATGGTGAAAGACGCCGAGTCGCATGCCGAGGAAGACCGCCGGTTCGAGGAACTGGTCAGCCTCAAGAACCAGGCCGACGGCCTCATTCACGCCACGCGCAAGACGCTGGAAGAGGCCGGCGACAAGGTCAGCGCCGAAGAGAAGAGCGCGATCGAGGCGGCTGCCAGCGAACTGGAGGAAGCCATCAAGGGCAGCGACAAGGAAGCGATCGAGGCCGGCATCAAGAAGCTGACCGAAGCCTCCTCGAACATGGCGCAGAAGATGTACGCCGAGCAGCAGGCCAAGGGTGGCGCGGACGCCACCAAGGACGCCGGCGGCAAGGCGGACGATGCGGATGCCGGCGACAAGGACGCCGTCGACGCCGAGTTCGAAGAGGTCAAGGAAGACAAGTAGGTCAGACTTCAGTCTGACAGGAACAGAATCAGCCACAGCGACGAGTGGTTGGAACCGGGCGGGGCGCGAGGCTGATTCAGCTCCGCGCCTCGTTCTTGTGTAGGATTCGCTGACCGGCGCCCGTCCGGGTGGCGCTTTGGACGAACCCGGATCATGAGCCGGCTGACATCCAAGGGTTGAAAGAAGAGAGTGCAAGCGAACACGATGGCCAAGCGCGATTATTACGAGGTGCTCGGGGTCGCCCGCGGTGCGAGCGAGTCCGACATCAAGAAGGCCTATCGCAAGCTGGCCATGAAACACCATCCGGACCGCAATCCGGACGACAAGTCGGCCGAGGAGAAGTTCAAGGAGATCTCCGAGGCCTACGAGGTCCTCACCGATTCTGAGAAGAAGGCGGCCTACGACCAGTTCGGCCATGCCGGCGTGGAAGGCATGGCAGGCGGTGGCGCCGGCGGTTTCAGCGGCGGCTCGTTCTCGGACATCTTCGGCGACGTGTTCGGAGACATCTTCGGCGCGGCGGCCGGCGGGCGCGCCGGTGGCGGCCGTGCGCAGCAGCAGCGCGGCGCCGATCTGCGCTACACGCTCGAACTCGACCTGGAAGAGGTCGTCCGGGGCACCGAGGTGAAGATCCGCGTGCCCACCATGCACGCCTGTGACGAGTGCGAAGGTTCCGGGTCCCGCAAGGGCACCTCGCCATCCACCTGCAGCACCTGCAACGGCGCCGGCCAGGTGCGCATGCAGCAGGGCTTTTTCTCGATCCAGCAGACCTGCCCGCGCTGCCGTGGTCAGGGCACCATCATCACATCCCCCTGCGACCGCTGCCACGGCGCCGGCCGCGTGGAGAAGGAGAAGACCCTGTCGGTGAAAGTGCCGGCGGGCGTCGATTCGGGCGACCGCATCCGGCTCGCGGGCGAGGGCGAGGCCGGCCCGCGCGGCGGTCCGCCGGGCGACCTCTACGTGCAGGTCATGGTGCGCGACCACAAGATCTTCCAGCGCGACGGCCGCAACCTGTACTGCGAGGTGCCCATCAATTTCGCCGATGCCTGCCTGGGCGCGGAGGTCGAGGTGCCGACGCTGGACGGGCGCGTAAAACTGAAGATCCCGGCTGAAACCCAGACCGGCAAACTGTTCCGCCTGCGCGGCAAGGGCGTCACCCCGGTCCGGGGTGGTGCGCCGGGCGACCTGATGTGCCGCGTGGTGGTGGAAACGCCGGTCAATCTGAGCAAGGATCAGAAGGATTTGCTGAAGAAATTCCGCGACAGCCTGCATGAGGACCGGAAGCACTCGCCGCAGAGCAACAGCTGGCTCGACAGCGTGAAGAATTTCTTTGATGAGATGAAATTTTGACCAACCCCGTTCGTATCGCGGTTGCCGGCGCGGCCGGCCGCATGGGCAAGATGCTGGTGCAGGCGGTGCAGGCTGATGAGCACGCAGAGCTCACCGCGGCAACGGTACGGCCGGACAGCCCCCTCTACGGGCTGGATGTCGGAGAGATCGCCGGCACCGGACGGCTGGGCCTGAAGACCACCGGCAACCTCGACAGCGTGCTGGGTGAATTCGATGTCCTGATCGACTTCACGGCTCCCAATCTCGCCATGCATCACCTGCGCCAGTGCGTCAGCGCCGGCAAGCGCATCGTCATCGGCACCACCGGGTTCAGCGAGGAGCAACTGCGCCGGATCGCGGAATCTGCGCGGGAGATCGCCGTGGTCGCGGCGCCGAACATGAGCGTTGGCGTCAATCTCTGCTACCGCCTGCTCGAGGTGGCCGCCGGCGTCCTGGGCGATGCCGCGGACATCGAGGTGATCGAGGCGCACCACCGCCACAAGAAGGATGCCCCGTCCGGCACGGCGCTGCGCATGGCCGAGGTCGTGGCCAGGACCCTGGGCCGGGACCTCGACGAGGTCGCCCGACACGGCCGCGAAGGGCAGGTCGGCGAGCGCCCGCGGCGCGAGATCGGCTTCCAGGTGATCCGCGGCGGCGACATCGTCGGCGAACACACCGTGATGTTCTGCATGGACGGCGAGCGCGTCGAGATCACCCACAAGGCCAGCAGCCGCATGACGTTCGCCGCCGGCGCGGTGCGCGCGGCGCACTGGGTGATGGGCCGGGACGCCGGCCTCTTCGACATGCGGGACGTCCTTGGCCTCGCACGGCCCTGAATCAGCCGATTCGCTGGACGCCCCGCCCTTCGCTGGGTAAAATCCGCGCCAGATTCAGTTCGCGCCACCGCGTGGGCTGCAAACGGACGCGATGTACTCGATGCAATAATGAAGGAGCGGAATGAAGCCAGTCTTCGTTCCGCTTTTTTTCGAGCGCGCACGGAAAAACCACTGACCTGGAGGTCGCCCAGTGCCTGAATCGGCCCTCCTGGTGCTCGCTGACGGCACCGTCTTTGAGGGAGAACGCGTGGGAGCAGAATCCTGCTCCAGCGGGGAAGTCGTTTTCAATACTTCCATTACCGGCTATCAGGAAATTCTCACCGACCCGTCCTACGCGCGGCAGCTGATCACACTGACGGTCCCGCATATCGGCAATACCGGGGTCAATCCGGAGGACGAGGAGTGCTCGCGGGTATGGGCGTCCGGCCTCATCGTGCGGGACGTCCCGCGCCGTCACAGCAACTGGCGCGCGCAGCAGGATCTCGACAGCTGGATGCGCGAGCGCGGCATCCCCGGCATCGCGGGCATCGATACCCGGCAGCTGACCGGCATCCTGCGCGAGAAGGGCGCGCAGAACGGCTGCCTGCTGACCACCGCCGAGGCGGGTACGCCGGCCGGGCGGGAGCGGGCGCTGCGCGAGGCGCGGGCGTTTCCCGGGCTCCAGGGCATGGACCTGGCGAGAGAAGTCACCACGGCCGCACCCTACGACTGGCGCGAAGGCACGTGGTCCCTGGGTGCCGGTCACCCGGTCCGGGAGGGGGATGCCGAATTCCGCGTGGTGGCCTATGACTTCGGCGTGAAGCGCAACATCCTGCGCATGCTCACCGACCGGGGTTGCGCCGTGCAGGTGGTGCCCGCCACGCTGCCGGCGGAGGAAGTGCTGGCGATGCAGCCGGACGGCGTGTTCCTCTCCAACGGCCCTGGCGATCCCGAGCCCTGCGGCTACGCCATCAACGCCATCCGCACCCTGCTGGATCAGCGCATCCCCCTGTTCGGGATCTGCCTCGGGCATCAGTTGCTGGGCCTGGCGGTGGGCGGGCAGAGCGTGAAGATGAAATTCGGCCACCACGGCGCCAACCACCCGGTGCAGCGGCTGGCCGACAGGGTGGTGATGATCACGAGCCAGAACCATGGCTTCGCGGTGGACGCGGACTCCCTGCCGGACAACGTCGAGGTCACTCACGTGTCCCTGTTCGACGGCAGCCTGCAGGGCATCCGGCTGAAGGACCGGCCCGCCTACAGCTTCCAGGGCCACCCGGAAGCCAGCCCCGGCCCGCACGAGGCCGCATCGCTGTTCGATCCGTTCATTGCTGATATGCGCGCGCGCCGCGCGGGGGCGCAGTAGACCATGCCGGCGCGTCGCGACATCGAGAGCATCCTGATCATCGGGGCGGGGCCCATCGTCATCGGCCAGGCCTGCGAGTTCGACTATTCCGGCGCCCAGGCCTGCAAGGCGCTGCGCGAGGAGGGCTACCGGGTCATCCTGGTGAACTCCAACCCGGCTACCATCATGACCGACCCGGCGATGGCGGACGCCACCTACATCGAGCCGGTGAACTGGCGCACGGTGGCGAAGATCATCGAGAAGGAACGCCCCGACGCCCTGCTGCCGACCATGGGCGGGCAGACAGCTCTCAACACGGCGCTAGATCTGGCCCGCGAGGGCGTACTGGAGAAGTTCGGCGTGCAGATGATCGGCGCCTCCCGCGACGCCATCGACAAGGCCGAGGACCGCGAACGCTTCGACCAGGCCATGAAGTCGATCGGCCTGGAATGTCCGCGCGCCGCGATTGCCCACAGCATGGAAGAGGCATTGCAGGTGCAGGCCGCGCTCGGCTTCCCCTGCATTATCCGCCCGTCCTTCACCATGGGTGGCTCCGGTGGCGGCATCGCCTACAACCGCGAGGAGTTCATCGAGATCTGCGAGCGCGGACTCGACCTCTCGCCGACCAACGAACTGCTGATCGACGAGTCGCTGATCGGTTGGAAAGAGTACGAGATGGAGGTCGTGCGCGACCGCAACGACAACTGCATCATCGTCTGCTCGATCGAGAACTTCGATCCCATGGGCGTGCACACCGGCGACTCCATCACCGTCGCGCCGGCGCTGACGCTGACGGACAAGGAATTCCAGATCATGCGCGACGCGTCGCTCGCGGTGCTGCGCGAGATCGGCGTCGAGACCGGTGGTTCGAACGTGCAGTTCGCCATCAACCCGGCGGACGGCCGCATGGTCGTGATCGAGATGAACCCGCGCGTGTCGCGCTCCTCGGCGCTGGCGTCCAAGGCCACCGGTTTCCCGATCGCCAAGGTCGCCGCCAAGCTGGCGGTGGGCTACACGCTGGACGAGCTGCGCAACGAGATCACCGGCGGGCTGGTGCCGGCATCGTTCGAACCGACGATCGACTACATCGTCACCAAGATTCCGCGCTTTGCCTTCGAGAAGTTCCCGCAGGCGGATGCCGTGCTGCACACGCAGATGAAGTCCGTGGGCGAGGTGATGGCGATCGGGCGCACGTTCCAGGAGTCCCTGCAGAAGGCGATCCGCGGCCTGGAGACCGGCCTGTGCGGGCTGGAACCACACCTCGATCCTTCCCAGGAACCTGACCTCATCAGCCGTATCCGGCACGAACTGCAGACGCCCGGCCCGTCGCGCCTGTGGTACGTCGCGGATGCATTCCGCGCCGGCCTGACGCTGGAGGAAGTGCACGAGTACAGCCACATCGACCCGTGGTTCCTCGACCAGATCGAGGAACTCGTCGCGGAGGAGCGGGAACTGGCGGGCGTCGCGCTGGAGAACATCGACGGTGGCCGCCTGCTCGGCCTGAAGCGCATGGGCTTCAGCGACGAGCGCATCGCGCAGGTGATCGGCCGCACCGAGGAAGAGGTCCGCCAGTACCGCGAGGCGCTGGACATCCGCCCCGCCTACAAGCGCGTGGACACCTGTGCTGCCGAGTTCGCCACCAGCACCGCGTACATGTATTCCACGTACGAGCCGTTCTGCGAGGCGCGTCCCACCGGCCGTGAATCCATCATGGTGCTCGGTGGCGGCCCCAACCGCATCGGCCAGGGCATCGAGTTCGACTACTGCTGCGTGCACGCGGCGCTGGCGATGCGCGAGGACGGCTACGAGACCATCATGGTCAACTGCAACCCGGAGACCGTCTCCACCGATTACGACACCTCGGACCGTCTCTACTTCGAGCCGGTCACGCTGGAGGACGTCCTCGCCATCGTGCACGTGGAAAAACCGAAAGGCGTGATCGTGCAGTTCGGGGGGCAGACGCCGCTGAAGCTGGCGAACGCGCTGGCCGATGCCGGCATCCCCATCATCGGTACCTCGCCGGACGCCATCGACCGTGCCGAGGACCGCGAGCGCTTCCAGCAGATGATCGACAAGCTCGGCCTGCTGCAGCCGCCGAACGGCACCGTGCGCACGGTCGAGGCCGGCGTAAAGCTGGCGGAGCGCATCGGCTACCCGCTGGTGGTGCGTCCCTCCTACGTGCTCGGCGGGCGCGCGATGGAAATCGTTTACAACGAGGAGGAACTGGTCCGCTACATGCACGATGCGGTGGTCGTCTCCGAGAAGAACCCGGTGTTGCTGGACCGCTTCCTCGACGACGCCGTGGAGGTGGACGTCGATGCCGTTTCCGACGGCAGGGAAGTCGTCATCGGCGGCATGATGGAGCACATCGAGCAGGCCGGCGTGCACTCGGGCGATTCAGCCTGTTCGCTGCCGCCGTACTCCCTGTCCGCCGCGCTGCAGGACCAGATGCGCGAGCAGGTGGTCGCGATGGCGCGCGAACTCGGCGTGGTGGGGCTGATGAACGTGCAGCTGGCGGTCCAGGGTGGGCGTGTGTTCGTGCTGGAGGTGAACCCCCGCGCATCGCGCACGGTGCCGTTCGTGTCCAAGTGCATCGGCACCTCGCTGGCCAAGGTGGCGGCGCGCTGCATGGCCGGCACGCCGCTGTCTGACCAGGGCTTCACCCGCGAGGTGATCCCGGAGTTCTACAGCGTGAAGGAGGCGGTGTTCCCCTTCAGCAAGTTCCCCGGCGTGGACCCCATCCTCGGTCCCGAAATGAAATCCACCGGCGAGGTGATGGGCGTTGGCGACTGTTTCGCGGAAGCCTTCGAGAAGTCCCAGAAAGGTGCCGGCATCAACCTGCCCACCAGTGGCTGCGCGTTCGTCAGCGTCCGCGACGGTGACAAGGCGCGCGTGGTCGAGCTGTCGCACAGGCTGCTGGAGCTCGGCTTCACGCTGGCCGCGACGCGCGGCACGGCGCGGGTCCTGAACGAGGCCGATGTGCCGGTCCAGCAGGTCAACAAGGTGATCGAGGGCCGACCGCACGTGGTGGACATGTTGAAAAACGACGAGATCTCGCTGATCGTCAACACCACCGAGGGCAAGCAGGCGATCGCGGATTCCTATACCATCCGCCGCACCGCGCTGCAGCGCAAGGTTTGCTACATCACCACGCTGGCCGGCGCGTTCGCCGCCTGCAAGGCCATCAAGTTCGGTGAGGAGAAAACCGTACGCAGGCTGCAGGACCTGCACGAGAAACAGTTATCTGAAGGCTGACCCGCATGAACAAGCACCCCATGACGAAGCGTGGCGCCGATGCGCTGAACGCAGAGCTCGCCCGGCTGAAATCGGAAGACCGGCCGCGCATCATCAAGGCCATCGCGGAAGCGCGTGAACACGGCGACCTGAAAGAGAACGCGGAGTATCACGCGGCCAAGGAACAGCAGGGTTTCATCGAGGGGCGCATCGCCGAGATCGAGGGCAAGCTGTCCCATTCGCAGGTCATCGACGTCACCCGTATCGAGAACACCGGCAAGGTGATCTTCGGCGTCACCGTCGGGCTGGTGGACTGCGAGACCGAGGAAGAGAAACGCTACCAGATCGTCGGCGACGACGAGGCGGACGCCAGTGCGGGGCGCATCTCTGTCAACTCGCCCATCGCCCGCGCCCTGATCGGCAAGGAGCAGGGCGACTTCGTCACCGTGCAGACGCCGGGCGGCTCGGTCGAGTACGAGATCGATTCGATCGAGCACATCTGATTCCCGGCGCCACCTGTGAAAGCCTTACCCACGCCACATTCTCTCGTAGGTAAGGCTTCAGCCTTACATCAGTCAGACTAAAGTCTGACCTACAAAAATCCCCAGCAATCCCCGTAAACCTCTCACCGCCCCGTCGCGGCCGGCTGCGCCAGGATCCACAGCCCGAACACGGTCAGCACCACCATCAGCAGCAGCAGCGGCAGCTGGCTGGCGATCAGGCGTGGCCGGCTGCAGGTGCCACGCAGCAACCGCAGCGCGGCGATGTGTGCGACCAGCACCCCCAGCAGGTGCCCCAGCAGGATCAGCGCTACCTGTGCGTTCCAGACGGTCGGCGGATCGGGATAGATCGGCCGGTGGAACCAGTGCAGGGTGCCCAGCAGGTCGCGGCCCTGGCCGAACGGGTCCGAGAGCAGGGGGAACACTTTTAGCCCCTGCACCTGCAGCAGCGTGTAGTAATGGGCTGCGTGGTACACCACGGCGATCGGCACCAGGGACATGCCGAATGCCAGCAGCCAGTCGCGGAAGCTGTGCCGGCTGCCGGCGATCGCCCGCGCCAGCGCCAGCGCCAGCTGGTAGACGAGGAAATACCAGAACGGCGCCAGCACCAGCCCGACACCGTGGTACACCTTGAAGGCGGTCTGCAGCAGGCTCACCGCCCCGGCAGGGTTGGCGGCGACGGCGTCGGCCAGCGCGGCGCGCAGGAAACTCCATGTCATCTCCAGCCAGGAGATCATCGACTGCAGGCCGTCGAACGCGGTCGAGGCCAGCATGAACAGGATGAACAGCAGGTGTGACAGCCCGTCGGTGCGCGCCCGCAGCAGTCCTGCCAGCGGCCAGCGCAGGATCAGCGTCCCGCCGCACCGTGCCAGCGGCGCCAGGTGCGAGACCAGCCGGAACAGCACCGAGAACAATTCCCCGTAGCGCAGCCAGCCAGGCACGCCCCAGATCAAGGCGCCGGCCAGGCAGACGATCGTATAGCCGAGCAGCAGGCGTGCGGTATGGACTGGTGCGCCCGCGCCATACAGTTCGAACCAGATGAACGCGATGTAGAGCACCAGCGCGGGAAGGTACCCGTACCGGGCCGGGTCGCGCAGCCTGCCGCGAAACATGCCCGGCGCCAGCCTGCCGCTCCAGGTGCAGACCGTCCGCCAGGGATTGAGCGGCTCCAGCAGATTGCCGAACACCACGTGCGCGTAGAGGAAGCCGAGCACGAATACGACCCAGAAGCCGGTCATGCTGAAGTTGAGGTAAGGGTTGGGCGTGCCGAGGAATCCACTGCAGACCGCCAGCAGCAGCAGCGCGACACCGGCCAGCTGTAGGCACAGCACCAGGAACCGAGTTGGTTTCGGAGCGCGATCCAGCGAGATTGAGACTGAACCGCCGGATCGCGACAGTGTGGGTGAGCGCAACAACCACGCGGCGACGACGAAGGAAAGCAGGAGCGCGGCCGCCGCGCCGGCCTGGTAATAAACCACCGGGACGGGCGGGGTGTAGGTGCTGCCGAACACGTGTGCGAGGGCCGGTGTCGCCGCGCACAGTGTAATCAGCACCGCTGGTCGCGTTGCGCGCGGCTTCCGCTCAAGATTTAGCCAGTGCATACTGGGCGCTGTCCTGCATTGCAAGCCCGATTGAAGTGAAGTCGCATGAAACAAGCAAGCATCCGTATTGAAGTCGTTCCTTTCCTTCTGCTGGCCGGGCTCCTGGCCGGGTTGTCGCCGGGCGTCGTGGCCGCCCCGACGCCCCAGTCGGCACAGGTGATTGCCGGTTGCTCGGCAGGAGACAACCCGGAGCCTTCGGCGGCGGCGGGCGGCATGCAGGGGCGCCGGTTCACCGGCGCGTTCTCCCAGCAGCAGACCTACGCGGGGCATTTGCCGGACGGCCGGCCCGCCGGCTCCGACCAGGACATCACCTGCAACACCCGGGCGCTCGCGCAGTTCACGGTGCGCGGCAGCAATACCGGACTGGACCCGACCGGCTCGGTCGGGGGCTTCAAGACCCACCGCTACGTCGACAGCCAGGGCAACGAGTGCGCGATCTATGACTCCACGCTGCTGTACCCGACGAATATCTTCGACCTGGAGGGCGGCGTGAATGTTCTTCAGGTCAGCCGGGACGCGGCTGGCGAGCCGACCCTGAAATATGCCACCACGCTGCGCACCCCGGCCATGCTGTCTCCGCACGAGTCCCTGGTGCTGTCGGAGGAGAAGGGCATCCTGGCCGCCGTCCTCGGCAACCCCTCGCTCGGTCCGGGCGTGGTGGATGTCTACGACCTGTCGGCCAACTGCACGGAGCCGGAACTGAGGGCCTCTGCCCCGGTGGGTGTGTTCGGACACGAGGGCGGCATGTCGCCGGACGGGCGCATCTTCTGGTCGGCATCGCCTTCCACGCCGACGCTCACCGCCGTGGATATCACCGAGCCGTTCCAGCCGCGTCCCATCTGGACCGGGCCCTACTCGGTGCACGGCATGAACATCAGCAACGACGGGAACACCGCCTATCTGGCCTACACGCCGCGCGACAACGATGAAAGCCAGTTCAAGGACCAGGGCAGCGGACTGCTGATCCTGGATGTCAGCGAGGTGAACGCGGCGGCCGGTGATCCGACGAAATTCGGCCACCCATTCCCCGGTCAGGATCCCAGTGGCCGGACCAGCGAGCCGAACGTGACCGAGATCGGTTACGTGACCTGGGACAACGTGACCATTCCACAGAATGCGATTCCGGTCACGATCCAGGGCCGTGATTATGTCATCGAGGTGGACGAGTTCTCCCAGCCCGCGGGAGGCGGCAGCGTGGCGGCCCACGGTCCGCGCGTCGGCGCCGCGCGCATCATCGACATCGCGGATCCCGCCAACCCCAAGGTGCTCTCCGACCTGCGCCTCGCCGTGCACGAACCGGAGAACCGCGCCGCGATCGCCAACGACCCGGGCGCGCAGCCGCCGGTGCAGGGTTATGCCGGGCACTATTGCGCCGTGCCCACCCGCGACAACCCCACCATCGTCGCCTGCGGGATGATCGTCTCCGGCCTGCGCGTGTTCGACATCCGTGATCCGGCCAACCCGGTCGAGACGGCCTACTTCAATCCGGCCATCCCGCCGCGTTTCACGCCCTACGTGACCGCCAGCAACTGGGCCATGTCGGCGCCGGCGTTTTTTCCGGAGCGCAAGGAGATCTGGTACACGGACGGTTTTGCCGGGTTCTTCATCGTGCGGGTGAATGACGAGGGCTGGCCCGACTGGGAAAATGGCGATGATGGCGCCGACCCGGACCGGCACTGCGGCCCGGTGAAATCACAGGGCAGGGAAAAGGAAGCCGATCACCCCGGGCTGGTGAACTGCGGACCGAAAGAGAAAAAGAAATAACGGCGCGCAGCAATTCACAGGTAAAGCCCCGCCGTCCGGCGGGGCTTTTTCGTTCAGGAGGCGAAAACCAGCCGGTTCTTCTCGCGCCGCACGCGCGCCGGAACCTGCCACTGCATCGCTTCCAGGCCACCGACCTTTTTCAGAAGCGCATCCACCGATGCTTTCTCATCAACATCGAGGGATGCGTAGTGATCCAGCGGACGCTGCATCATCCACTGCGCATAGGGGAAGACGAGGCGTCGTTCCTCCACGTCTCCGATCCGGAACGTGTGCTCGCCGATCACGCGGGAGATGCGCGTCTTCTCCGGGTGTTCACCGCGCCACGCGGCGAGCCGGGTGCTGGTGTCCTGCAACAGGGGCCATTGCTCCGCGAACAGGTGCGCCAGGATCGGAAACAGGGTTTCCGGCACCGCGTCGCCGGGCAGGAACGTACCGGCATCCTGCCCGCTTTCGTTCATGCGATGCAGCCATTCGACGGTGCGCGGCCCCTGGGCCTCGATCACCGGCCGTGAGCCCGGATCGCGCCAGACGTGTGCGTACAGGGGGCCGGCCATGGCGAAATCCGCCAGCGACGGCCGCGTGCCGAGCAGGAACGGGTGTTCGCCCAGGTGCGTATCCAGCGCCGACAGGAACTGCCGGAACCACGCCTCGATGGCCGGCGCCGTCCTTGGCGTGACGCCGAGGTTCGGGATGGAACCGCGGAAATACCCGCTGACCCTGCGGCCGATCTGGCGCCGCACGAATGCCGGCAGGAAGTCGCCGCCGACGCGGCCGAACTCCTCCATCAGCCAGGCTTCGTGACGGTCAAGGTAATTCCAGCGGAAGTGCATGGCGGGCAGCAGGAACCACTCGTCGGCGTAGAGTTCGAGCAGCAGGGTCACCAGTTTCTGGCGTGGCGTCTGCGGGATCACCGGCCGGTCGGTGAAGCGCGCCTCGAGGAACTCGATGATCTCGGTGGTGTCCTGCACCACTTCGTCTTCGGGCGTCTGCAGCACCGGGATGAAGCGCACGCCGGTGCGCGGCTGGATGAAGCGCTGGTACACCAGCAGTGTGGAGAGCACCTCGCGGTGCGGTATGCCCTTGAAGCGCAGGTAGGGGCGCACCTTGCCGGTGTAGTAGGAGTGGTCCATGCCGTAGAGCTTGTAAACGTCCGCTGCGCCGGCCATTGCTACTTCCTGACGTTGGAGTGTTTCGGGTTCGCCTGCGGATTCTCGCGGAAATACAGCGAGATGCGACCGATCGACTGTACCAGTTCCGCGCCGGTCGCCCGCGCCAGTTCCTCCGCCAGCGCCTTGCGCTGCTTCGGGTCACCGGCCGGCAACTGCACCTTGATCAGTTCGTGATCCTCCAGCGCGCGCTGCACCTCGGCACGGACGCCCTCGGTCAGGCCCTGCTGGCCGACCTGCACGACCGCCTTCAGGCCGTGGCCGATACCGCGCAGTTTTCGCTTCTGTTCTGGGGAAAGGGTGGTCATGCACTGGGTTCCTGCAGCATCCGGAGCGCCTATTGTACTGCGCGGGCGCTGGTCAGTCCGTCGGGGGCGCTGCGGAAACCCGGGCATAATCCAGGAAGATCGGCGAGGACCAGGCGCGCTCGCTGACATCTTCCAGGCAGTCATCGTCCAGTTCGGTACGCTGGTCGCCCCAGCAGATCTTCACCTCGGCGCAACGGCCGTTGGCGTCCTCCTTCACGCACTGCAGCGGCTTGCCGTTGACCGTCGGCGTGGGGACCTGCAGCGCGCGCACATAGTAGAGCGTGTCGCGGCCCGCGGTGGCGTATTCCGGGTCACTGAACTCCACGCTGCAGCCGTCGGCGCCGGTGTCGCAGGGGATGACCTTCCACGGGTCCTCGATCAGCCGGCCGGCCGGCTCGCTGTCGTTCAGGCGCGGGCGGATGCGAACGACCTCGATGCGCTCGATCGGGATGCGTGCGTCCCCGGGGTTGTAGCATTCCCCGCCGCACATGTGCTCCAGCCGTTCCGCGCCGAGCGCATCGATGCTCTCCTGCGGGCAGCCCGGCTTCTGGACGTAGGAACCGGCGGCGCGGACCCGGAAGCGCGGCGCGGCGCCGGTCTTCAGCCCGCTGCCCATGGGCAGCGTGGTGCCGTCCGGCTGCAGCAGGTCGAACCACAGGAGGATGCGCGGGCCGGAAGTGCCGTACACCTCTTTCTGCTGCAAAGCGCTGAAGATCGTGTCGCGGTCACGCGCGGGGCTGTGGACTGCCACCAGCCCGCCGGTCATGAAAAACGCGGACTGCCGTTCCGACTCGTTGACCTGCAGGAAATTGAAGGGCGTGTTTTCCAAATCCAGTGCCACCGAGTGGCGCGGATCGGTCTGCGGTTCGGCGACACGGTGCAGCTGGTCGTTCAGGAATTTCGTGGCGAGGCCGGAAGTATCGGTGTTCAGGTGCCGGTCCACTTCCTTGTAGCCCACGCCCGGTTGCGCCAGGTGGTTGTCGCTGGAGCCGATGAAACCGAAGCGGAACCGCAACGGATCGCCGTTGGCGTCCTGCTCGGCGTGGTTGGCGAGCTGCATGATGTACTGCACGGAATTTCCGGGCCGGAAATTGAAGGCGGGCATGTAGCAGTCGGTGCACTGGCCGCAGTTCAGCCATTCCTCCGGCGCCACGTCAGGCACCGTCAGCCGGCCGCCCCGGCCGGCCTGCAGGTAATTGATCTCGGCTGTTGCCACGCGGGCCGCGCATTCCGTCGAGGACGGGTCCTCACAGCGCGACTGGATGATCTCGCCGGCGCGATGGCAGCACGGTGTGTAATCGCCGGTGGGCTCCGGGCAGGACATCGAGCCGTCCGCGGCGAAATCCACGGCCCGCCAGTCGCGGTACTCCTCGGAATTGCCGTGTCCGGAGAACACCTCGATCAGGGCCTGCAGCGCCGGGTCGTGCATGTCGCGGCTGAGCTGCTTGTCCCACTTCGTGCCGGGGGGCGTGTAGTAGCCCCACGTGGTGCCGTGCGGGATGACCAGCGCCGGGAAACCCCACTCGCGCAGCTTGCGCTGCAGGTCGCCCGGCGTGTCGGCGTACTCCATGCAGTTCTGCGGCAGGTCGGGCGACGGCACGTCGTTGCTGCACAGTTCCTGCGCGCGCAGGTAATCCTGCTTGGCGTAGAGGTTGCGCAGCATCTGGCGGTTCTCGGCATTGAATGGCATGCCGAGATAGGGCGCGGTGAGCTTCTGCAGCGGCGGGATGGAGTCCTTGCGCATGGCGCTCACCGCCAGCCCGCCCGACATGATCGGCCGCGCCGGCGTCCGCTCGCGCTCCTCGTCCTTCATCACCACCACGCGGTGGCCGTAATGCGCCTCGGGCGTGTTGCCCATCTGGGTCCACTCCCAGCCGAGGAAGGTCACCATTTCCGGGTCGGCGGGGTCGCCCGACAGCGCGTTACATTGATTGACGTTGTCGCGGATCATTTCCCAGTGGCGCGGCGTCAGTCCTTCCGAGTGGTCATTGGTGGACCAGAAATCCAGCTGGGAGCAGAACCGCGCGTAATCGCAGGCGTCCGCCGGCGGGTGCAGGCCGGTGCCGTGCATGGATGGCAGACTCCAGGTGAAGGCGTCGATGGAGAAAGTGGTGTGCACGTGCAGGTCGCCGAACAGGATCTGCCGGCCGTCGGCGACGCCGAGTGCACTGCGGGCGGCCTGTTGCCGCAGCGCGGCATCCCGGCGGCGCTCCGGCGGGATCGGCGCCTGGCTGTATTCGCCGATGGTCTCGAAGGTGGTGGGGTTCAGTTCCCGGTCGACCAGGATCCACCCGAAGAGGAGGGCGGGGATGCCGATGACGACGACCAGGACCAGCAGCAGGAGTTTTTTCATCATCACCGCCAGCACACAGTAAAATGGAGGCGGCCGTCGGCAGGCACGGCTCGGTGAGAGCCTTTGCCAATCCGGGCGCGAAGTCAAATCGTTGTTGCGTGGAGAGTGGGCGTGGCGAAGCGGACAGGCAGCAGCCAGCGCTGGATCGACGAGCACGAGGCGGATGCATACGTGCAGGCGGCACGCCGGGAGGGCTACCGGTCCCGCGCCGCCTTCAAGCTGATCGAGATCCAGGAGAAGGACCGGATCATCCGGCCGGGCATGGCCGTGATGGACCTCGGCGCCGCGCCGGGCGGCTGGTCGCAGCTGGCGGCTGACTGGGTCGGCCCCGGCGGGCTGGTGGTCGCCAGCGACATCCTGCCCATGGATGCGCTGCCCGAGGTGGCTTTCATCCAGGGTGATTTCACCGGGGAGGCGGCGCTGGCCGGCATACGGGCCGCCCTTGGAGACCGCCGGCTGGACCTTGTAATGTCCGATATGGCCCCCAATATCAGTGGTAACAAGGCGATCGACCAGCCCCGCGCCATGCTGCTGGCCGAACTGGCCCTCGAATTCGCGCGGGAACACCTGAAACCCGGCGGGGATTTGCTTGTCAAAGTGTTCCAGGGCGAGGGCATTGAAGCATTTCGCACAGAGATCAAGGACTTGTTCGAACAGCTGAAGACGCGCAAGCCACGTGCGTCGCGGGACCGGTCCCGCGAAACCTACTATCTCGCGCGCGGTTACCGTGGCGCGTAGGGTTCGGTTGCGACAGGGCTTCTGGTGTAAGCTGAAATTCAGGAAATATTGAGGACGGTTCCCCGGTGGGGACCGCCCGGCAGTGAGGGTGCAATTTTGAACGACATGGCGAAGAACCTGATCCTTTGGATGATCATCGCGGCGGTGCTGCTGACGGTGTTCAACAACTTCAACGTGCAGAAGGGCACCCACAAGCTCGGCTATTCCGAGTTCGTCAGCGAGGTGCAGCGCGGCCAGGTCAGCCGGGTCATCGTCGATGGTTACACCATCATCGGCGAGCGCAAGAACGGCGAGCGCTTCGAGACCGTGCGCCCGGCCGTGCAGGATCCCAAGCTGATGGATGACCTGCTGGCCAACAACGTCATCGTCGAGGGCCGTCAGCCCGAGCAGCAGAGCCTCTGGACGCAGCTGCTGGTGGCCTGCTTCCCGATCCTGGTCATCCTCGCGGTGTTCATGTTCTTCATGCGCCAGATGCAGGGCGGCGGTGGCGGCGGGCGGGGCCCCATGGCCTTCGGCAAGTCCAAGGCGCGGCTGATGTCCGAGGACCAGAACAAGACCACCTTCGCCGACGTCGCAGGTGTCGACGAGGCGAAGGAAGACGTCAAGGAACTGGTGGACTTCCTGCGCGATCCCGGCAAGTTCCAGCGCCTGGGCGGCCGCATTCCGCGCGGCGTGCTGATGGTCGGACCGCCCGGTACCGGCAAGACGCTGCTGGCGCGCGCCATCGCCGGCGAGGCCAAGGTGCCGTTCTTCACGATTTCCGGTTCGGATTTCGTCGAGATGTTCGTCGGCGTGGGCGCCTCCCGCGTGCGCGACATGTTTGATCAGGCCAAGAAACAGGCCCCCTGCATCATCTTCATCGACGAGATCGATGCCGTCGGCCGCCATCGCGGCGCCGGCCTGGGCGGCGGCCATGACGAGCGCGAGCAGACCCTCAACCAGCTGCTGGTGGAGATGGACGGCTTCGCCGGCACCGACGGCGTGATCGTGATCGCCGCGACCAACCGGCCGGACGTGCTCGACCCCGCGCTGCTGCGCCCGGGCCGTTTCGACCGCCAGGTCGTGGTCGGCCTGCCGGACATCCGCGGCCGCGAGCAGATCCTGAAGGTGCACATGCGCAAGGTGCCGATCGCCGACGGCGTCGAGCCGTCCGTGATTGCGCGCGGCACGCCGGGCTTTTCCGGCGCCGACCTGGCCAACCTGGTCAACGAGGCGGCGTTGTTCGCGGCGCGCGCCAACAAGAAACTGGTGACCATGAACGAGTTCGAGCTCGCCAAGGACAAGATCATGATGGGCGCCGAGCGCAAGTCCATGGTCATGTCCGAAAAAGAGAAACGGAACACCGCCTACCACGAGGCCGGGCACGCCATCGTCGGCCGGCTCGTGCCCGAGCACGACCCGGTCTACAAGGTCAGCATCATTCCGCGCGGGCGCGCCCTGGGCGTCACCATGTTCCTGCCCGAGGAAGACCGCTACAGCCACAGCAAGCAGTCGATCGAGAGCAAGATCTGCAGCCTGTTCGGCGGGCGTATCGCCGAGGACATGATCCTCGGCAAGTCAGGCATCACCACCGGCGCGTCGAACGACATCCAGCGCGCCACCGAGATGGCGCGCAACATGGTCACCAAGTGGGGCCTGTCGGAGAAGATGGGGCCGCTGACCTACGAAGAGGAAGACGGCGAGGTGTTCCTCGGCCGCAGCTACACCCAGCACAAGTCGATCTCGCCGGATACCGCCAAGCATATCGACGAAGAGGTGCGGCGCATCATCGACGAATGCTACGCCCGGGCGCAGCGCCTGCTCGAGGAGAACGTCGACAAGCTGCACGCCATGGCCGACCTGCTGATGAAGTACGAGACCATCGAGGCGCACCAGATCGACGACATCATGGAAGGAAGGCCGCCGCGTCCGCCGCGCGACTGGGATGACAGCGAGCCGGGCTCGGGCGCGAAGACCGGCGACGAGGAAGAGGCGTCGAACAAGGACGCCAAGCCGAAGTCGTCCGGGCCCACCGTGGGTGGTCCTGCCGGCGAGCATTAGTGCCTGTCGGGCAGAGGTCTGGTGTCAGACTGACGTCTGACCCACAGTTGGATCGACCTGTGGACCCACACTGATTTGTGATTCCACAGTGATTTGTGGGTTCACAATGATTCGAATGATTTGTGGGTCCGGCTTCAGCCGGACAATGACCGGCATTGCCTGTAGGCCCGGCTTCAGCCGACCAATAGCCGGAGCGGCCTGTGGGTCCGGCTTCAGCCGGACAACGCTTTAACCAAGACTCACAGCATGCGCAGCTACCACATCACCGAGGACCAGTTCGTGCGCGGCAGCGTCTACGCGTTCGCGCCGACGCGCCGCCGGCTGATCGTCGCGCTGTTCGTTCTGCCCCTGCTCGCCGTTCCCATCCTGCAGGGGCGGGAGATCGACTGGCTCCAGCTCGGCCTGTCCTACTACCTGGCGCTGATCATCTTCATGTTCTTGCTGGCGCCCGCCATCAACCGCTGGATGTTCCGCCGCATCTACCGCCGCAACGAACTACTGCACCAGGAGCAGTTCTTCGAGATCACGGCAGGCGGCGTGCATCTGCAATCCGCGCATGGCGAGGCGCGCTATACCTTCGCGGAACTGAAGAAGGTCGGCGTGTTTCCGGAAATGGTGCTCATCTACCCCATGACCACGCTGTTCCACATGCTGCCGCGTGACCAGCTGACCGAGGCCGAGGTCGAGTTGCTGGCCCGCTGCGGGCAGGCATGAGCAAGTCGCGGCCGCCCTGGTCCGGCCGTACCCCCGGCGCCTGCCTGCCCATGGTGATGGGCATACTCAACGTCACGCCGGATTCCTTCTTCGACGGCGGCCGCTGGCACGGCGAAGGGCGCGCCCTCCTCGATGCCGCCGTCCGTCACGCCGAGGCCATGCAGGCGGAGGGGGCGATGATCGTGGACGTGGGCGGTGAATCGACCCGTCCCGGGTCGCACCGGCCTTCCCTGCAGGAGGAAATGGATCGCGTGCTGCCGGTGGTGGAACGGATCGCGGCCGAACTGCCGGTCGCCATCTCCGTGGACACCAGTGCGCCGGAACTCATGACGGAAGCGATCGCGCTGGGCGCGGTGCTGGTCAACGATGTGCGGGCACTGACCCGCCCGGGCGCGCTGGAGGCGGTTGCCGCCACGCCGGCCGGGGTCTGCCTGATGCACATGCAGGGCGAGCCGGGGCACATGCAGGATGACCCGCAGTACACCGACGTGGTCGCCGACGTGCGCGATTTCCTGCTCGAACGGGTGGCGGCCTGCCGTGCTGCCGGCATCGGCGACGAGCGTATCTGCCTCGATCCCGGTTTCGGCTTCGGCAAGACCCTCGGCCACAACCTGTCGCTGCTGGCATCCCTGGCGGAATTCGCCGCGCTCGGCTTTCCCGTGCTGGCCGGCCTCTCGCGCAAGTCCATGCTCGGCCGGCTGCTGGCGGACCGGCCGGTGGCGGGCCGCCTCCACGCCAGCGTCGCCGCGGCCGTTCTGGCTGCGGAACGGGGTGCTAGTATTATCCGGGTGCACGATGTGGGCCCCACCGTGGACGCCCTGAAGATCTGGGCCGCAGTGCGCGAGGCGGAGGAGCCATGACCAGGAAATACTTCGGGACGGACGGTATCCGCGGCACGGTCGGCGAGGGCGTGATCACCGCCGAGTTCATGCTCAAGCTGGGCTGGGCGGTGGGCAAGGTGTTCGCCGACAAGCCCAACAGCAAGGTGCTGATCGGCAAGGACACGCGCATCTCCGGTTACATGTTCGAGTCGGCGCTGGAGGCCGGTCTCTCCGCCGCGGGTGTGAATATCCGCCTGCTCGGCCCGATGCCGACGCCGGCGATCGCCTACCTCACGCGCACCTTCAAGGCGCAGGCCGGCATCGTCATCAGCGCTTCCCACAACGCCTACCCCGACAACGGCATCAAGTTCTTCTCCCAGGCCG
Source organism: Pseudomonadales bacterium (assembly GCA_041682035.1). GTDB lineage: Bacteria > Pseudomonadota > Gammaproteobacteria > Pseudomonadales > JBFGWM01 > JBFJWR01. Next base: position 32,850 of record JBFKKR010000002.1, on the reverse strand, counting down.
GCGTGAAGCTCGCCGACGAGGTGGAACTGGCGATCGAGCGCCAGATCGAGGCGCCGATGACGACGGTGCCGGCGGAATCGCTCGGCAAGGCGGCGCGCATCACCGACGCCACCGGCCGCTATATCGAGTTCTGCAAGAGCACCATCCCGGCGGTGACCGACCTGCACGAGATGAAGATCGTGCTGGACTGCGCCAATGGCGCCACCTACCAGGTCGCCCCGGGCGTTTTCCGTGAACTGAACGCCAGCGTGATCGCGATCAACGCCGAGCCGGACGGGCTCAACATCAACAAGGATTGCGGTTCGACGTCTCCCGCGATGCTGCGCCAGCGCGTGCTGGACGAGCATGCCGATCTTGGCATCGCGTTCGACGGCGACGGCGACCGGGTCATCATGGTCGATCACAAGGGTGAGATCGTCGATGGCGACGAGTTGCTCTTCATCACCGCCAAGGACCGTCACGCGGTCGGCAAGCTGAGCGGTGGCGTGGTCGGCACGCAGATGAGCAACCTCGGCCTGGAACTGGCGCTGCGCGACCTCGGCATCGAGTTCTGCCGGGCGAAGGTGGGTGACCGCTACGTCATGGCGGAACTTGCCGCGCGGGACTGGCAGCTCGGCGGGGAGACCTCCGGCCACGTCGTGTGCCGGTCGGTGACGACCACGGGCGACGGCATCGTCGCCGCCCTGCAGGTGCTGGTCGCGCTCAACCGCGCCGGCGCCACGCTGCACGAGCTGAAAAAGGGCATGCGCAAGTTCCCCCAGAAAATGATCAACGTGCGCCTCCAGAGCCAGCGCGACGTGCTGGCCGACCCGGGTGTGAAGGCGGCCGTGGCCGAGGTGGAGGCGGAACTGGGCAACCGCGGCCGCGTCCTGCTGCGTCCGTCCGGTACCGAGCCGGTGGTGCGGGTCATGGTGGAGGGCGAGGACGCCGGCGAGGTGGAACGACTCGCCCGGCAGCTCGCCGACCGCGTCGAGGGCGCCTGCGCCGCCTAGGACCCCGCCGCCCGCGGGCCGATTCCGCCCGGTGGCCGGTTTCAAGTTGTCAGTCAGGGGCCACTTGGGTAACATCTGCGCCCCTTGGACCAAAGGGAATTCGCCGTGAGTCGCCGACCGCTGGTAGCCGGAAACTGGAAAATGAACGGGGATCTCCCGTTTGCCCGGGAACTCCTGGACGGTCTTTGTCCCGCGGTGGCGTCATTACAGTCCGAACTGGTGGTCTGCGTACCGCACGTCATGGCCCGCGCGGTGGCCGGCGCGCTGCAGGACACCAACATCGGGGTGGGCGGCCAGGATGTCAGCGAGTACGAGTCTGGCGCCTATACCGGGGAGACGTCCGCGGCCATGCTGGTCGACTGCCAGTGCCGGTACGTCATCATCGGGCACTCCGAGCGTCGGACCCTGTTCGGCGACACCGATGAGCGGGTCCTGGCGAAGGTGCGGGCCGCGCTGGCGGCCGGGCTGGTGCCCATTCTCTGTGTCGGGGAAACGCGCGCGGAGCGCGAGGCGGGCCAGACCGAAGCCGTGGTGGCGCGTCAGCTGGAGGCGGTGCTCGCGGGAATCGCGGCCGCTGAGCTGGACCGCCTGGTCGTCGCCTACGAGCCGGTCTGGGCGATCGGCACCGGCCTGACGGCGACGCCGGAGCAGGCCCAGGCAGTGCATGGGTTCCTGCGTGGGCGACTGGCGGCGGTGGACGGCGCTCTGGCGGAGAACACGCGGATTCTCTACGGCGGCAGCGTAAAATCCGACAACGCCGCGGAACTTTTCGCGATGACGGACATCGATGGTGGCCTGGTCGGGGGCGCGTCCCTGAAGGCTGCCGAATTTGCACAGATCTGCCGGGCGGCAGATCCGGAACAGAAACTGGATTGAAGGCGGGATGGAACAGATCCTCTTGATTTTTCACGTGCTGGCCGCGGTCGCGCTGGTCGGGCTGGTGCTGCTGCAGCAGGGCAAGGGCGCCGAAATGGGCGCCTCCTTCGGTAGCGGCGCTTCGCAGACATTGTTCGGAAGCACCGGTTCAGTCGGCTTCCTGGCGCGGGCGACCGGCTTCCTGGCGTTCTTTTTCTTCGCCACCAGCGTCGGCCTGGCGATCGTCGCCAGCGACAAGGCGAAGCAGACCGGGGAATTCCGTATCGAGGTGCCGGCGGCGGTCGAGGTGCCTGCGAACCTGCAGGACATCCTGAACGACACCGGTGATTCGGAGGTGCCGGTGGCGCCGGACGCGCTGGACGTGCCCGCTGCGCCGGAGGGCGACACGCCCGCCGCCGAGGAGACTCCGGCCATCCTGCAGGAGGCGCTGGACGCCGAAGCGCAGGCGGCCGGTGAGGCGGCTGGCGCGGACGGGGCGACAGCTACGCCTGAAAGGGTCCCGGGCGCGATGCCTCCCCAGTGACAAATATTATGTTTTGCTATGCCGAAGTGGTGGAATTGGTAGACACGCTGTCTTGAGGGGGCAGTGGCGCAAGCCGTGCCGGTTCAAGTCCGGCCTTCGGCACCATCAAGCGAAAAGGGCAGTTTTACACTGCCCTTTTTCTTTCTCGCCTGCCGCCGGGCTACTGAAAAATTACGAGTGACGCGCGTGCCACACTTTTTTATAGTTTCGCGACATTGTGAAACAAGAGAGGCTCACGCCATGAAAGCAAAAATCCACGCATATGCATTTGCATCCTTCTTCATGTTCGCCGGCACGGTGAGCGCTGCAGAAGCCGACGCGCAGGGCGCGGTGGCCGCCGAGGCAGAAGCCGAACAGGCCACGACCGTGCAGTCCCTGGAGCAACTCCCGGCGACCGCGGCCGGCGTGGAACTGACCGCGAAAGCGCGGGCGGACCTGCAGCGTGAGCGCGTCGAGCGTCGCCTGGAGGATACGCTCAAGGGGAATGCCTCCGTGTTCGGGGCCGGCCTCTGAGGCGGCATCCGGGAACTGGAAGCGGGCGGTGTATTGACCCCGATATATCAGGTACCTATAATCGCCCCCCTCACGTGATGCGGGGTGGAGCAGCCTGGTAGCTCGTCGGGCTCATAACCCGAAGGTCGTAGGTTCAAATCCTGCCCCCGCTACCACTTTTTTAGAGGTTTTCTTCGCAAAAACCCCTGTTCGCAGGGGTTTTTTGTTGATCGGAAAGTGGGCCTGTGGGCCCATTTTTTGTTTTTGGGCCCGGCAGGCCGGTTGGAATGCGATGCGGGATCAGCGACTGGAACGGCTTACAGCGGTACTTGGTCCGGTCGTCGGGTCGCTGGGGTGCGAACTCTGGGGCATCGAACTGGCCGGCCCCAGCAAGCGCCCGGTGCTGCGCCTGTACATCGACGCCGATGCGGGCATCAGCCTGGAAGACTGCGAGCGGGTCAGCCGCCAGGTGAGCGTGGTGCTGGAGGTCGAGGACCCGATTCCCGGGGAGTACGTGCTCGAGGTGTCCTCGCCGGGCATGGACCGCCGGCTCTTCACCGAGGAGCAGTGCGCGCGCTACATCGGCGAACAGGTCAGGGTGCGCGCCGCCGAACTGGTGGGCGGACGCCGGAATTTTTCGGGCGAGCTGGTCGCCGTGCGGGACGGGGACCTGGTGATTCGAACGGGCGGGGAAGAAGACGAATACGTCGTCCCCTTTGCGGTATTGGAAAGGGTGCGTGTCGTACCCGGAAACTGAAGGCAGGAATCTAGATGAGTGAACCGGCCGTTGCCGAACTGGCGCAGGGGAAGCTGAACAAGGAGCTGCTGACTGTTATCGAGTCGGTCTCCAACGAGAAGAACGTCGCCGAGGAGAACATCTTCGAGGCCATCGAGCTGGCGCTGGCCTCGGCGACCAAGAAGCGCTACTCGGACGACGTGAACATCCGCGTCAGCATCGATCGGAAGACCGGCAGCTACGAGTCGTTCCGCTACTGGGACATCGTCGAGGACGACGCCGAGGTCGAGAATCCCGACGGCGTGCTGACGCTCAGCGAGGCACGCGAACGGCAGCCGGACATCGAGGTGGGCGGTGTGATCGAGGAGCCGGTGGCGTCGGTCGAGTTCGGCCGCATCGCGGCGCAGGCGGCCAAGCAGGTCATCGTGCAGAAGGTGCGCGAGGCGGAGCGCAACCAGATCGTCAAGGCCTACGAGAACCGCGTCGGCGAGCTGGTCAGCGGTACGGTCAAGAAAGTCACCCGGGACAACATCATCGTCGACCTCGGCAACAACGCCGAGGGCATCATGCCGCGTGAGCAGATCATCCCGCGCGAAATCTTCCGGATTTCCGACCGCGTTCGCGCGATCCTGCACCACATCCAGCGTGACCTGCGCGGCCCGCAGCTGATGCTGTCGCGTACCTGCCCGGAAATGCTGGTCGAATTGTTCAAGATCGAGGTCCCGGAAATATCCGAGCAGGTGATCCAGATTCGCTGTGCCGCCCGCGACCCGGGTGCGCGCGCCAAGATCGCCGTGAAGACCAACGACCAGCGCATCGACCCGATCGGCGCCTGCGTCGGCATGCGCGGCTCACGCGTGCAGGCGGTCTCCAACGAACTCGGCGGCGAGCGCATCGACATCGTGCTCTGGGACGACAACCCGGCGCAGCTCGTCATCAACGCCATCGCGCCGGCGGAAGTGGTCTCCATCGTCGTCGACGAGGATGCCCGCTCCATGGATGTCGCCGTCACCGAGGAAAACCTGCCGCTGGCGATTGGCCGGGGCGGCCAGAACGTTCGGCTCGCGAGCGAGATGACCGGCTGGACCCTCAACGTCATGAGCGTCGAGGATGCGGCGGAACGCCAGGAAGCGGAACTCACCGAGATCGCCCAGAAGTTCGTCGTGCAGCTTGAAGTCGACGAGGAACTGGCCGGCGTCCTGGTGGAGGAAGGTTTCACCTCGCTGGAAGAAGTCGCCTACGTGCCGCTGGAAGAGATGCTCGCCATCGAGGGCTTCGATGAGGAGATTGTCGAGGAACTGCGCCGGCGCGCCAAGGACAAGCTTCTGCTGATGGAACTGGCCGACCAGGAGGAACGGGCATCGCGCAAACCGGCCGAGGATCTGCTGGCCATGGAGGGCATGTCCGTGGAACTGGCGAACCGGCTCGCGCAGGCCGGCATCCAGACCATGGAAGACCTTGCCGAACAGGCGGTGGACGACCTGCTGGAGATCGAGGACATGGATGAAGAAAAGGCTGGCGCACTGATCATGCAGGCGCGTGCACCCTGGTTCGAGAACGAGTAACGGCTCTCGCGCTGGTCTGGTCGAACTCGGGAGGAATGTATGGCAGAAGTTACGGTTGAACAGCTCGCGGCAGACGTGGGCGCCACGGTGGAACGTCTGCTCACGCAGATGCAGGAAGCGGGCCTCAGTCATGAGAAGCCCGACCAGGTTGTCACGGACGACGAAAAGCAGCAGTTGCTCGCCTTCCTGAAGCGCAGCCACGGCGAATCCGCCGAGGAGCCCGCCCGCATCACGCTCAAGCGCAAGCGGCTGAGCACGCTCAAGATGACCGGCACCCAGGGCCGTAACAAGACGGTCAACGTGGAGGTGCGCAAGAAACGCACCTACATCAAGCGCGGCGTGCTGGAGGACGAGGTCCAGCCCCTGGAAGAGGCGGCGGCGGAAACGCTGGTCGAGGAAACCGATACCACGGAAGCCGGCCAGGCCGCGCCGGAAACCACCGCGGACGGTGCCACGCCGGAAGCCCAGCCCGAAACGGCCACGGAAGAACAGGCCGAGAAGCCGAAGAAGATCATTCCCGACGTACCGCCCGTCGCCGCGCCTGGCGCGGATGCACACCGGCGCGGCGCCGCGAAGGGCGCCCACGAAAAGGGCGCCCACAAGGAACGCGAGGAGGCCCGTCCGCGGCGGCCCGGTGCGACGAAGCGCGAGCGCGAGAAGGGCGGCAAGTGGCAGAAGGAAAAGGAAATAGAGTCGTTCACGCCGGGCGCGAAGGTCGGCGGCATCGGTTTCGACCAGCCGGTCGCAGTGCGCCGCGGCACGGTGTCCAGGCCCAAGGTGCTGAACAAGGTCATGGGCCAGGACCGGCATGGCTTCGCCCGGCCGACCGCGCCCTCGGTGCGCGAGGTGGAAGTACCCGATACCATCCAGGTCGCTGAACTCGCGCAGCGGCTTTCCATCAAGTCCGGTGAACTGATCAAGACGCTCATGAAAATGGGCGTCATGGCCACCGTGAACGAGAGCATCGACCAGGACACCGCGGTGCTGGTGGTCGAGGAACTCGGGCACAGGGCGGTCCAGGTCGCGCCGCGGTCGATCGAGGAAACGCTCGTGGAGAAGGCCGTCGCGAAGGTCGGGGGCGAAGGGCAGCCGCGTGCGCCGGTGGTGACGGTGATGGGCCATGTCGACCACGGCAAGACCTCGCTGCTGGACTACATCCGCAAGTCGCGGGTGGCGACCGGCGAGGCCGGTGGCATCACCCAGCACATCGGCGCCTACCGGGTGAAGACCGACAAGGGCGAGATCACGTTCCTCGATACACCCGGCCATGCTGCGTTCACCGCGATGCGTGCCCGTGGCGCGAAGTGCACCGATATCGTGGTGCTGGTGGTGGCGGCCGATGACGGCGTCATGCCGCAGACCGAGGAAGCCATCCTGCACGCACGGGCGGCCGGGGTGCCGCTGGTCGTGGCCATCAACAAGATCGACCGCGAGGACGCCGATCCGGAACGCGTGCGCAACGAACTGTCCCAGCGCGAGGTCATTTCCGAGGACTGGGGCGGTGACACGCAGTTCCTGCACGTCTCCGCGCACACCGGCCAGGGGGTCGAGGACCTGCTGGACGCGATCGTGCTGCAGTCCGAACTGCTGGAACTCAAGGCGCCGGTAGACGGCCCTGCGCAGGGCGTCGTCATCGAATCGCGCATCGACAAGGGCCGCGGCCCGGTCGCCACCCTGCTGATCCAGGCCGGTACGCTGACACGGGGCGAGGTGATCCTCGCAGGCTCCTGCTTCGGCCGCGTGCGCGCAATGCAGGACGAAAACGGCCAGCAGCTGCAGACCGCCGGCCCGTCCACCCCGATCGAGGTGCTGGGCCTGAACGGCTGCCCGGAAGCCGGTGACGAGGTGCTGGTGGTCGAGGACGAGCGCAAGGCGCGCGAGGTGGCGGACTTCCGCAACATCCGCAGCCGCGACGAGCGCATGGCACAGCAGTCCGGCGCCGCCAAGTTCGATCCTTTCGCGATGATGGCGGCGGGTGAGAAGCGGGTCCTGAACATTGTGCTGAAGGCGGACGTGCGTGGCTCCCTGGAGGCGCTGCAGAGCGCCATCGCGGACATCTCCACCGATGAAGCGGAAGCGGTCATCGTCTCCGGCGGGGTCGGCGGGATTTCCGAGACCGACGCCAGCCTGGCGCTCGCGTCCGGTGCGGTCATCTTCGGTTTCAACGTGCGCGCCGAGGCGGGTGCCCGCAAGCTGATCGAGAAGGAAGGCCTGGACCTGCGCTACTACAGCGTGATCTACGACATCCTCGATGACGTGCGGAAGATGCTCGAGGGCATGCTGGCGCCGGAACTGCGCGAGGAGATCATCGGCGTGGCCGAGGTGCGCGACGTGTTCCGCTCGCCGAAGTACGGCAACATCGCCGGCTGCATGGTGATCGAGGGCAACGTCAAGCGGAACCAGCCGATCCGCGTGCTGCGCGACGACGTCGTCATCTACGAGGGCGAGCTGGAATCGCTGCGGCGCTTCAAGGAGGACGTCGGCGAGGTGCGCAACGGCATGGAGTGCGGTATCGGCGTGAAGAACTACAACGACGTCAAGCCGGGTGACAAGATCGAGGTGTACAGATCGGTCGAAGTCGCGCGTACGCTGGGTGATTGAGGGTGCTGCCGGCATGGCGAACGAGGGGCGCACCCAGCGCGTGGGTGACCAGATTCAGCGCGAGCTGGGTGGCATCCTGCTGCAGGAAATCCAGGATCCCCGGCTCGGCATGATTACCGTGAACGAGGTGAAGGTGAGCCGTGACCTGGCCTGGGCGGATGTCTACTACACCCGCATGGACGCCGATGACGCGGGCGACTCCGAGAAGGCGCTCGGCGGCGCGGCCGGTTACATCCGGTCCCTGCTGGCCGCGCGCATGTCGCTGCGCTCGGTACCGCGCCTGCGCTTTCATTTCGACCCCACCGTGGCGAACGCACGGCGCATGGAAGACCTGATCGACCGCGCCGTGCAGTCCGACCGGCAGGCGGCCGGGAAACTCCCGGACGGTGACGACGCGTGATCATGCAGCCGCGCCGCTCGGTCCGTCGGGATGTCTCCGGCGTGGTGCTGCTCGACAAGCCCACCGGCATCTCGTCCAACGCGGCGCTGCAGCAGGTCAAGCACCTCTTCCAGGCAGCCAAGGCCGGCCATACAGGCAGCCTGGACCCGCTCGCGACCGGCCTGCTGCCGATCTGCCTGGGCGAGGCCACCAAGTTCTCCAGTTACCTGCTGGACGCCGACAAGCGGTACGTGGTCACGGCGCGGCTGGGCGTACGTACCGACTCCGGTGACAGCGACGGCGAGGTCCTGCGCGAGTGTGCGGTGACCGAAGCGATGCGCGCGCGGATCCCGCAGCTGCTGGATGAGCACTTCCGGGGTGAGATCGAGCAGTTGCCGCCGATGTACTCGGCGCTGAAGAAGGATGGCGTGCCCCTGTACGTGTACGCGCGCAAGGGCGAGACCGTTGAGCGCAAGCCACGGACTGTCACCATTCACGAGATCACGCTGCTGCGTGCGGGGGGCGACGAGGTCGAACTCGACGTGCATTGCAGCAAGGGCACCTACGTCCGCACCATCGTCGACGACCTCGGCGAGTTGCTGGGTTGTGGCGCGATGGTCACCGCGCTGCGCCGCATCGGTGTCGGGCCGTACGGCCTGAACAGCATGGTCACGCTGGAGCTGCTGCGGGACGCGCGCGAACGCGCCGGTCTTCAGGCGCTGGACGCCATGCTCCTGCCGGTCGAGACGCCGGTGCTGCACTGGCCCGGCGTGTACCTCAGCCGCGTGGGAATGAACTCGATCCGCCGCGGCCAGTCGGTGCTGGTGCCCGAACCGCCGGACGCCTCCTGGGTGCGCCTGCTGGATTCGGAACCGGCGCAGCCGCGCTTCGTGGGTGTCGGCGAGGTCCTCGAGGACGGTCGCGTGGCGCCACGCCGCCTGTTGCGGGACGTGGCGCAGTAAAGGAATTTTAAAAAGTTTCGGCCCCCAGGGGCCGGGACCCGGGAACTGCAGGTATGCGTGGTTCGCGGGATCGAAGCGGCAAGAAGCCGTGTAAACGAAAGCATATGCAACATTGGAGCGAATGAAGATGGCATTGACGGCAGATGAGAAAGCGCAGGTGATCGCCGAGTTCAAGACGGTTGACGGCGACACGGGATCGGCGGAAGTGCAGGTTGCACTGCTCACCCGGCGGATCGAGCAGATGCAGGAGCATTTCGGCAAGCACAAGAAGGATCACCATTCCCGTCGCGGACTGATCCGGATGGTGAACCAGCGGCGCAAACTGCTGGACTACCTGAAGAAACAGGATGTCGAACGCTACACCAGGCTGATTGGCAGCCTTGGACTGCGGCGCTAGGCATCTGCGCGAAGGCCCGGACCAGTTCCGGGCCTTCGTGCGATGAGAGGCAGGGAACCTGCATCGTAATGCATTGGATTGACAGCAGAGATAGAGAAAACTTAAAAGAGGTTTGAGCGTTGAACGTAATCAGAAAAACATTTCAATACGGTAAGCATGAAGTAACACTGGAAACCGGGCGCATCGCCCGCCAGGCCACCGGCGCGGTGCTGGTCACCATGGGCAACACCTCGGTGTTGGTCGCGGTCACGGGTCGTCGCGACATGAAGCCGGGACAGGATTTCTTCCCGCTGTCCGTGCATTACCAGGAAAAGACCTACGCCGCCGGCAAGATCCCCGGTGGCTTCTTCAAGCGCGAGGGGCGTCCGTCCGAGAAGGAGACGCTGACGTCGCGCCTGATCGACCGGCCCATCCGGCCGCTGTTCCCGAAGGGTTTCATGAACGAGGTCCAGGTGGTCGCCACGGTCATGTCCGCGGACCGCGACATGGACCCGGATATCGCCGCAATGATCGGTACCTCGGCTGCCCTGATGGTTTCCGGCATCCCGTTCCAGGGGCCGATCGGTGGCGCGCGCGTCGGTTACCGCGACGGGTGCTACATCCTCAACCCGGGCTACGACGAACTGCGTGAATCGCTGCTGGACATGGTGGTCGCCGGTACCGACGACGCCGTCCTGATGGTCGAGTCAGAGGCCAAGGAACTCAGCGAGGACCAGATGCTGGGCGCCGTGCTCTACGGACACCAGGAGATGCAGGTCGTCATCAACGCCATCAAGGAATTCGCGGCGGAAGGCGCCAAGCCGGCCTGGGAGATTCCGGCCGGCCCGGATTACTCCGAGCTCGCGTCGAAACTGGAGCAGGGCTTCGGTGCGCAGATCGGCGACGCCTACCGCATCATCGACAAGATGGAGCGGCGGGACCGTCTCGACGAACTGCGTTCGGCCGCCATCGAGCAACTGGCTGGCGAGGACATCGAGGCCGACATCGTCGCTGGCCAGTTCGGTGCAATGGAGAAGCGCATCGTGCGCGAACGCGTCCTCAGTGGCGAGCCGCGCATCGACGGCCGTGATACCAAGACGGTGCGCAACCTGAGCATCGAGGTGGGCGTCCTGCCCAAGACCCACGGTTCGGCGCTGTTCACCCGGGGTGAGACGCAGGCGCTGGTGACCGCGACGCTGGGCACCGCCCGCGATGCGCAGATCATCGACGCGCTGGAAGGTGAACGGAAGGATCACCTCATGCTGCATTACAACTTCCCGCCGTTCTGCGTCGGCGAGACCGGTTTCATCGGTTCGCCGAAACGTCGCGAGATCGGTCACGGCCGGCTGGCGCGTCGCGGTATCCAGGCGGTGATCCCGACCGAGGAGGAGTTCCCGTACACGCTGCGCGTGGTCTCGGAGATCACCGAGTCCAACGGCTCCAGTTCCATGGCCAGCGTCTGCGGCAGCTCGCTGGCGCTGATGGACGCCGGTGTGCCGATCTCGGCGCCGGTGGCCGGTATCGCCATGGGCCTGGTGAAGGAAGGCGATCGCTTCGCCGTCCTGACCGACATCCTCGGTGACGAGGATCACCTCGGCGACATGGACTTCAAGGTGGCCGGTACCGATGCCGGTGTCACCGCCCTGCAGATGGACATCAAGATCGCGGGCATCACCGAGGAGATCATGGAGATCGCGCTGAACCAGGCCGGTGAGGCGAGGGCCCAGATCCTCGAGCAGATGTGTGCCGTCATTGCCGAGCCGCGTGCCGAGGTATCCGGTAACGCACCGGCGATGGAGACGATGCGCATCCCGGTCGACAAGATCCGTGATGTCATCGGCAAGGGTGGCGCGGTCATTCGCGCCATCTGCGAGGAGACGGGTGCGTCGATCGATATAGAGGATGACGGCCAGGTACGGATCTACGCCGATACGCGCGAGGGCCTGGAAGAGGCCAAGTCGCAGATCGACGCCATCACGGCGGAAGCCGAGGTGGGCCGGGTCTACCGCGGCCGGGTCGTGCGCATCGTGGACTTCGGTGCATTCGTCAATATCCTGCCGGGCAAGGACGGACTGGTGCATATCTCGCAGATCAAGAACGAGCGGGTGGAGCGGGTCAACGATCACCTGGAAGAGGGCCAGGAAATCAACGTGCTGGTGCTCGACATCGACAACCGCGGTCGCATCAAGCTGACCATGAAGGATGTCGACCAGAACGCGAGTGCGGAGGTCGTGGCCGAAACCACGGTCTGATCCACCACCGCGTGGCAGGGAAACGGGCTTCCGCGAGGAGGCCCGTTTTTTTTTTGTATGCTCAGCCGTGCGACTGAAGTCGCACCCACGAAGTCGCACCCATGCCCTGCTGTTGTGGGTCCGGCTTCAGCCGGACTGAGTGGGACTGGAGCCGCACCCACAATGCAGTCGGACTGGGTAACAATGAATTGAAGATACTGGAAAAGAGGCAGGCTTGGAGGAATTCCTGAAAATCAGCGCCGGCGTGCTGGTACTGGTGGCGAGCGCCGCGATCCTGATCCTGGCGGCACGCGCCGTATGGCGCAACCGCAGGACGCCCGAAGGGCGCGCGGAGAATCGTTCCGCGCTGCGTGATGTCGTGCTGGAAGGAATGGTCTACCTGTTGGTGTTGTCAGCGGCCGCCGCGTATGTGCTGTTCCGCTACGGCGGCACGTAGCCCGGCGCAGGCCCTGTCGGCGTCAGGCTGAAGCCTGACCCACGGCGCCCGCAAAAAAGGGTGCCGTGGGTCAGCATGCATGCTGACAGCGGACCAACAGTCACCGGTTCTTTCGGTTCTCGATCAATGCATTCACCACGCCCGGGTCGGCCAGTGTCGTGGTGTCGCCGAGGTTGTCCAGTTCGTTGGCTGCGATCTTGCGCAGGATGCGGCGCATGATCTTGCCGGACCGGGTCTTGGGCAACGCGGGTGCGAACTGGATCAGGTCCGGCCTGGCGATGGCGCCGATCTCGCGCACCGCCATGTCGCGCAGGGACTGTTCCAGTTCGGCATCGCCTTCGACGCCTTTCATCGGGGTGACGTAGGCGTAGATGCCCTGTCCCTTCACCGCGTGCTCGTAGCCGACCACGGCGGCCTCCGCCACCTGCTCGTGCAGCACCAGCGCGCTCTCGACCTCCGCCGTACCGATCCGGTGCCCGGACACGTTCAGCACATCGTCCACGCGGCCGGTGATCCAGTAGTAGCCGTCCTCGTCGCGGCGCGCCCCGTCGCCCGTGAAGTAGTAACCGGGGTAGGCGGAATAGTAGGTTTGCACGCAACGCTCATGGTCGCCGAACACGGTGCGGAGCTGGCTGGGCCAGGCGGCCAGGATCACCAGGTTGCCCGACGCCGCGCCCTCGATCAGCTTGCCGCTCTCGTCCATCAGCCCCGGCTTGACACCGAAGAAGGGCAGGGTGGCGGAGCCGGGTTTCAGGTCGAAGGCCCCGGGCAGCGGCGCGATCATGATCGCACCGGTCTCGGTCTGCCACCAGGTGTCCACGATCGGGCAGCGCGCATCACCCACCACCCGGTGGTACCACTCCCAGGCTTCCGGGTTGATCGGTTCCCCCACCGTGCCGAGCAGTCGCAGCGACCTGCGGGAGGTCGACCGCACCGGTTCGTCGCCCAGCGCCATCAGGGCGCGGATCGCCGTGGGCGCGGTGTAGAAGGTGTTGACCTGGTGCTTGTCGACGATCTGCCAGCAGCGACTGGCATCCGGGTAGGTGGGCACGCCCTCGAACATGAGCGTCGTCGCACCGTTCGCGAGCGGACCGTAGACGATGTAGCTGTGACCGGTGACCCAGCCGACGTCGGCGGTGCACCAGTAGATGTCGCCTTCGCGGTAGTCCAGCACGTAGCGGTGCGTCATGGTGGCCTGCAGCAGGTACCCGCCGGTGGTGTGCAGCACCCCCTTGGGCTTGCCGGTGGAGCCGGAGGTATAGAGGATGAACATCGGGTCCTCGGCGTCCATCGGTTCGGCCGGGCAATCCGCCGCGGCCGCTTCCATCGCCTCCTGCATCCAGACGTCACGCCCGTCTTTCCAGTCGATCTCGCCGCCGGTCCGGCGCGCCACCAGCACCGTGTGCACGTTCGGGCACTGGGCGACGGCTGCATCGGTATTGGCCTTGAGCGGGATGGTCTTCCCGCCGCGCACGCCCTCGTCGGCGGTGATCACGGTCTGGCAGTCAGAGTCGAGGATCCGGTCCTTCAGCGATTCCGGCGAGAATCCGCCGAACACCACCGAGTGGATCGCGCCGATGCGGGTGCAGGCCAGCATTGCGTAGGCGGCCAGCGGAATCATGGGCATGTAGATACAGACGCGGTCGCCTTTTTTCACACCGCGCGATTTCAGGACATTCGCCAGCCTGCAGACCTCGGCATGCAATTCGCCGTAGGTGATGTGCGCATCCGAGTCCGGTTCGTCACCCTCCCAGATGATCGCCACCTGGTCGCCCCGTTTTTCGAGGTGACGATCGATGCAGTTGTGGCTGACGTTGAGTTTGCCGTTCCGGAACCACTGTACCCGGCCCTGCGAGAGGTCACTTTCGCGGACCTGGTCCCATGCCTCGAACCAGTCCAGGTGTTCGCGCGCCCGGGCCGCCCAGAATGCGTCCGGATTCTCCAGCGATTCCCGGTACCAGGCGTCGTAGGTGGCGCGGTCGATGTTGGCGCCGGCGGCGTAGGCAGCATCGACGGGGTAAATCTTGCCGGACATGGGAACACTCCGCGGATCGTTCAGCGATGCGCCTGATGATAGCGCGCCGCTACCGCAAACTGAAATTCGGCTAGCGGCCGCGGTTCGCGGCGCTGTACCGCGCGCACTGACCGGCGGTGGAACTGTCCAGCGCCCGCCCGCCTGCCGGTTGTTGCAACTGCTCGTACAATGCGCCGGCGAGTTGCTTGCCCAGTTCCACCCCCCACTGGTCGAACGGGTTGATGTCCCAGATCACCCCCTGGGTGAACACCCTGTGCTCGTACAGCGCGATCAGCGCACCCAGCGTCCGTGGCGTGAGCTGGTCCATGGTCAGCGTGTTGGAGGGGCGGTTGCCCGGATGTGCCTTGTGCGGCGCGAGCCGCTTCGCCTCCGTTTCCGGCAGACCGGATGCGACCAGTTCCCCGTATGCCTCCGCCGCGGTCCGGCCGTGCATCAATGCCGCGCCCTGGCTCAGGCAGCTGGCGAACAGCTGCGTATGCTGGTCCGCCAGCCCGTGGTGTGGACGCAGGGGCACGATGAAGTCCACCGGCACCAGGTCAGACCCCTGGTGCAGCAACTGGTGGAACGCGTGCTGACCGTTGCTGCCCTCGCCACCCCAGAGCACCGGACCGGTCGGGTAGTCCGCCGCCTGGCCGTTGTTGCGCACGGACTTGCCGCTGCTCTCCATGTCCAGCTGCTGCAGGTAGGCGGGGAGCGTACGCAGCGAATGGTCATAGGGTACGACCGCGTGGGAGGCGGCGCCCCAGAAATTGCGGTGCCAGACCGCCAGCAGCGCCAGCAGGGCGGGCATGTTCTCCGCAATTGGTGCGTCCCGGAAATGCGTGTCCATCTCCCGGGCGCCCGCCAGCAGCGCCTGGAAGTGCTCGAAACCGATGCTGAAGCAGATCGGCAGCCCGATGGCCGACCACAACGAGTAACGGCCGCCGACCCAGTCCCACATCGGGAAGACGTTCGCGGGCGCGACACCGAATTCGGTGGCACGCGGCGTGTTCGCCGTCACGGCGATGAAGTGCCGGGCGAGGTCGGTTTCGCTGCCGCCCTGCTGCAGGAACCAGTCGCGGGCGGTACGGGCGTTGGCGAGTGTCTCCCGGGTGGTGAACGACTTGGATGCGACCAGGAACAGCGTGGTTTCCGCATCGAGACCCTGCAGCACCTCGGTGATGTGGGCGCCGTCGATGTTCGCGACGAAGCGGCAGCGCAGCGGACCGTTCCGGTACGGCCGCAGTGCCGTCGTCACCATCTTCGGGCCGAGGTGCGAGCCGCCGATGCCGATACAGACCACGTCACGCACGGGCTTCCCGGTTCCGCCCGGCCAGGCGCCGGCGTGCAGTTGCCGGGTCAGGTCTTTCATCCGCGCAAGCGTGGACTGCACCAGCGGCACGATGTTCTCACCGTGTACCCGGATGTCAGCGCCTTCGGGCGCGCGCAACGCGGTGTGCAGTGCGGGACGACCTTCCGTGCCGTTCACCTCGGCACCCGAAAACAGCCTCGCGATGGCGGATTCCAGGCCCCGCGCGCGGGCCAGTGCCGCCAGCAGGAGCAGAGTCTGCCGGGTCAGGCGGTTCTTGGAGAAGTCCAGGTGCAGCCCGGCGGCCCGGGCCGAGAAATGTTCGAAGCGGCGGGCGTCCCCGTCAAACAGTGCCTGGATGGTGACCGGTTCCAGTTCCCGGCGGTGTGCGGCCAGGGACTGCCATTCCGGCAGTCCGTTGGGGGCGGTTGTCTCAGGCGGGGTGTTGCCGGTCAAAACAGCTGAAGCGCCGGTCCGGCGCATGCTCCCTCTTGGAAAAAGCCTGCAGGGATTGTAGCAACGAAAGGGATGTAGCCGAGCCGGGTCAGGCGACCTGCACGGGGATCGCCCGCGCCGTTTCGCGGACGTCGTTGTTTTCGTCGAGATAGACCAGGCGCGGCTTGTAGCCGACCAGTTCGGCCTCGCTGTAATGGGCGTAGGCGCAAATGATGATGCGGTGGCCGGGCTTGGCCTTGTGCGCCGCGGCGCCGTTCACGGAAATGATGCGGGAGCCTGCCTCGCCGCGGATGACGTAGGTGGTGAAGCGTTCGCCGTTGTCGATGTTGTAGATCTGGATCTGCTCGTATTCACGCAGTCCGGCGAGGTCCAGCAGCTCGCCATCGATGGCGCAGGAACCTTCATATTCCAGGACCGCGTGGGTCACGCGCGCCTGGTGCAGCTTGGCCTTCAACATGATCGAGTGCATCGTCCTGCCACCTCGCCTGTATCGCTCTCATGCCCGTGTAAAACCCATGAGAATCAAGGGCCTTACGGCAACGGGCGCAAAAGTATGCCCTAACTATCGAACACGTACAACGCCATCGTAGACACATTTCATGCCAGTGTCACATTGTCGATCAGGCGGGTCCGGCCGAGTTTTGCGGCGGCCAGAATGACGAGTCCGGACTCACCGCGCTGCGCCGGTAGCAGGTCGTCCCGGTGGCAGATCGAGACATAGTCCGGTTCGAACCCCGCCGCCTCCAGGCGCCTCTCGCACTGCCACTCCAGTTCCCGGAAGGGGATTTCCGAACCGCCCGCCAGGTCCGCCAGCGCCAGCAGTTCGCGGCGCAGCACGGGCGCCAGTGCGCGCTCCTCCCGGCTCAGGTAGCCGTTGCGGGAACTCATGGCCAGGCCATCCTCCTCGCGGCGGGTCGGCACGCCATGCACCGAGACCGGCAGGCACAGATCCCGCACCATGCGACGGATCACCTGCAACTGCTGGAAGTCCTTCTCGCCGAAATAGGCAGCGTCCGGCCCGACAATGTTGAACAGCTTGCAGACCACCGTGGCGACGCCGCGGAAATGACCCGGTCGCGAGGCGCCGCAGTGCAGCGTGGAGAGGCCCGGCACCTCGACGGCCGTCTGCTGCTCCAGCGGCACCGGGTACATTTCTTCCACGGTCGGCATGAACAGGAGCGCGGTGCCGGCACGGGTCAGCTTGTCGATATCCGCAGCGGGTGTGCGCGGGTACCGGTCGAGGTCCTCGCCGGCGCCGAACTGCAGCGGATTCACGAAGATGCTGGCCACCACGGCGTGACCGTCCGCGCGCGCCGCAGCCACCAAATCAAGATGGCCGGTGTGCAGGTTGCCCATGGTTGGAACGAGCGCGACGCGCCGGCCCGCGTCGCGCAACGCCGCGACCTCGCTGCGAACTTCGGCAATGGTGCTGGCGCTGTGCATGGCAGGTGTGATCAGCGGCGCGGCGACGGGATCGTCACTCGGCGAACCAGTGTTCCGCCGCCGGGTAGGTGCCCTTGCGCACCGCGTCGCCGAACGCCCGGAACGCGCCGGTGATGCTTTCCTCGCCGGCCAGGAAATTCTTCACGAAGCGCGGTGACCGGCCGACGCCGAGGCCAAGGATGTCGTGCATGACCAGGACCTGCCCGTCCAGGTTGGGGCCGGCGCCGATCCCGATGGTGGGTACGGATACTTCCTGCTGGATGCGGGTGGCCAGTGGCTCCGGCACGCACTCGAGCAGGACGATCGCGGCACCGGCCTCGGTGAGGATGCGGACATCCTCCAGCATCTGCGCGGCCTGCTCGGCGCCCCGGCCCTGCACCCGGAATCCCCCGAAGCAGTTGACCGACTGCGGGGTCAGGCCCAGGTGCACGCAGCAGGGCACGCCGTTCTCGTGCAGTCGCGCGACGCGCTCGGCCAGTTCCCGGCCACCCTCGATCTTCACCACCTGAGCGCCCGCGCGCATGAGCACGCCGGCATTGCTGAGGGTGTCCTCCAGCGTGGCGAAGCTCATGAACGGCATGTCGGCCATGATCATCGGCCGCAGTTCCGTTTCCCGGGTCCCGCGTTTCACGGCCCTGACGTGGTAGGCCATGTCCTGCACGGTGACCGGGATGGTGCTGCTGTGTCCCTGCAGGACCATGCCGAGCGAATCGCCCACGAGTATGACCTCGACGCCGGCGTCCGCCATGCAGCGCGCGAAGCTGGCGTCGTAGGCGGTCAGGCAGGCGAAGTGCTCGCCGCGTTCGCGGTAGCCCGCGAGCGTCAGCAGGTTGATTCGTTTCATTTCGTTATACCGGTGATCCTGCGGCTCAGGTTAGCCGAGTTTCCGCCGCTGGCAATGGGTTGAAGTAGTTGCGCCCGCTGGAACACTCCGCGATACGGGTGAGCAGTTCCTGGTAATCCTGTTCGCTGGCGGCAAGGTTGATATCGGCCGCGTTGACGATCAGCAGCGGGGCGTCCTGGTAGTCGTGGAAGAATGCCGTGTAGGCCGCGTTCAGCGCTTCCAGGTAACTGGCGGCAATACGCTGCTCGAAGGCGTTGCCGCGGCGGGCGATGCGCTTCTGCAGCACGTCCGCCGGCGCCTGCAGGTAGATGACGAGGTCGGGTGCCGGCACGTCGATGGTCATACTCGCGTAGACGCGGTTGTACAGGTCGATTTCATCCGGGGTGAGGTTGATGCCGGCGAAGATGCGGTCCTTCTCCAGCATGTAGTCTGCGACGTGCCCCCGGCGGAACAGTTCACCCTGCTGCGCGCCGGCAGCCGGCGTGGTCAGCGCCTGCATCTGCTGTGAACGCTGGAAGAGGAAGAAAAGCTGCGTCGCCAGCGCGTTCTGCGCGCGATCCTCGTAGAAGCGCTGCAGGAAGGGGTTGGCTTCCGGCTGTTCCAGGACGGTGGCGTAGCCGAAGGTGTCCGCCAGCCGCCGCGCCAGCGTGGTCTTGCCCACGCCGATGGTGCCCTCGATGGCGATGAATTTGCTGGTTGCTGGAGGCATGTCCCGGCCGACTAGTAGCTGACCCTGCGCAGGCTGCCCCCGGCGCGCGCGCCGGCCAGGGCCTGTACCGTGCGCCCGTCCGGCAGCTGCCATCCGGGCGCGATATCGGCCAAAGGGTATAGAACAAAATCCCGCTTGACCATCTCCGGATGGGGTACCGTCAGCAGCGTTGTCTGCACCGCCAGCTGATCGTAGAGCAGCAGGTCCAGATCCAGCGTGCGTGCGCCCCAGCGACGGCCACGATGACGCCCCTGGCGGTCTTCGATCGACTGCAGGTTACGCAGCAGTGCCAGCGGGCCCAGCCGCGTCCGGACGCGGACGGCGGCGTTGAGGTAGGCCGGCTGGATCTGCGGTCCGAGCGGGGCGCTGCGATAAAGCGCCGAGACGGCCTCGATGTGCGTGGCCGGCAGGCGCCGGATCGCACGCAGCGCGTTACGCACCTGCAGGCGTGGCCTGCCCAGGTTGGCGCCGACGCCGATTGCGGCGGCGTGATAGCGATTGCTCACTCCGGAGCAGGACGCCGGCGCCGGCGCCGGCGGCGTCTGCGGCGCGGTCCGGCGGGCTGCTCGCTCCGCTGCTCACCGCGCGGCCGGCGCGGCGCGCGCTCTTCGGATTCCTCGTCCTCGTTTTCGTCCTCGTCCGTCCGTTCCGGTCGCGGGCCGTGATCTTCCTCCTGGAAGTGCGTCCACCATTCGCCCAGGCCTTCGAGGTTTTCCCCGGCCATCTCGCGCAACAGCAGGAAGTCGTAGGCCGCACGGAAGCGGCGGTGGTCCAGGAGCTGCACGGCACGCTTGCGGTTGCCGTTGTTCGGCAGCCGGAACTGCAGGTCCCAGATGTCCTTGACGACCATGCTGAAGCGCTTCGGGATGCTGATCGACTGGCACTGCTCCATGATGACGGCGTGCGCCGCGCGGTTGCAGGCTTCCAGTGGCGAATCGCCGGCGTCGAGCTGGGCGCGATGCTGCTCCAGGAACTCCGGCCACAGGAACACGGCGATGAGGAATGCGGGCGTGATGCGCTGGTCGTTGGCCACCCGTTCATCGGTGTTGACCAGCGCCTGGCGGACCAGCGCCGCCACTTCCGGCTGTTCCGGGTAGTATTCCGCCAGGGTCGGGAACAGGTACTCGGTCAGGCCGTACTCGTCGAGCAGTTCCATGCTCCGTACGGCGTGGCCGTGCATGAACAGCTTGGTGTACTCATCGAACAGGCGGGCGGGCGGCACGTGCACCAGCAGCTTGCCCAGCTTGCGGATGGCCTCCTCTTCCTCCCTGCCGATCTTCAGGCCCAGCTTGGCCTGCAGCCGCGCAGCCCGCAGCATGCGCACGGGGTCTTCGCGGAAGCGTTCCGCCGGGGTGCCCAGCACGCGGATCTTTTTCTTGCGCAGGTCGCCGATCCCGTCGCTGAAATCCAGCACGGTCCAGTCGGCCGGCCGCAGGTACAGCGCGTTGATGGTGAAGTCGCGGCGGGCGGCGTCCGTTTCCAGCGTGCCGTACACGTTGTCCCGCAGGATGCGGCCGGTTTCCACGTGCAGTTCGGCATCGGCCTCGCTGTCGGCGCTGTCCCAGTGCTCGCCGCCGGCCCGGAACGTGGCGACCTCGGTGGTCTCCCTGCCGTGGCGGATGTGCGCGAGCCGGAACCGGCGGCCGATCAGGCGCGAGTTCCGGAACAGCGAGCGCACCTGCTCCGGGTGCGCCGACGTGGCGACGTCGAAGTCCTTGGGCGGGATGCCCAGCAGGAGGTCCCGCAGGCAGCCGCCGACGAGGTAGGCCTCGTGGCCCGCCTCGTTCAGCCTCTCGACGATCTCCAGCGCATTCGGATTGATCTGTGCAGGCGCGATGCCATGCTCCGATTCCGTGATTTCCTTCACGCGAACTCCTCTCGCAGTCGGGCGAGCCCAGGTACCTTCCAGTTGCCACCGGTCCGGGCACGCTCCGGGTCGACGATCAGCGACGCTTCGCGCCAGGGGGCGGCGAGGCTGGATCGGGCGGGCCGTCTGGCTTGCGGGGCCGGTCCGGATCGGCGGACCTTGCCCCTTTCGCCGGCGCACTCACAGTTTCCGGGGAAACCGGGCGCGACCAGCCATGCAGAGGGGGTGGGCGGGTCTGCTGCATGGGCCGGCGAATCGCGGCGTCTTTTTACCACGACTTTGCCACTCAGGAAAACGGATCATCCCGGAAAAACGAGGAGGAAGCTCCGAAGAGCTTCCCCTCACAGGTTGAAGCAAGGGATTGTTGTTGTTATTCCGTGAGGCGTCCATGCCTCGTCACCCGCAGACTCTGGTCCTCGTGACCCTGGCCGAAAGCCTTCGCCGCAGCGTGTGTCCTCTTGGCGTGATATGCTGTGCAGGTTGCGTGCCAAATAAAAAATAATCAATAAATACAAAGGTATACGATATTTATCGAAGAAATTACTGCAATAATCAAGCGCAAAGTGTTACCGGATGGTCAAAATAATCGCGAAGTGTTTCGATTGGTAACAGTTCACGCGCGTTCCGTCTCGCCCCGCCGCTCGCTGGCCTGGCGGCGCGGAATGCCCAGTTTCTGACGCTTCTCCCACAGGCACTTGCGGCTGATGCCCAGGTTCTGGGCAATCTCGGTCTCGGTCATGTGGTGCTGGTTGGCGAGCAGGAAGTGCTCCACGTACTGCTCCAGGCTCAGTTGCCGGGGCCAGTCGGCGACATCGTGGCCGTCATCGGCGCCAGCTTCCCCTTCGCCGTCGAACTGCAGATCACCCTGCGCGATGACCGGGCTGTCGCTGAGGATGCAGGCGCGGTGGATGACGTTGTCCAGTTCCCGCACGTTGCCGCGCCACGGCGCCCGGCACAGCGTCCGCAGCGCCTCGCTCTCGAAGCCACGGACCGGCCGTTGCAGGCCCGCCGCGTGCTGACGCAGCAGGCTTTCGGCGAGGGCCGGGATGTCCTCGGCGCGTTCGCGCAGGGGCGGCATGCGGATCGACAGCACGTTCAGCCGGAAGTAGAGATCCTCGCGGAAACGACCCTCCTGCACCAGGGCGGACAGGTTGCGGTGGGTTGCGGCGATGATACGGACGTTGACCGTGTTGGTGCGCGTCGCGCCGACGCGCCGGATCTCGCCTTCCTGCAATACCCGCAGGAGCCGGGCCTGCGCCTCCAGTGGCAGTTCGCCCACCTCGTCAAGGAACAGCGTGCCGCGGTCAGCGGCCTCCACCAGGCCGCGCCGCTTGCTGACGGCGCCGGTGAACGCGCCCTTCTCGTTACCGAACAGTTCGGCCTCCACCAGGGTTTCCGGGATGGCCGCGCAGTTCACCGCGATGAATTCGCCGCTGTCACGATTGCTCAGGGCGTGCAGCGCACGCGCCGCCAGTTCCTTGCCGGTGCCGGTTTCACCGCTGATCAGCACGGTGGCGTCGGTGGGCGCAGCGCGCTCGATATAACGGAATACGGCCTGCATGGGCGGCGACGCGCCGATCATGCCGTGGAAAGAGGACGGTACGGTCGTCGGCGTGGAATCCGGTCGGGCAGGCGCCTGCCGCTTCATGCGGGCTGGATTCCGGTGGGGGTGTTCCGGTGGCGCCGGTCTCGTCCGACAGCTGCCGGAGAAAGGAAGACATCGGTCATCGGCGGGCGGGCATCCTTGCGCGTTCCTTGCCTCAATCTACCGTAACGGGCCGGGCAGGGCCAGTTCATGCACCGCCCGTGACATCGCCGAATTCCGGCCCCAGCTCGATCTCCGCCTGCCTGGGGACCAGCTCGCGCCGCCAGTTGGCGCACGCGGTCTTCAGCAGCGTCGTCACCTCGCGGCCCGGCCCGCTGCCGGGCACCGGCTGGCCAAGCAGGGCGAGCGCCCGGCACAGGTTCTCGGCCGCGCGCGTGGCATCGAGGGCGGGAGCGCCGGTCTGCTTGCTCAGCTTGGCGCCGCCACAGGTCAGGACCGGAACGTGCAGGTACTCCGGTACCGGGTGTCCCAGTGCGTGTTGCAGGCAGATATGCAGCGGCGTGGAATCCAGCAGGTCGGCGCCGCGCAGGATCGTGGAGATGCCCTGTGCCGCATCGTCGGCGACCACCGCCAGGTGGTAGGCCACCAGCCCGTCGCGCCGGCGCACGATGAAATCGCCCAGATCCCCCGGTTCGAAAACCTGCGGACCGAGGATGCCGTCTTCGAAGCGGATGGCTGCTCCCTCCGCGACCCGGAACCGCACCGCGTGCGAGCGCCGGGGTGGCTCGCGCCGGTTGCGGCAGGTGCCCGGGTAGGGGCCCGGGACCGCCGCCAGGGCCTTGCGGGTGCAGGTGCAGTAGAACAGGTGGCCGTCCCGGCCCAGTGCCTGCAGCGACGCATCGTGCAGTGCCGCCTGGTGCGACTGGTAGATGACATCCTCGACCGGGTTCAGCCCGTGCGCGGCAAGCGCCTCCAGGATGGCCTGGCGGGCGCCGGTTACCTCGCGCGGGGGGTCGATGTCCTCGATGCGGACCAGCCAGCGCCCGCCGCGCGAAGCGACATCCAGGTAGCTCGCCAGCGCGGCGAACAGGGAACCGAAGTGCAGGGGGCCCGTGGGGGACGGAGCGAACCGGCCGACGATGGCGGCGCCCGCCGTGCGCCGGGCCGGACCCATCCGCGGTGGGAGACGCTCCGGCGGCCTAGCGGCCGCCGACCTGCCGCTCTTTCACCTCGGCCAGGGTCTTGCAGTCGATGCAGAGCGTGGCGGTGGGGCGTGCCTCGAGGCGACGGACGCCGATCTCGACGCCGCAGGATTCGCAATAACCGTAGTCTTCCCGGTCGATCAGATCGAGCGTGTCATCGATCTTCCGGATCAGCTTCCGCTCCCGGTCGCGGGTGCGCAGCTCCAGGCTGAACTCCTCCTCCTGGGTGGCGCGGTCGCTCGGGTCGGCAAAGTTCGCCGCCTCTTCCTTCATGTGGATCATGGTGCGATCCACTTCCTGCATCAGTTCCTGCTTCCACTTCAGGAGAATCTGCGAGAAGTGCTCGAGCTGCTCGCGCGACATGTACTCTTCGTTCGACTTCGACTTGTAGGGCTGGATTTCCGACATCATCGGGCCCGACAGGATGCTCGCCGAGGCGCGCCGTGGGTTCGGGCGCGCGCTGCCGGCCGGTTTCCGCGCCGCCGGCTTCTTCTGCGTGGCGGCAGCCTTCGCCGGGGCCTTGGTCGCGGCGGGCTTGCGCGCGGTGCCGGAGGGCTTGCGCGTTGTCGTCTTCGCGGCGGCCGCCCTGGCGCGGGACGGCTTCGCCGGCGCAGCCGCCTTGGCCGCCGGCTTGCTGCTGGCAGCGCCCGTTTTCCTGACCGGGGTCTTTTTCGCGGTCGCCTTGGTCTTGGTGGCCGCCCGTGCCGTGGTCTTCGCCTTGCCGGCGGCTGCGGCCTTGGCCTTCGTGGCCGGCTTGCGCGTGGCAGCCTTGGCCGTCGTCGTGCGCCGGGTCTTGCTGGCGGCGGTCTTGCCGGCCGTCGTCGGCTTGCGTGCCGTGGAGGTCTTCTTGGCCGGGGTGGTTGCGGTCCGCTTGCTGGATACTTTCTTCACTGCCTTCGCTACTGCTTCTTTGACGGATGCTGCCGCGCTCTTGCGCGGGGCGGGTTTTTTCGTTGTCGTCCGGGCCGAGGTGGCGGTCTTCTTTGCGGCGGGCTTGCGAGCCGCGGCGCTTCTGGCTGGCCGGGCGGCCCGGCTGCTCTTGGCGGTGGTGGCCTGGCGGCTGGCGCCGGTCTTCTTGGTCGTGGATTTCGTGCCCTTTGGCATGCCTGAGGCCTCCCGCTGACGATGACAATCCCTTGCGGCCGCCCTCCCGGTGAAACCCTGCCCATCGACACACGGAAACCGGTCGAATCGGCTGGCGGCCCTGCAAAACGGAGCGAAGCTATCAGAAATCCGGAGGGCATACCAGCATGGCCCCTTCCAGGTTCCCGCCGGCATCCAGGCGTCGTGAGTGCTTCCCTGCCTGCGGTCAATTATAGTCACTGGCCACCATCCGGGCGGGAGCACCATTTTGTGACAGTGCATTCGGGGCCGGGGCAGCCCGGGAACCGGCGGGCCGGGGCGATCGCCGCGCGCATGCGGGAGGTCCGGCCGTTCCACGTGATGGCGCTGCTGGGCCGCGCCCGCGAACTGGAGGCGCAGGGGCAGGATATCGTCCACCTGGAGGTGGGCGAACCGGATTTTGCGACACCGGAAGCGGTCTGCCGGCGTGGCGTCGAGGCGCTGCAGGCCGGGCGCACCCACTACACCCCGGCGGCCGGGCTGCCGGCCCTCAGGGCGGCCATCGCGAACTGGTACCGCACGCGGTTCGGGCTGGAGGTGGCACCCGGAAGGGTGCTCGTCACGCCGGGCGCCTCGGGCGCGCTCTCGATCATCGCGCCCTGCTTCTTCGGCCCCGGGGACGAGGTGCTGCTGCCGGACCCCGGCTATCCGTGCAATCGCAGCTTCGTGCTGTGCAGCGGGGCGCGCCCGGTAATGGTGCCGGTCTGCGCGGCGGACAACTGGCAACTGACCCCCGAACTGATTGCGCGCCACTGGACCGGCCGTACCCGCGCGGTCATGCTCGCCAGCCCGGCCAACCCGACCGGTTCGGTCCTGGACGGTGAACAGCTCGGGCGGATCTGCGATGCCGTGGCCGGGCTGGGCGGGCTGGTCCTGTGCGACGAGATCTACCAGGGGCTGCAGTACAGCGGGGAACCCTGCACGGCGCTGCGGTGCGGTGACCACGTGATCGTGATCAACAGTTTCTCGAAGTATTTCGGTATGACCGGCTGGCGGGTTGGCTGGCTGGTCGCGCCCGACTGGGCCGGCGAGGCGCTGGAGCGGCTGGCGCAGAATATCTACCTGGCCGCACCGACGCCGTCACAGTACGCCGCACTGGCAGCCTTCGAGCCCGGCGTACAGGAGGAACTGCAGGCCCGTTGCGCCCGGTTCGCGCAGCGTCGCGATGCGCTGCTGGAAGCGCTGGCGCCGCTGCCGCTGCCGCTGCTCGCCGATCCCGCCGGCGCCTTCTACCTGTATCTCGACATCGGCGCCACCGGGGAGCGCGCCATGGAGTTCTGTCGTCGCCTGCTGGAGGATCACGGTGTCGCTGTCACGCCGGGCGATGATTTCGGCGTGCAGGAGGCAGACCGCCGCATCCGGCTGGCCTACACCACGGACATCGCGCGCCTGCAGGAGGGGGTCGCACGCATCCGGCGCGCGCTGGACGGGTAAGGCGGCGTCAGCGGAACGGCGGGGGCGGCGTACACACCTCGATCATGCCGTCCTGCTCGCGGACGTCCCAGGGCGCCAGCCCGCCGCCCGCGCAGGGACCGCCCAGGCAGTGGCCGCTGTAGCAGTCGAACACCGCGCCGTGATTGGCGCAGACGATGTGCAGGCGGTCCACGGACAGGAAGTCGTGCGGGCGCCAGTTCAGGGGCAGGCCCTGGTGCGGGCAGTGGTTGACGAACGCCCCCAGGTGGCCGTGGAGGCGCAGCGCGAAGCCGGCCACGCCCTGCACCCAGAACTCGCGTGCCGCGCCGCCGGGGAGCGCGGTGCTCTCGAATACCGGTTGCCATTGCCCCCTGTTCATGCCGGTTCCGGGGTGCGGGCGGCGCCGGGCTGATTTTCCGGCAGGATGACCGTGAAGGTGGCGCCCTCGCCCGGCACCGAGGTGGCGCTGATCTCGCCATGATGTCGCTCGGCGATCTTGCGGCAGATGGACAGGCCGACGCCGGAGCCCTCGTATTCGCCGCGGCCGTGCAGGCGCGAGAACACGCCGAAAATCCGGCCCGCGTCTTCCTGTGCGAAGCCGATGCCGTTGTCCTGGAAGGTCAGCTTCCAGCAGCGGTGCTCGACCGGTCGGGCCCGGATCAGCTGTTCCGCGCGTATGGTGATCTTGGGCCGGTTGCCCTCGGGCTGGTATTTCAGGCCGTTGCTGATCAGGTTCTGGAACAGCTGGCGCATCTGCACCGGGTCCGCGTCGATGGTCGGCAGCGAACCGGCGTCGATCTCGGCGCCGGTATCCTCGATCCGGATCTGCAGGTCCTCCAGTACCTCGCTGAGCACCGTATTCAGGCGCGTCGAGGAGAACGGCGCGGCCTTGGAGGTGACCCGCGCCAGCGTCAGCAGGCCGTCGATCAGCGCGGACATGCGGTCGGCGGCATTGATCATGCGGTCGAGGAAATCCAGCCCCTGTTCGTCCAGTTGGTCGGCGCGCGACATGCGCAGCAGGGAGCCGAAGCGCTGCACCTTGCGCAGGGGTTCCTGCAGGTCGTGCGAGGCCGCGCGGGCAAAGCTCTCCAGTTCCTGGTTGCTGAGTGCCAGCTGGGCGGCGGTCTCCTGCAGCCTGCGCTCGTATGCCTTGCGGTGGGAGATGTCACGCAGCACCACCATCGCGCCGATGCGCCGCATGCCCGCGTCAAGCAGCGCATTGCCGGTCACTTCGACATGGACGCCCTCGGGCTGGTACTCGTTCTGGATGAAATACTCCTCGTTCTGCACTTCCTCGCCGACGAGGATGCGGTGCAGCGGCAGGCTCTCCTCGAGGATCGGCTCCAGCGTTTCCGGGTCCAGCCAGCCGACCTGGTTGGGCACCGGCCTGGACCGGACCAGCGCGGATGCGTTCGGAAACAGCGACTCGGTCTTGGGGTTGACCATCAGCGGATGGCCGGCGCGCGACACCAGCAGACCTTCATCCATAGACCGCATGATGTTCTGCAGCAGCAGCTTCTGCTCGCGCTCGTTGTTCTCCATGCGGCGCCTGAGCGTGACGTCGTTCAGGACGGCGATGCGCGACTGCTGGCCCTCGGCGCCGGTGCTGCTGACCGAGACCTGCAGGTAGCGCCTTTCCTGGTCTCTCAGGACGACCTGGAATTCCTGGTTGGAGGCCTGCAGGAGCTGCTTCTCGGGCACACCCGGAAACAGTTCGGCGAAATGCGCAGGCAGCCCGCCATCGTCCTCGTCGCCGAACAGGCGGTTCGCGGCCTGGTTGCTGCTCTCGATGCGCCCGCCGTCATCGAGGATGAAAATCGCGTTGGTGGCGGTGTCGAGGAGGCCGCGGATGCGGGCTTCGCTGCGCCGCAGTTCGCGGGTGCGCTCGGCGACCGCGATGGACACCAGCTGTTCCCGGTACATCAACGTGAAGATGAATATGGAGACGACCGTCGTCAGCGTCAGCATGCCCAGCAGCATGCTCAGGGGCTGCCACTGCATGCCTGTCACCAGGGGCAGGTTGGGCTGGTTGCGTACGGCCCAGGTGCGACCAGCGAAGTTCACGATCGTCTCCTGCAACCATTCCGGGGAAACGGGCCGGGCCGGACTGGATCCGTAGCTGTACAGGAACCGCTCCGCGCCGCTGGTGACGTCGTACAGCGCGGTGTGAATCTGTGCATCGGCCTGGTTCAGGCTGTGCACGGCGTTTTGCAGCACGGTCTTGATGCGCACCACCGCGATGACGAATCCCGTCAGGTTCTTCTGCCGGTCGATACTGGTGCTGCGACTGCCCCGGTACACCGGTTCCACCACCAGGACGCCAGGCGCCGGGTCGATCTCCTGTGGCAGCCGGACCGCCGTGGTGGCCTGGGTGAGCCCGCTGGACCGCGCCAGTTCCAGGGTCTTGCGGACGACCGCTTCACTGCCATGGTCGAACCCCAGGAGCGTCTTGTTCACCTTCAAGGGGACCACGTACTGCACCGGCAGGTAATCGGGACGTTCAGCGGCCGGCACCAGCAGGCCATTCTGGTTCATCTCCGTGATGCGGAAGGGCGTCCGCAGCATGGCCGAGACTTTCTCCTCGTAGGCGGCCCGCTCGCCGCCGGGTACGTGCGGCACCCACTGCAGGGCGTGGACGGACGTGTGCCTGCGGTGCTGCAGATCGCCGAACAACTCGAACTCGTGCGGGTCGACGTGATCCGACGCCTTGTAGAGGCCATGCATGTTCATGGCGCTCTCCTGGGTCGAAATAAGTCGCTGCGCGATGGCGCCGCTGCGCGCGGTGGCCAGCCGCATGAACACCGCCCGCTCGTCGCGCTCGATGCTCTGCATCGCCATGCGGTAGAGGCCGAATGAACCGGCCACCCCGATGAGTGTCGTCAGGAGAAGACCGAGGATTGCGCTGCGGCTCAAGCCTGCACGCCCTTCACGAACCAGTCCATGGTTTCCAGCCAAGGGTCGTCCCGTTCGCGCTGCACGCCGGTCGGGATCAGCACCTCACCGGACTGGTCGTAGATCGGTCCGGTGTAGACGCTGTGCTGCCCGGCGAGGAACTTCCGGTGCATCCCGGCGATCTGCAGCCGCGCGGCCTGGGGCACCCGCGGTCCGAATGGCGCGAGCACCACAATACCCTCCCGCATGCCGAGGCGTTGCATGTGGGGAATCTCCTCACCCGCCCGCAGTTTCCGCAGGTAGTCCGATACCAGTGGCCACCAGTCCCACTGGACACTGGTCAGTACATGTTCCGGCGCCAGCGATGCGAGATCCGAGTGGTACCCCACGCAGGCGACGCCGCGGCCGCCGCTGGTCTCGATCACCGCGCGCGGGCTGTCCACGTGACAGGTCATGACGTCTGCGCCGGCATCGATCAATGCATTGCAGGTGGCCCGTTCCGCCTCGGGGAGGAACCATCCGCCGGTGAAACGGACCTCGAGCGTGGCGAACGGCTGCACCGTGCGTGCGCCGAGCAGGAACGCGTTGACGTTGCGGTGCACGTGGGGGATGTTCATGGCGGCGACGAAGCCCAGTCGGCCGGTCTGGGTCACGTGGCCGGCGGCGATGCCGGCGAGGAACATCCCTTCGTCGATGTAACCGAAGTAGGAACTGACGTTCTGCGGATGACCGGGGAGGTACAGTCCGCCCGCGTGGACGAAGTGCACCTCCGGATTGCTGCGCGCCGCTTCCAGCACGTAGGGGTCGAAGTAGCCGTAGGAGGTCGGGAACATGACCTGCACGCCGTGGTTTTCGATCATGCCCTGCATGACCGCCAGTACCTCTTCAGTTTCAGGCACCCGGTCCTGCTCGAAGACGCGCACGTTCGGTTCCCGCGCGAGACGGGCGGCGGCCATCGCATGGGCCTGGTTGTAGCCGAAGTCGTCACGCGCGCCGACGTAGATGAACCCGATGCGGAACTCGTCCTGCACCTGCTGGCGGACCCTGATCTGCTGGGTGGAGAGGGCGGCGAGTCCGAGTAGCGAGATACCCCCGGCGCGAAGCAGATTGCGTCTGGACAACTTCTTCATGGCGGTTTCAGGCGGGGTTCACCACGCCCTCCACGAACCAGTCCATCGTCTCGAGCCAGGGGTCGTCCTGGCTGCGGTGGGTGCCCTGCGGGATCATGACCTCGCCCTCGTTGCTGAGGATGGGGCCGGAGTAGATGCGCAGCCGGTTTTTCCG
Source organism: Pseudomonadales bacterium (assembly GCA_041682035.1). Taxonomy (GTDB): domain Bacteria; phylum Pseudomonadota; class Gammaproteobacteria; order Pseudomonadales; family JBFGWM01; genus JBFJWR01. The sequence continues at coordinate 2,559 of JBFKKR010000002.1, read as the reverse complement.
CGCATCCTGCAGCCGCGCCTCGACCTCCTGCCGGGCCGCCGGGGGAACCGCCTCTGCGAACCCGGAGAGGGCCACCATGCCATCCCCGAGTCCGCCCCGGAACATCGTCGGCCAGCTCTCGCCCCGCAGGTGCCTGCGAAGGTATTGCTCGTACATGCCCTGCCAGCGCCACTCCGCGCCGGTCAGGAACTGCCCGGGCGCGTTCTGCGACTGGTCGATGTGATAGCCGATGGCGTGAACGCCCAGTGCCTCGCATTGCCGCATGACGTGAACAGGGCTGTCCACGTGGCAGGCGATTGCCTGCGCCCCGGCCCCGACCAGGTCGGCGGTGAGCTGCTGCTCCGCCTCGGGCACGGTCCAGCCGCCGGTGAACCGGACGTGCACACGGGTATCCGGGTGCACCTGCCGCGCACCGAGGGTGAACGCGTTGATGTTGCGCAGCACGACCGGGATCGGGATCGCGCCCACGAAGCCGAGGTCCGCGCCCCCGGTGACATGGGCGGCGACGATCCCGCACAGGAACATGGCCTCGTCGATGTAGCCGTAACTGCTGCTGATGTTCGGTGGATGTCCGGGCAGTGCCAGGCCGCCGGTGTGCAGGAAGCGGACTTTCGGATAGCGCGGCGCGAAGGCCAGCAGGTGCGGATCGAAGTATCCGTAGGAGGTGGGGAACACGAACTCGGCGCCGTCCTTCTCGATCATGCGCTGCATGACCGCCGTGACGCCGGCGTCCTCGGCGACGTTCGCCGCCTCCACCACCCGCGTCCACGGCAGTTCGCCCAGTGCGCGGGCGGCCATCGCGTGGCTCTGGTTGTAGCCGCCATCCGCCGGATCTCCGACGTAGATGAATCCGAGCGTCACGGTGCGGCCGGGATCGAAAGGCTGCGGTGCCGGTGGTGCTTTCGGGGCCGGCTCTGTGGATGGACGCGTAATCTTCCAGTAACCCGCGGTCATTGCTGCACCGACGCCCAACGCGCCTAGCACCAACAGAGAGCGGCGTTTGGTCATGGAGGGTCAGGAGTGCTGCAACTGGTCATGATAGTGTAGCCCGTTCTATCGGAGCCCAAGTGACATGCACATGCAGGCTGATGAACCAGTGCCGCCGGCCGATGCCGGGATGGCCCGCCAGCAGGCCGCTGCCGATCGGGTGGCGCAACTGTCCCGCCTGCTCGACAGCGCGTTCCGCATTCCCGGCACGCGCTGGCGGGTGGGGTGGGACGTGCTGCTGGGACTGGTGCCGGTGGCGGGCGATGCGCTCAGCATGACGCTCTCCGGCTACGTGATCTGGCTGGCACGCCGCGCCGGCGCTCCTTCCCGGCTGCGCATGCGCATGCTGGGCAACGTCGCGGTGGATTTCCTGGTCGGCCTGGTGCCGGGCATCGGCGACCTGCTCGATATTGCCAACCGCGCCAACCTGCGCAATGTCAGGCTGCTCGACAACTGGTTGCAGGCGGAGGCGGCCAAGCGGGCCGTTCCCGCGCCGGAGCGGGGCCTGCGCGCGGAACTGCTGATGGTCCTGCTGCTGGTGGCGGTTGCCGCCGGACTGGCCTGGTGGTGGTACGCCTACGGCTGAACCGGCCCGCGCCGGTCCTGCGCGAGGACGTGGTGCAGGCGGATGACCAGCGCATCGATGCTCTCGGGCAGCAGCGGGGCGACTTCCCACGTGTACATGATCTCGTCCTCGCCGAGCTTTTCCTGGCTCGCCAGTTGCGCATCCAGCACCGACTCGCCGGCCTCGGACACGTCAGTCCCGGCTGCGGCGCGCCGGCGGATCCATTCCCGCACGAACGACTCCTCGGTATTGCAGTGCACGATCAGGTGGGCCACGCCCAGCCGCTGGGCGACATCGTGGAAGAGGGTCCGCTGCGCGCGCTTGAGGAACGCCGCATCGATGACAACCGGGTGGCCGGCGCGCAGCAGCGTTTCGGCGAGGTTCGCCAGCCGCCGGTAGAGCGCCGCGGATGCCTCCGGGGTGTACAGCCCACCGTCCAGTTCGCTGTCACTGCGGGCCTGTCGCTCCAGGCCGTGCATTCTCTTGCGTTCCACGTCCGAGCGGATGCGGATGGCGCCCAGCTTCTCGACGATGGCGCCGCTGGCGGTACTTTTACCGGTGCCGGAGACGCCGTGCATGATCAGCAGGTAGGGCTGCGGGATGCTGGTGTAGCGTTCCGCGAGCGCGGCGTAGCTGCGGTACGTTTCCAGCAGCCGGTCCTGCCCGGCTGCGTCCAGTCCCGGTGTGTTGCGCTGGAACAGGGCGATCTTGGCGCGCACCACGGCGCGGTAGGCGCGGTAGAAGTCCCACAGCAGGACCGCCTCGAAATCACCGGTCTGCTCCAGGTAGCGGCTGAGCAGCCGGGCGGCGAGGCCGGGGTGACCGCGGTGCTCCAGATCCATGGCCAGGAACGCCAGGTCACTGATGGTGTCGATCCACTTGAATTCCTCATTGAACTCGATGCAGTCGAACAGCACCGGCCCTTCCGGCAGCAGGGCGATGTTGCCCAGGTGCGCATCGCCGTGGCACTCGCGCACGTGCCCGCGCCGGCGGCGCGCGTCGAGCAG
>JBFKKR010000001.1:0-76019 GCA_041682035.1 Pseudomonadales bacterium | reverse complement strand
GTTGCCGCGCCGCGACACGCGGAAAGCGGGACATGAACTCGACGTTGAGCAGGTCGACCGGATCAGCTTGGTTCGCAGCAGACGGGGTCATCGGCGAACCTCCCTGTTGTCTTCCGGCACGGTGAGCCCGCTGGCCTGGCCCACCGACTCCAGCAGGGCGAACAGCGTGCTGGCGTACACCTCGGCGATGCCCGTGACCGGGTCCGCGCCGCGTGGTTCACGCAGCCCGGTGGAGAGTTCGCGCAGGCCTTGCCGCATGCGGGCGTGGGTGAGGGCGCCGACAAACTGGCGATTCCGGTTGAGGACCGCCACGACATCGGCCGTGTTCCACGCCACGTGGTCACGCGCGGAGAGCAGCGTCGCGCGACCGGGGATGCCGGGCGGCGCTGTCTCCAGCAGCGACAGCAGCGGGTTTTCCGGATTGGCGCGCACCAGCTGCGCGATCTCGACCATGCCGCGGACCCGCAGTTCGCGGTTCAGCACGAAAACACGGCCCGAGGACTGCCGCCCGGTCTCGGTGGCAAGCCGTTGCAGCGCCTCTTTCACCAGGCAGTCCTCCGGCAGCGTGATGGTCTGTGCGTCCATCCATGCACCGACGCTCTCCGGCCCGTAGTTCAGCAGCAGCGAACTGGTGGCCTGGGTACGTGTCGGCAGGCTGTCGATGATCCTGCGGCGCGCCTCGCGGCCGAGGTGCCGGAGGAACACGACCATGCGCGAGGTGTCCATGCGGCCGAGCAGGGTGGTTGCGAGCGAGGCATCCAGCTCGGCGATGATGCGCGCGACGTACTGCGGAAGCATGACCTGGAGCAGCCTGGCGGCGACGTCCTCGTGCAGGCGGTGGACGAGGCTGGCGGCCACCTCCGGCTGCAGCTGTTCGATCAGCCGGGCAGCCTCCGGCGGCTGCGTGCGGATGAATGCCTCGGCCATTTCGAGCTTGCGGTCAGACATGGCGTGCCCCCGCTCCTCAGTTGCTGCTGGTGCGCGAGGATTCCTCGAGGAACAGCCGGGCCGGGACCAGCACCCGGCCCTCCTCGGTATCGAGCACGATCATGCTCTGCGTGACCTCGGCGATCGTGCCCTCGACGCCGGCGATGCGCATGACCTCGCCGGTGCGGCAGTGCTTGCGCATGTGCTGCGCGCCGATGATATTGGCGACCAGGTGCCGCGCACCGAGGCCGAAGGCCAGCGCGCCGCCCGCCAGGCCGATGCCGGTCAGGACGATGGTCATGGTCGTCAGGAAGCTGACATCGATGCCGATGTGCTGGACGCCGATCACCACCGCGGCGAACAGGATCACCATCTGCGCGATGGTGCCCAGCAGGGCGCCCTGCTGCAGTCCGGCGGCGTCGATGGTGCCGCGCACGGCAGCCTTGCCGCCGTTGCTGAGCAGGAAGCCGATCAGGATGATGAACAGGCCGGTGACCAGCTTGGGCAGGTACTCCACCAGGCTGCCCATCCAGTCCGAGAACAGCTTCCAGCCGAGCAGGTTGGCGCTGGCCGCGATGAAGAACAGCAGCACGACCCAGAACACGGTCTGGCTGATGATGGTGGCGTAGGAGCGGCGGATCTGTTCCTGCTGCGAACCCTGCGCCCGGCTGGTCCGGGCGAGCAGCGTATCGAGGCTGCTGACGATCTTGCTGCTGGCGATGCGCAGCATGTGCGCGATGAGAAAGCCGACCAGCAGCAGCAGCCCGGCGCCGACGAGTTCCGGCAGGTGCTCCACGGCGCGCGCCGAGAACGCGGTGAAGGTTTCCTGCAGCGAGCTTTGCCAGTCGATCTCTTTCATGGGGGCCTTACCTTGCGCCGGTGAACCGGTTCAAGTGGGAAATATGCGCCAGTTCGGGCCGATGCGCCATCCGTGCGCGGTCAGGTTCCCGGCCGCAACTCCACGAAGGTGATGTCGTCGTCCTGGGCCAGTGCGCCGCGCCACCGCGTCGCCGCGCCGCGGACCGATTCGACCGTGTCATCACCAGCCCCACCGAGCAGCGCCTCGAGGCGCTGCTCGCCGAACATTTCGCCGTTGGCATCGAAGGTCTCGATGATGCCGTCGGTGAGAAAATAGAGCCGGTCGCCGGCCTGCAGGTCGATGGACGTGAGGGAGCCGTCGAAATCCTCCTCATCCTCCGCCGCCAGCGGCATGTGTGACGAGGGGAGCCGCCGGATGCCGGAGGCGGGCGTCACCAGGTAGCCGTCCGGCAGTCCGCCCTGCCAGAGGTGGATGCGGGTCCCGGAAGGCTCGAGGTTGGCGACGACGGCGGCGCAGAACATCTCGTCCGGCACCGTGTGCAGCAGCACGCGATTGAGCTCGAATGCCAGTTGGTCCGCCGGCAGTCCTTTTTCGGTCATGGTGCGGAAGGTCAGCGAAACCGGCACCGTGCCGATTGCCGCCGCGAGGCCGTGCCCGGTGAAATCCGCCACCAGCAGGTACAGGCCCCGCTCCGGGTGCTGGGCGGACATGACGAGGTCGCCGCTGAACTCGTTCTGGGGCTGGTGCAGCACGCTCAGGCCGGGCGGATAGACATTGCCGCGAATCACGCTTTCCATCACGTACTGCGCGATTTCACGTTCGCGTGTCAGGTGGCCGCTGAGCTGCTGCAGTTTCCGGAACTGGGTGCGAATCTGCAGGTGTGTGCGGATCCGGCAGATCAGTTCCTCCCGCTGTACCGGCTTGTTGATGAAGTCGCTCCCGCCCGCGCTGAAGGCCTCCTCCAGGCGGCTGCCCATGGCGGTCACGAAGATCACGGGGAGATTCTCGTTCGCGGGGTCCTCGCGCAGGGCCCTGCAGACGGCGATGCCGTCCATGTCCGGCATGGCGATGTCCAGCAGCACCAGGTCGGGCCGGACCAGCGGCACCATCTCGAGCGCCTTGTGGCCCGATAGCGCGCCGTGAAATTCGTAGGGCTGGTCGGAAAGGAGCGCGCGGATCACGTCGATGTTCACCGGCTTGTCATCGATCACCAGGATTTTTGCGGGAACTGTCCGACCCGGCGCGGCTGCGTTCGTCACGCCGGGGTCTCTCCCGCAGGCAGCCCGCGAAAAAGTTCAAATAAGCCTTCGACATCGATGGGCTTGGCGATGTAGTCGTCGAAACCGGCCTGCAGGATTTTCTGGCGGTCCCCTTCCATGGCCAGCGCCGTCACCGCGATGTAGCGGCCTCGCGCCAGGGCCGGATCCGCACGCACACGGCGAATGAGCTCGTAGCCGTCCATGCCCGGCATGTAGATGTCCACCAGCACGAGGTCGAACGCCTGCTCCTGCAACGCCGCGAGGCCGCGCGCTCCGTCGGTCGCGTGGACGGCTTCGTGGCCGGCCTTGGTGATGAGCAGCTCCAGCAGCTGCCAGTTCTCGGGCGTGTCCTCGACGACCAGGATGCGGGCCATGCTCAGGCGGTCTCCGGCATTTCGTCAGCGGTGGGGCCCTCATCCTGCGCTGCGCCCTGCAAGGCCCGGGCCCGCCCGGGGGTGGGCAGCAGGACCGTGAACGTGGAGCCCGTCCCCGGGGCGCTCACCAGGGTGACCTTGGCGCCGACGAGGTCGCACAGGCTCCTGCTCAGGTGCAATCCGAGACCGGTGCCCTCGTACTGCCGGGTGGAACCGGTATCGACCTGTACGAAAGCGCCGAAAAGCTTTTCCTGGTCGGTCGCCGAGATGCCGATGCCGGTATCGGTGACGGAGATCGCACCGCAGTAGTCCTCGAGATCGGAGGATTGTATCTCGACACGGATGCTGCCGGTTTCCGTGAACTTGATGGCATTGTTGACCAGGTTGATCACGACCTGTACCAGGAGGCGCCGGTCGATGAGCGCCTCGACGGGGCGCTTGGCGGGGACGATGTGGAACGCCAGTCCTTTCTCCGCGGCCAGTGGCTGCAACTGCGCGCAGGCACTCTCGACCACCTCCTGCACATCGACCTGCTCCAGCGAGATCTCCGTCTTGCCTGCCTCGATCTTCGCCAGGTCGAGCAGGTCGTTGATGAGTGAGAGCAGGTGCTGGCTGCTGCTCTGGACCGTGCCGAGGTACTTCTTCTGTTCCTCGTTCAACGCACCGGGCAACTCCATCAGCAGGCTCTTGGTGAATCCCATGATGGCGTTGAGCGGCGTGCGCAGTTCGTGACTCATCCCGGCGAGGAAGTGGTCCTTCGACTGGTTGACCTCCTCGAGTTCGCGGTTCTTCGCGCGCAGTTCGGTTTCGAAGCGCTTGCGCTCGGTGATGTCGCGGATGACCCCCGCGTACATGCGCTGGTCGCCGATCTGGAATTCGCCCACCGCCAGTTCGATGGGGAAGACGTCGCCGTTCTTGCGCTTCGCTTCGACTTCCCGGCCGATGCCGATGATGCGCGCCTGCCCGGTCTGCAGGTAGTTCTGCAGGTAGCTGTTGTGCGCCGAGTGAAACGGCTCGGGCATCAGCACGTTGACATTGCGTCCGATCACCTCGTCCGCGGAAAATCCGAACAGCTTCTCGGCGGCCGGATTGAACGTTTCGATGATGCCGCTCGCGTTGATGGTCACGATGCCGTCCGGCACCGTGCCGACGAGGGCGCGCACCTGTTCCGCGCTGGCCGTCAGGGCGCGCTCCGCCTCCTTGATGTCGGTGATGTCACGGGCGACGCTCGACACGCCGATCAGGTCGCCGCCCTCGTTCCTGACCTGCGAAAAAGCAATGGAAACATCCAGCAGCGTGCCATCCTTGTGCATGCGCACGGTTTCCAGCGGCTTGACGCGGCGGTTCCGCGTGAGGCGGTCCATGATCTGGTTGACTTCGCTGCGCCGACTCGGCGGCGTCAGCACGGAGACGTTCTGGCCGATTGCCTCGCTGGTGGAATAACCGTACAGGCGCTCGGCGCCACGGTTCCAGCTGGTGATGATGCCTTCCAGGTCCTGCCCGATGATGGCCGCCTCTGAGGATTCCACGATGGCCGCCAGTTGGCGGGCCTCGGCCTCGACCTCCTTGCGCTCGGTGATGTCCCGGATCACGCCCGCGAACTGGCGGCTGCCCTCGTACTGGAATTCGCCGACAGCCAGCTCGATGGGAAACACGGTCCCGTCCTTGCGCCGCGCCTCGACCTCGCGCCCGATGCCGATGACCTTGGCACGGCCGGTCTCGCGGTAATTGCGCAGGTACCCGTCGTGTTCCTGCGCGTAGGACTTCGGCATCAGCAGGCGGACGTTGTGGCCGATCACCTCGGCGGCGCGATACCCGAACATGCGTTCCGCCGCCGGGTTGAAGGACTGCACGATGCCCAGTTCATCGATGGTGATGATCCCGTCGGGAATGGTCTCCACCAGGATGCGCTCGGCCACCGATTTCAGCGCCGCCTCGTTCTGCAGTTCCTCCGAGATGTCCCGCGCCACCTTGGCGTAACCGATCAGGCGTCCCTGGTCGTCGTGGATGGCGTCGATGACCGCGTGCACCGTGATGATGGTGCCGTCCTTGCGCATGCGCCGGCCACGGTCCTCGAAGCTGCCGTGCAGGCGCGCCCGCTTCAGCATCGACTGGGGCAGGCCCCGTTCGCGGTCCTCCGGCAGGAAGAACGTCGCGAACGGCTTGCCGATGATTTCCTCCGCGGTGTAACCCTTGATGCGCTCCGCGCCGCGGTTCCAGCTCGCCACGCGGCCCTCGATGTCCAGCATGTAGATGGCGTAGTCCTCGATGTTCCGCACCAGCACGCGGTAGAGCTGGTCGGAGTCGAGGTCGCTCACGGAGACCGAATCCTTGCGCATTTCGGCAGTATAGTCCGCGCTCTGTTCTATTCTTTCGTGAGCGCATCATCAGTTTCCGGTCCCGCGAGCGGGGCCCTTCGTGAGTGCGGGGGTGCATCTTCATGGAACCCATCGTCAGCCTGATCTACTGCAGCGAGGCGTCCGAGGCCCTGCAGCGGGAAGCCGCGGTGACGGCGTTGCTGGAGCAGGCGCGGACCAACAACCGGGCGTCCGGGGTCAGCGGTGTCATCTGCATCGACCGGTCCCACGTACTGCAGTGCATCGAGGGTGGGCGCGGCGTGATCAACGCGCTGTATCGCCGCCTGGTCGCCGATGACCGGCACCGGAACGTGACGTTGCTGGACTACCGGTACGTCGCCCGCCGCTCGTTCCGGTCATGGTCTATGGGGTACGTGGCGGCCGGCCGGGTAAGTCGGGATGTCAACCTGATGTACTCGGCCGAACACGATTTCAACCCGTTCCAGTTTTCCGGCGAGGGGGCCTTCCTGTTCGTGCAGGAGGTCGGTGGCCTGGCGGGTGACGATGCGCCGGGGGCGTGACCGTCCTCAGCCGTCCCGCTCGATCACCATCGCCGCGCCGATCCCGCCTGCCGCGCAGGCCGTCATCAGCGCCATGCCACCGCCGCGCCGCGCCAGTTCGTGGGCAGTCTGGACGATGATGCGCGCACCGGTCGCGCCGAACGGGTGACCGTAGGCGATCGAGCCGCCCAGCACGTTGAGCCGGTCCGGATCGACCTCGCCGACCACCTCGTCGCGGCCCAGATGTTCCCGCATGTAGGACTTCGAGTTCAGGCCGCGCAGGTTGCAGGCGATCTGGGCCGCGAATGCCTCGTGCATGTCCACCAGCGTCATGTCCGACAGCTTCACGCCGGCGCGGTCCAGTGCGATCGGCGCCGCCAGCACCGGGCCCATCAGCAGGTCCTCCTGCGGCGTCTTGGCGGCGAAGGCGTGGGAGCGGATGTAGGCGATCGGTGCGTACCCTTCGGCCTTTGCGCGCGCCTCGCTCATCAGGATCATGGCGGCCGCGCCGTCGGTGAGCGGACTGGAGTTGCCGGCGGTCACCGTGCCGTGCTCGCGGTCGAAGACCGGCTTGAGCCGGTCATAGCCGGCGCGGTCGGAATTCTTGCGCACCAGGTTGTCCTCGTGGATGGCGGGGCCGCCGTCGACGGAGGCCGCTATGACCTCGTCGCGCATCTTGCCTTCCGCCCAGGCCTGCGCTGCATTGGTGTGTGAAGCGTGGGCAATGTCGTCCTGCTCCGCGCGCGGGATGTTCCACTCCTTGACCATCTGCTCGGCGCTCTCCCCCATCGTCAGCCCGGTGGAATACTCGGTGATCGACGGGCGCGCCGGCAGGAGGTCCACCGGCCGCAGGCGCGACAGGATGCGGATGCGTTCCATGGTGTTGCGCGCGAAATTGGCGTCGCGCAGGGTGGCGGAGAGCTTCTCCGAGAGCGGAATCCGCACGCTGGAAGAGGAGTCCACGCCGCCGGCGAGGATCACGTCCGCCTGCCCGAGCACGATGCTGTCAGCCGCGGTGGCGGCAGTCTGGAAGCTGGTGGCGCAGGCGCGCGTAATGGAGTAGGCGTCGATGTAGGGGTTCATGCCGGTGGCGAGGACGATCTCGCGGGCAATGAACGGCGCATCGGGCATCATGATGGTCTGCCCGAAGATGCACTGCTCCACCTTTTTCGGGTCCAATCCGGCATCGCCCAGCAGCCGCTCCACCAGCAGGGCGCCGAGCTGGATCGGGTTGAGGTCCCGGAAGTGCGTGCCAATCCGTGCGAACGGCGTGCGCCGGCCGGCGACAATGGCCACCCGGCCTCCCTTGCCCTTCATCTCGATGCGGTCTGATTTCATGGCCATGCTCCTCCCGGTGATGCGATCCCGGATCCGCGTCCGGGCGGACATATTGGCCGCGATCCTGCCGCGGGGCAACGGTGCCGGCGTTGAATGTGAGCGGTTCCCGAAGATGGCGTCCCGTGCATGAATGCACCGGCCGGTTTGCCGACATCTGCCTATACTGCAGACAGGCGCGGCAACTGTGGTCGAATCCATGAGCCGACAGGGAAGAACACGAACGGACTCGTTGTCTGCGGGCAGGAGGGTGGCGCTGGCGGTGCTTGCATGGTGCCTGACCGGTGCCGTCCACGCGGCCGTTTCCGAACCGGCCGAAGCCGAACTGTTCGACCTGTCCCTGGACGATCTGCTCGACCTCGAGGTGACCACCGTTTCGCGGCAGGCCGAATCCTCCCGCAGTACCGCCAGTGCGGTGTACGTGATCACCGGGGAGGATCTGCGGCGCAATCAGGTCACGCATCTGGCCGAGGCGCTCCGCATGGTGCCGGGGATGCACGTTGCACGCATCGATGCCAACCGCTGGGCGGTGAACATTCGGGGCAGTACCAGTTACTTCGCCAACCGGCTGTTGGTGCAGATGGACGGTCGAACCCTTTACAGCCCGGTGTTCTCCGGCACGTTCTGGAACGTCCAGGACACGCTGCTCGAGGACGTCGAACGCATCGAGGTGATCCGCGGGCCCGGCGCCGTCATGTGGGGCGCCAACGCGGTCAACGGCGTGGTGAACATCATCACGAAGAGCGCGGCCAAGACCGCTTCCACGCTGGTGACGGCGCAGCTCGGTACCGAGGACAGTATCGCGCAGTACCGCCACGGCGGCGCGTTGAACGAGGACTGGCACGGGCGCTTTTATGTACGAACGCGTGACACCGACGAGATGCGCCAGCTTGAGGGCGGTGACAACAACGATGACTGGTGGCTGCAGCAGGCCGGGTTCCGGCTCGACGGTGGCGCCGGCGACATCGACTCGTTCACCCTGCAGGGTGACCTGTACCGTGGCAAGGAGAGCGTGCGCGGCTTGTTCCCGAAGTTCCCGCCTTTTCCACCCGACCCGAACAACGGCATCGACACGTTCCTGGATCACAACGACATCGACCTGCGCGGTTTCAACCTGATCGGGCGCTGGACGCGGAAAATTTCCGAAGACGAGGAACTGCAGGTGCAGGCCTACTACGACCACACCGTGCGCAATACCGCGGGGGTCATCGACATCCAGCTGGATATCTACGATGTCGAAGTGCAGCATGTTCTCGCACCCGTGGCCGGACACGGCCTGATCTGGGGCGGCGCCTTCCGGCTGGTGCAGGATCACTTCTCCAATGGCGGCAACCTCTTCTTCTACACCCCGGCGCAAACCAGCCGCCAGCGCTGGAGTGCATTCTTCCAATACGATCTGCCGCTGATCCCGGATCAGCTCAACCTCATCGTGGGCAGCAAGTTCGAGGACAACGACTACACCGGTTACGAGTACCAGCCGACCGCCAAGCTGCTCTGGCGCGCCACCGAGAACCAGACGGCCTGGCTGTCCTGGGCCCGCGCCGTGCGCACGCCGGACCGCTCGGAGCATGACATCAACCTCGCCCTCAATGACGGGTCGGAGCTGGCGTTTGCGCAGTTGATCCCGGCGCCAGACACGCATTCGGAGGTGCTGTACTCGCTCGATCTCGGCCATCGTTTCCGGTTGCGGGAGAATCTTTCCTGGGACATCGTCCTGTTCGACAAACGTCTTGCCGACGAACTCGGCGTGGTCGTATCCCCGACGCCGCAGTTCCCGGCATTCACCGCCCCGTTCGCCTATTTCCCGGCCCAGAATTTCAACCGGCGTGGCGAGAACCACTGGGGTGGCGAGCTGGTGCTGGACTGGCAGCCCCGGGACTGGTGGCAGGTGCAGGCCTGGTGGGCGCACATACAGCCGAAGTACGCGGATAGTTCCCTCAGCCGCAACCACGCCAACATCCGCTCCTACATGAACCTGCCGGAGGGCTTCGAACTGGACGGCACCGTGCGCTATGTCGATGCGCGTACGTCGGCCAATATCCCCTCCTACGTGGAGCTGGACCTGCGCTTCGGCTGGCATATCAACCCCGAGCTGGAGCTTTCTCTGGGCCTTTCGCACCTCCTCGACAACGAGACCGTGGAGGCCCCCGTACAGAGCTTCATCCGCTTCCAGCAGACCGAGATCCAGCGTGCGGCCAGCCTGAAACTGACCTGGACGCCGGGCGGTCGTTGATTTCATAAAGAGCGAAAATCATAAGTCAATGATCGGCTGGTGGTTTTCTGTTTGTGATCTAGACTTTTTCGACACGCCCCGTGAGAAAGGATGCACCTCACAATGAACAGAATTCTGCGCGTACTTCCCGGTGTTTTGGTCGCCTGCGCCGGGCTGTCCGCTGCGCCGCTGCAAGCAGCCACCTCTTTCGACGCCCAGGTTCTGGGCGATGCCCTGAGCGACCGGCGCGACGGAGAGGTTTACCGCGCGATCGCCCAGTTGCAGAAGATCCTGGAGGAGGCGCCGGACGCGGACCGGGTGAAGCTGGAACTGGCCGTGGCCTACCTGCAGGCCGGCATCTACGACGAGGCCGAGCGGCTGGCCAACGAGGTGCTGGAGACCGAGGACCTGCCGGACGCGGTCAAGGACAACGTCGAGAAGTTCAACGAACTGGTGAGCGAGCGCAAGAGCGCAGCCGAGGAAAGCCCGCACAGCTTCAGCTACGAGTTCTCGCTGTTCGTCGGCGATGACGATAACGTCAACAACGGGATCAACGCCGACGTGCTCGACAGCGGCCTGGCCGTGAATCCCGCCTTCCAGGACCGCGATGCCACGCTGACAGCCACCCGGGTCGCGGTCAACCACGTGTACCGCTCACCCAGTTCGGGCGAGTTCCGCGGCAAGCCCTCCAAGATGTCGATCGAGTCGCAGGCCTACTTCTACAACAAGTTCCACAGTGGGGATGACGTCGACGACTTCGAGCTGACCGTGCTGAGCTTTGGTACCGGTCCGGTGCTGCGTGTTTCCAACGGAACCACCCTGCAGGCCAAGGTGCGGGCGGATTACATCGAGCAGGGGGGCGACTACCTCGCCACGTTCTACTCGCTGATGCCGGGTGTCAGCGTTCCCGTTGGTCCGGGCAGCGTCAAGGTCGACGGCATCATCCAGGCGCGCGAGTACGGAAGCAATGCCAGCTCCGATCTGCAGGGCCAGCGCTATGGACTGGGGTTCGCCTACGAACTGCCGCTCCTGCGCGGGATGCGCGCCAAGGCGGGATATTTCTTCTATACCCAGACCGCGGAACAAAGCCGGTTCGAGCACGATGCGGATGGCTACCAGCTGGACTGGCAGTGGCGTCTCGCCAATGCCTGGCGACTCTACGCCCAGTATCGCCACAAGGACGCAGACTACGAGGGTAGTGAGCCGCTGCTCGGCGGTGCAGCGCGCCGGACCGAAGAGAAGCGGCAGGTTGCCGGGGTGGATTATGCGCTGAACAACTGGCTTTTCAGCGTCCAGTGGATGGATGTGGATCTCGACGCGAACGGTGATGCATTCGAGTACGAGCGCGAGGTGCTCCAGGCGGGCGTCACGCTGCGGGTGGACTAGGAAGGGGCAGGGCAGAGGTTCCTAATACGGGAATTTCGCAACCGCAAGGTAGTACCCTTGATCAATATGCGTCCACCCCGGGCGGCCCTAGACTCTATGGTTATGGCAATTCAGCCTAACCATGCCGTCCCGGTAGCGGGACACGAAAGGAGAGATCAGATGAAGAAGCTTGCACTGGCCGTTGCCCTGGCCAGCACCTTGGGTGCCAGTTCGGCGCTGGCAGTGGAAGATTCCGAGTGGGGCGCCTGGGCGTCCACCGACAGTGACGCGCTGGCCCGCATCCTGGCCGCCGACCATGATGACAGGAGCCGTAGCCAGCCGGAAATCGGCGCGGACGACAGCAACCTGATGAATGCCGGCTTCCTGCTGACCGCCTTCCTGCAGGGGATCATCGACGGTGCGAACGGGGACCTGGGCGACACGATCCAGGACCTGCTCAATGACCCGACCAATCTCGGCGCGGTGAACGACGCGATCGGTAACCTCACCGGTGACATCCCCACTGACCCGGGCGCCATCGGTGGCGTCGTCAGTGGCGTGGTCAACGAGGTCTGCACCGGCCTGGCGCTGACCTGCTGACCCCGGCCGGGGCACCGAAAAGCCCGCGCAACCGCGCGGGCTTTTCTTTTGTGGGGCGAAAACCGCCCGTAGGTCAGACTTCAGTCTGAACATTCCCCAACCTTTCCCGTTGCGCGGGCGAGGGGCGTATGCCAGTCTCGCCTGCTGTATCCAGGACCCGCATGGAGGCCTTCATGTCGCGCATCGCTGCGCCCATCGATGACCTGCTCGGCGACGCCGACGCCACGGAGATTGCCCGCCGGCTGCGCGACGGCGAATTCACGCCCCTGGAGGCAGCGGGCGCAGCGCTGCGCCGGCTGGACGCCGTGGAGGGGGCGCTGTGCGCCACCGAGTGCCTGCTCACGGACCAGCTGGAGCGGCTGGCCGGGACCGCGGCCGGTGGCTGGTTCGCCGGTGTCCCCTCGCTGATCAAGGACAACACCGACATCGCCGGGACCCCGACCCGGCACGGCTCGCGCGCCACGCCGGCGGTCCCGGTACGCCGGGACGGCCGCTTCGCGGAACAGCTGCTGCGGACCGGCCAGTTGCCGATCGCCAAGACGCGGCTCCCCGAGTTCGGCTTCACCGCCACCACCGAGTTTTCGCGGGCCCGGCCCGCGCGCAACCCATGGCACACCGATCACACCACCGGCGGCTCGTCCGGCGGGTCCGCCGCGCTGGTGGCGGCCGGCGTGGTGCCGATCGCGCACGCCAACGATGGCGGGGGCTCCATCCGCATCCCGGCATCCTGTTGCGGGCTGGTCGGCCTGAAGCCCAGCCGGGAGCGGGTCCGCGTCCACGAGATGGCCGACCTGCTGCCGATCAACCTGGTGGCCGACGGCGTCGTCTCGCGCAGCGTGCGTGATACCGCCGCGTTCATGGCGGCCGCCGAGCAGGTCTGGAAGAACCCCGCCCTGCCGGCGATCGGGGTGGTGGAGCACCCCGGCCGCCAGCGGCTGCGCATCGCGATGTACACGCGCCGCCCGGACGGCGGCGACTGCGATCCGGCCTGCCGCCGGGTGGTGGAGCGTGTGGCGTCGATGTGCCTCGAACTGGGTCACACCGTGGAGGAGATCGACACGCCCTTCGACCAGCAGATGGCGGACGATTTCCTGCTCTACTGGGCCATGCTGGCCGCCTCCGTGCGCTGGTTCGGCCGCGCGGTGGTCGACCGGCGTTTCCAGCCGTCCCGGGTCGAACCGCTCACCCGCGACCTCGCAGTGCATTTCCGCAGCAACCTGCACCGCCTGCCCGGGGCGGTGAAGCGCCTGCAGCGATTTCGCGCCATCCACGCGGACCTGCTGCAGCGCTTCGACCTGCTGCTGACGCCCACGGTCGCCACCCCGCCGCCGCCGCTTGGTCACCTGGCGCTGGACCTGCCCCTGGACGTGGCGCTGGATCGCCTGCGCTGCTTCACCGCCTACACCCCGGCGCAGAATGTCAGTGGCGCCCCGGCGATCAGCCTGCCCCTGGGCCGCACCGAAAGCGGATTGCCGATCGGCGTGCAGTTCGCGGCCGGCCTGGGCCGTGAACGCCAGTTGCTGGAGATCGCCTTCGCGCTGGAGGAGGCCATGCCGTGGCCGCGCCAGACCTCGGTCACGGCCGGCCTCAGCTATCCTTCATGACATCCTGACCTGACGATGGCTCGTGCCGCGCATGCCCGATTCGCCGCCAGACATTCGCAACGCCGCCCGCGCGCTGATCGTGCGTGACGGGGCGGTCCTGCTGCTGCGCAAGGAGTACGAGGACGGAGCGATTCGCTACGCCCTGCCGGGGGGTGCGCAGGAAGAGGGCGAAACGCTGGAAAGCACGCTGCAGCGTGAGTGCGAGGAGGAGATCGGCGTGCCGGTGCAGATGACCGGCCTGGTCTACCTGGCCGAGTACTTCCGTCGCCGCACCTCCCAGAAAAACCAGATCCGGCACCTGCTGGAGTGCCTGTTCCGCTGTGAGGTGCCGGCCGGTTACGAGCCGCACAACGGGCACAAGCCGGACCAGCACCAGGTCGGCGTGGAGTGGCTGCCCCTGGACCGGTTGCAGGAGGCGGACGTGTCGCACCCGTTCCTGACCCGGGAAGTGGCCACGGGCACGGTCGCCGGAAACTACCTCGGCGTTTTCCGTGACGCCGACGCCGATTCCTAGTCAGCCGGGCCGCAGGGGATGCGTGACCTGCTGGTGATGCGGCACGGCCGGGCCATGACCCTGCCGGGACTGGAGCATGCCGAGATGCCCCTGCACAACCGCGGTGAGCGTGCCGTGCAACGCATTGGCGTGTGGTTGTGGCAGCAGGAACTGCGGCCGGACCTGGTGCTGACCTCTCCCGCCGAACGGGCGCTGGTGTCCGCCGAGCATTGCTGCATGGCCATGGACCGTTCCGCCGCGATGATCCGTGAGGATGAGCGGCTTTACCGGGGTGGGCTGGATGAGGTGCTCGCCGTCCTGGCGGAGCGTGCCGCGGATGCTGCGCGCGTGCTGGTGGTGCTGCACCGGCCGGCCTGCGACGATCTGGTCCGCCACCTCGCGCAACCGCACCGGGAACTCGCCGCGAAGGGCAGGCTCCTGCGCCGGGCCACGCTCGCGCACCTGCAGACCGAAGACCCCCTGGATGCGCTACAGCCGGGCAACAGCCAGTACCGCCGGTTGGTGTCGGGACGCGAGCTGCCGAAGCGATTCCCCTACCCGCCGCCGGACGGGAAGGAAGGCCGGAAACGACCCGCCTATTACTACACGCAGTCCGGCGTGATTCCCTACCGCGAGCGGAAGGGCCGGTTCGAGGTGCTCGTCATCCAGTCCAGCCAGCGCGACAGCTGGATGGTGCCCAAGGGTGTTTGCGGACCCGGCCGCACGCCGCAGGAGTCAGCCGCGGAGGAGGCGCTGGAGGAGGCGGGCGTGACCGGCCGGGTACTCGACATGGAACTGGGCAGCTACGGAATCGACAAGTGGGGTGCGCGCTGTACCGTGACGCTGTTCCCGATGCAGGTGCAGCGCGTGCTGCAGGAGGCGGAGTGGGAGGAGCAGCACCGGGCCCGGCAGTGGCTGCCGGTCGCCACCGCCGCCGAGCGGGTCAACCAGCCGGAACTGAAGCAGATGATCCTGGAGCTGCCGCAACGGCTGTCGCGGCGTTCCTGACCGCGTTCAGTCGTGGTCGTGCGGGTGCGTGATGGGCTTGTCGGTGAACAGGAAGTCGCGCAGTTCGTGATCGAACCTCGGGTCCTTGCGGCGGATCCACTCCAGCACCATGGCCGCGTGTTCCTTTTCCTCATCCCGGTTGTGTTCCAGGATCGATTTCAGGGCGGCATCCTTGCACGCATCCACGCGCTGGTTGTACCAGTCGACCGCCTCCAGTTCCTCCATCAGCGAGCTGATGGCGCGGTGCATGTCCCGCGTCTCGTCGCTCAGTTCCTCGATCGGCTCGTGGTAGCCCTCGTTTGCCATGCAGACACGCTCCTGTCAGGCGAATTTCTCGATGGCGCTCATGGTACTGGTTCCGACGCGGGCGGCGCCAGCACCGTGGCGTGATCCTTCTGCGGCGCGACGCCGAAACGGAGTACGCCGTCCTCGATGCGGTCTTTCAGCAGCATGCGCCGGTCGCGCGGGAAATCGTGTTGCACCCGCCAGGGTGGCACCGTGCCCTGGCGCGGCAGGATCTGCGCGGCGCGGCGGACATAGCCGGACATCAGCGATCCGAACACCGACTCGCCGCTGGCGATGCCGTGGTTCTCCGCCGGGCAGGCCCAGTCATGGCCGGCGTCCTGCATGTGGTTGAGCAGCCGGCAGATATAGGCGCAGGCGATGTTCACCTTGAGTGTCCAGGTGGCGTTGGTGTAGCCGAACACCATGGCGGCGTTGGGGATGCCTTCCAGCATGCAGGCCTTGTAAACCAGCCTTTCGGCGATGTTCACCGGCTCGCCCGCGACGCGGATCTCCGCGCCGCCCATCATCTGGATGTTGAGGCCGGTGGCGAGCACGACGATGTCCGCGGGGATTTCCTGCCCCGATGCACAGCGCACCCCGGTTTCGGTAAACGATTCCAGCTGGCTGGTCACCACCCCGGCCCGGCCGCTGTTCAGCGCCTCGAACAGGTCGCCGTCAGGCACGAAGCAGACACGCTGGTCCCAGGGCTGGTAGCGCGGCGTGAAGTGTTCCATGCCGATGCGCGGATCGAGCTGGCTGCGCACACCGGCCAGGACGAGGCGTCTCACCAGGCCCGGCCAGGCCCGCGAGGCCCTGAAGAACATGCGCGCCAGCCAGATGTTGCGCGCGCGGGCGAACCGGTACACCCAGCTCTCCGGCAGGACCTTGCGCAAGACACGCGACAGCCCGTCCTCGGCAGGCAGCGTGACCACGTAGGAGGGTGAGCGCTGCACCATGGTGACCCGGGCGGCCGTCTCCGCCATCGCCGGCACCAGCGTCGCTGCCGTGGCGCCGCTGCCCACCACCACCACCTGCCTGCCGGCATGGTCGAGATCCTCGGGCCAGTGCTGCGGGTGCACGATGACGCCGCGATAGGTTTCTTCCCCGGGGAAGCGGGGCCGGTAGCCCGCCGCGTAGTCGTAGTAACCGGTGCAACCGATGACGAAGCGCGCGTGGTAGGTCTCCTCGCCGCCGTCGGCGGTGTTGACGCCGAGCCGCCAGCGCGCCGCGCCCGGGTCCCAGTCGGCGCGGATCACCCGGCGTCCGAAGCGGACCCTGTCGGCGACGCCATGCTCGCGGGCGGTTTCCTCGACGTAGCGCTTGATGGCCGGCCCGCCAGCCAGCACCGTATCGCCGCGCCAGGGCCGGAAGTCGTACCCGAAGGTGAGCACATCCGAGTCGGAGCGTACCCCGGGGTAGCGGAACAGGTCCCAGGTGCCGCCCATTGCCGCCCGCTGCTCGAGCAGGAGAAACGAGTGGCCGGGGCATTGCTTCCGCAGCTGGCAGGCCGCGCCGATACCGGATACGCCGGCCCCGATGATCAGCACGTCGGTCTGGATGGTGCGCGGCACGACTGGGGACCCTGCTCAGGACTCTGACCGGCAAGGGTAAAACAGGGCCGGGACCGGGTGCCAGACCTCGCCGGACGCCACTGTGGCGGCCCAGGGCGGCGTGAATCTATAAATACGCAGAGTTCTCGAAAGGCGTCTTCACTGTTATCGACAGCCCGGAAAAACGGGCGTATCGTGTCGATCAGTAAGTGACCATTTGAGGAGTGGGTCATGCCGGAGCGGCCTATCGCGCCTTCGCTGGCAAACCAGGTGCAGGAGCAGCCGCCCCTGATGGGAGGGGACGATTCGGTCCACGGGGCGCGCCGCGAGAGCCGGCGGGTCCGGCCGGGCGAGGGGCTGTCGCTGGTGCTGCCGGACGGGACGGTGACGCGCCTGGAACTGTCGGTGATCCGTTACGGCCACACCGCCCAGGTCTGCGAGGCGACGCTGTTCGATATCAGTGACGGTGGGCTGTCCGTGGCCACCTCGGTACGCCTGCCCGCCGGTGAACGCATCACGTTGTGCGCAACGTGTGATGCCGAGCCCGAGGCGCTGTTCAGCGAGGATCTCGTGGTGCTGGGCTGCCGCCGCAGGTACGACGACGGCAACGCGTTTTTCGTCAGCGGCTTCGAGTTCCCGGACAGCGCATTCAGCCGGCTCTACAAGGCGGCGCTGGACACCCTCTACCTGAACTGCATGCAGCGGCGGTCGGCTCAGCCCGTCGCGCCGCTGCGCCAGTGAGGGATGCCCAGCACGATCAGCCGTAGCTGTTTCTCCGCAACCTCCATCAGTTCCCTTTCGGCGTACTTGTCCAGTCCGCGCTGCTCAAGGATTTCCTCGGCAATCATGGTCATGCTGTTCACCAGCAGGGCGGCGAGCATCTGCAGGTCGTTGGCGGTCCATTCCTTGAGGTAGGGGAACCGCGCCAGTTCCAGCGCCAGTTCGCCCTGCAGCAGGCGCATGCCGTTGCGGATCGCCTCGCGTACGCCGGGATTGCCACCGTAACGCTCCGAGGCCACGAAGCGGAAGTGCAGCCGGTTCTTGCGTGCGTGCGTCACCAGTGACTTCACCACCCCGGCGATGATCCGGTCGGTGGAGCCGGTGTCGTTGCGCACGTCGGCGAAGATCTTGCGCATGACCCGGAACGACTCCTCCACCAGCGCCAGCCCCAGTTCGTCCATGCCCGGGAAGTGGCGGTAGAAGGCGGTGGGCACGATCCCGACATGGCGGGTCAGTTCGCGCAGGGAGAGGCTGTCCAGGCTCTTGTCCTCGTCCAGCAGCTTCAGGGCGCCCGACAACAGGTCCTGGCGGGTGTCGCCCCGGCGCGAAACCCGTCGTACCCGCCGATCCGGGTTCCTGGCAGTCTTGGTCATGATGTTCACAAGTGTATTCATGCTGCCACGCATGCGCAATGAATTACTTATTGTACACACATAAACATTGCATAAATGCTTGATATATATAGTTTATAAATTATTTAGTGTACATGTGTTGACATAAAATTGATTCGACTCCATAGTGTGCACAGTTGTTCACTACATGGAGCTTTGAAATGGCACACGCAAGCAACCGCATTAACCACCGCCGGGTCCGCGCCCAGCAGGCGCTGCAGCCGGTCATGGCCTCCCGCCTGCTGGCGGCGCTGGCCTTCCCGCACAGCATCGACCGCTACCTGGAGCTGGTGGACCCGAGCTGGTCCGTCAGCGACCTGCGCGGCACGATCACCGACGTCCGCCACGAGACCGCCGACACCGTCACCATGACGATCCGTCCCAACCATCACTGGCAGGGTTTTCGTCCCGGCCAGTTCGTACAGCTCACCGTCGAGATCGACGGAGTGCGGCGCACGCGCTGCTACTCGCCTGCCAACTCGGTGCATCGTGCCGACGGGCAGATCGAACTGACGGTCAAGGCCCATGCGTGGGGCTACGTCTCCCGTCACCTGTTCGCCAAGGCGCGTCCGGGCATGACCGTCGGCCTGTCGCAGGCACAGGGTGAGTTCTGGATGCCGTCGCGACGCCCCGGGCGGGTTCTGCTGGTCAGCGGTGGCAGCGGCATCACCCCGGTGATGTCCATGCTGCGCACGCTGGTCGATGAAGGGCACCAGGGACAGATCACGTTCCTCCATTACGCGCTGAGCGACCAGGACGTCATCTACAACGAGGAGCTGAAGCAGATTGCCGATGCGCACGACAACATCGACCTGATCCGCGTCTACACGGAGCAGGCGGGCGTCGGCGAGGCCTTCGGTTTCTTCAGCGCCGACCAGCTGCACAGCCTGATCCCCGACTTCGCCGCGGCCGAGACCTTCCTCTGTGGTCCGCCCGGGCTGATGGAGAAGGTGGTCCAGGTGTGGTGCGAGGCCGGTATCCCGGAGCGCCTCCACAAGGAGTTCTTCACCGCGCAGAGCCACCCGGTTCCGGCCGGTGACACGGTCGAGGGCGACGTGCAGTTCGCGCGCAGCGAACGCTTCGTCCCGAACGATGGCCGCAACATCCTGGAACAGGCGGAAGCCGCCGGCCTGCAGCCCCAGTCCGGTTGCCGGATGGGCATCTGCAGCACCTGCACCTGTCGGAAGGTATCCGGCGCCGTGCGTAACCTGCAGACCGGTGAGATCTCCACCGAGGCCAACGAAGACATTCGCATCTGCGTGAGCGTGCCCGTCGGCACCGTCACGCTCGACATTTGATTCACAAGGTAAACCAGGAGTAACCAACCATGTCTAACGCAGTACCTGTGCTCAACGAAGAGCAGCTGGAATCCTTCGGGAAGGAAATGGACGCCATCCGTGTTCGCGTCATGGCCGACCTCGGCGACCGTGACGTGCAGTACATCCGCAAGGTGATCCGGGCGCAGCGCGCGCTGGAAGTCACCGGGCGCGGCCTGCTCATGCTCGGCTTCTTCCCGCCGGCCTGGGTGGCCGGTGTGACGGCGCTCTCCGCTTCGAAGATCCTCGACAACATGGAGATCGGCCACAACATCATGCATGGCCAGTACGACTTCGCGCAGGACCCGGCGCTCAGCTCGAAAAACTTCGACTGGGACACCGCCTGCCCGGGGGACCAGTGGAAGCACTCGCACAACTACATGCACCACACCTATACCAACGTGCAGGACGTGGATCGTGACATCGGCTACGGCGTACTGCGCATGTCGGACGAGGAGCCATGGCGGCCGTACTATCTCGGCAACCCGGTGTACGCCTTCCTGCTGGCGGTTTTCTTCCAGTACGGCGTGGCCCTGCACGACCTGGAAACCGAGCGGCTTGCGAGCGGCGAGCGCACCTGGAAGGATGTCAGGCACATCGCGAAGGGCATCTGGCGCAAGACGCGCGGCCAGACGCTGAAGGATTACGTGCTGTTCCCGCTGCTGGCCGGCCCGTTCTTCCTCTACGTCTTCACCGGCAACCTGGTCGCCAACCTCGTGCGGAACCTGTGGTCCTACACCATCATCTTCTGTGGCCACTTCCCGGATGGCGTGCAGCAGTTCCACAAGTCGGTGCTGGAGAACGAGACGCGTGGCCACTGGTACTACCGCCAGTTGCTCGGTTCGGCCAACCTGACCGGCGGGAAGCTGTTTCACGTGATGAGCGGCAACCTCAGCCACCAGATCGAGCACCACCTGTTCCCGGCGCTGCCGGCACACCGGTACGCCGAGATCTCCGAGGAGGTGCAGGAAATCTGCCTGCGTTACGGCCTGCCCTACAACAAGGGTCCGCTGACGCGGCAGTTCGGCACCGTGGTGCGGCGCATCTTCCGCCTGTCGTTGCCGGGCAGTGGCACGCCGGCGCTGACCGCGGCCTGACCGGCCGGATCGAAACGGGCGCGGGGTGCAGCCAGGCACCCCGCGCCACCGCGTTTCTGGAGTACGGAGGGAAGTCTGGTACGCTGACCGGGCGAAATGGGCGGGCGAGGTGTTACTTGCCGACCCCAAGACCGGCTGGAGGTTTCGCATGCACCCGACCGCAGAAGCATTGCTGCAGGCGCACGTGGACTACGTGCTCGCGGAATTGCAGTCCGAACGGCTGCAGCCCCGCTTCACCGCCGGCATCGCGCGATTTCTCGAGCGCGCCGCCGACATCACCCTGAACGAGGCCGTGACCCCGGCCCAGATCAAGCAGACCGCGCATCGTTACGCCATCGACATGCAGCTGGGCGGCGCCGTCCCGGAACTCGTCGGCGACGTGGCCCGGCGCATCTACCGCCACAAGGCACTGGACCGGACGACGCTCAACGAACTGGTGCCGGACGCGCACCTGGAGGAGTTCCTCGACAAGACGCTGGAACTGGACAAGATCTACCGCGCGCTGGTGATCGAGTCGGTGTCCAACCCCATCTACTCGGAAGTGATTTCGGGTCTGCTCTACGCGGGCATCCGCGATTTCGTCGCGCGCCTGCGCTTCCCCGGTTCGAAGTCCGCCGCGCGCATGGGCCGGGCGCTGTCGCGCCGGGCACGGCCGGAACTGGGCGAGGAACTCGAGGAGATGCTGC
The DNA here is from genome assembly GCA_041682035.1 of Pseudomonadales bacterium. Taxonomy (GTDB): domain Bacteria; phylum Pseudomonadota; class Gammaproteobacteria; order Pseudomonadales; family JBFGWM01; genus JBFJWR01. The sequence goes on along the minus strand of JBFKKR010000001.1, from coordinate 54,840 downwards.
GCAGTTTCATCCAGAAGGGCACACAGGCGCGCCTGAAGGCCAGCCAGGAGCAGTTCCTGGCGGCGGTCGAGTCGGAACATTTTCGCGAGGTGCTGCTGGATCTCTGGGACGACAACAAGCAGCGGGCGGTGGCGGATTTCCGCAGTTACCTGGGGACGCGCGACGTCGAGGAATTCTTCGTGATCGGCTACGAGTACTTCCAGCACCTGCGCGGCACGCGCCTGTTCCGCAACATGATCGACGTCGGGATCGACACCTTCTTCGCCAAGTACGGCGAGACCAGCCTGCGCGACCTGCTTGCCGAGATCGGCGTCACCCCGGACATGATGCTGGCCGAGGCCATGCAATTCGCGCCGCCCGTCATCGGGATGTTGCGCGAGCGCGGACTGCTGGAGGAGATGGTGCGCGAGGGGCTGGAAGGGTTCTACCGCTCGCCCGCCGTGGCGCAGATTCTCGGCGGCTGAGGCTCAGCGGGAGGAGACCAGCGGCACCCCGGCAATCCAGGGGTGTGCGAAGACCAGTGCGGCGGTCAGTGCGATGCCCACGCCGACGTGTAATGCGGTGGCCCCGAACCCCGCCGGCGCCGGGCGCTTCCACGCCCCCTCGCGGCGATTGATGACGATCACGGACAGCACCGCCCAGGCCAGCAAACCGCCGAACAGCAGCAGCGAACGAGGTTCCCCGTTCGACAGCAGGTGGGCCAGCGCCCAGGTCTTGACGCCGGTCAGTTGAGGGTGCCGCAGCCAGTGGCGGATATTGGACGGGAAGCGGGCGCCGATGAACAGGATGACCGCGAACACCATCAGCAACATGGTCACGTGACGCAGGAAGTGGGGCGGCTGGTACAGCGGCGCGGGCGACATGGACTGCCAGCCGCTGACCATGAGCCCGATCGACAGCAGGATGACCAGGGAGAAGATTCCCTTGTACGGCCCGATGCCGATCCGGTCGATGAGCCGGCCGCGCAGCGGCGCGCGGGCCGCCGCGCCCAGGTGCGCGCCGCTCCAGAGCAGCAGTCCGGCAATCAGCAGCATGGCCCCCATGTGGTCCTCCCGGATTCAGTGACCGACCAGCCCTGCAGGGCTGGCGGCGGGGCGCACGCACCCCGTTACGGTGCGGCTCAGCCGCAGGTGACTGCCGGGGCCGGGTCGGCCTTGCAGTCCTGGGTGGCGACCTCGGTCGTTGCACCGGGCACCTTCAGCCGCATGCCGACCGGCAGTACGGCGGAACTGTTCAGGTTGTTGAGCCGCCGCAGTTCGTTCACCGTGGTGCCATAGCGCCGCGCCAGGTTCCACAGGGTCTGCCCGGCCTGTACGCGGTGCAGCCGGTAGGCCGCCGCCGCGGGCGCCGCTGTCTTCGCGGCGGGCGCCGGCAGGACCGTCTCCACCCGCGCCATGGTGGTGGCGGAGGAACCGCCGCGCGGGGGAATCTTCAGGGACTGGCCGATGCGGATGCGGTGCTTGTCGCGCAGGCCGTTGGCATCGACGATGGCCCGCTCCGAAACCCGGTAGTGCTGGGCGATCCGGCCGATGGTTTCTCCGCTGCGCACGCGGTGGGCGATGAAATAGTCACGCTGGCGGTCGAACTTCTCGGCCGCGGCCAGCTGGGCGTAGCCGGCGTTGAAGTGGGCGGCCTTGCCGGCGGGTACGCGGATCACGTACTGCGGTGGCACCAGGATCTTGTCCTGTTGCACTTCCCGGGAGAACGCCGGGTTCAGCTTCCGGAAGGTCGTCTCGCCGGCGCCGGAGAGCCGGCGCAGGGTCGAGTATTCCATGTAGTGGTTCGTCTTCACCGTCGCGAAGGTGATCGGCTTGCGCGGTTTCACCTTCCCGAAGTAGAGGTCGCGGTGATGGTCGATCTCGATCACGGCCAGGAACTCGGCGTAGAAGTTGCGCGAGGCGAATCCGAACCGGTTCGTTCTGTAATTCCACACCAGGTCCTCGATGGTGCGGCCGCCGGTCTCCCGCAGGCCGCGCGCGATACCGGCGCGGCCGTGGTTGTAGGCAGTCAGCGCCAGCGGCCAGCTCTTCAGCAGTTTCATGTCGTCGACCAGGTGGCGGGCGGCGGCATCGGTGCTGGTCCAGGGGTCGCGGCGCTGGTCGGCGATCTCGTCGTAGCGCATGTAGATGCGCGCCGAGGAGGGAATGAACTGCCAGAGCCCGGCCGCACCGACCTTCGAGTAGGCGTTCACGTTGAAGCTGGACTCGAGGATCGGCAGGCGCGTGAGAAGGCGCGGCAGGCCGTAACCGTCGAAGATCCTTTCCATTTCGGGCAGGTAGTGGCCGGCGATCTCCAGCGCCTGCTGGGTGCGCTCGCGCAGGCCGCGCTGGGAACGGAGCTTGTCCGCAGCGGCGAGGAATTTCCGGTCGTCGCTGATGTGGCTGAACCGGTCGTAGACCTGGCGGGCATGCGGTGACAGCGAATCCGGCTTGTGGCGCGCGGCGTGGATCTCGCGCAGCAGGCGTTCGTTGCGGTCGCGCGCCTCCTGCTCCTCGCGGCCGCGGTGCCGGTAGAAAGCCTGGCTGCTCATGCGGTTGACGTCCCGGGAGAAGTCCAGCACCTCGAGGATGACCTCCGGCCGCTCGGCCCAGTGGATGACGGATTGGTCTTCCGAGAACTCGGCAAACACGCGAATCCAGAACCGCACCGCGGGTTCCAGCGAGTCGTAGCGGGGGAAGGCGCGCGCCTCCTCGGCGCTCATCCAGGCCAGCGGCTGGTGGTCGCTGCGGACCCCGTGCAGGGGCACGGTGCCGGGGTTTGCCAGGGTGGCCGAACACTGCAGGAGGAGACAGACGAGAAGCAGACGGGGATGGCGATTCGGAACCGGGAGCGCGGGCGCGTGCATCGAACTCTTCATGTGGCTGGAAAATATAATCGTAAGCTTTTATTCCGGACCCCGCCAGCATCCACCCGGGGTATGGACAAATGCCGGAGAACGCAGCAGGGTACGCGGTAAGGATGGTGACCGGGCGTCGCGCGCGCCGGTGCTGTCCGCGCAACTGGAGTCCTGGCAGCGGAGCACGCCTTGTCAGATCAAGATCAGGAGACGGCTACTGAGCGGAACCAGCGCTTCTCGGAGCAGCTGATCGAACACGTGCCCCACAGCCGGGACATGGGCCACCGCATCGAGGAGGTGCGCAACGGCGTCGCCATCCTGCGCCAGCCGTTCCGCGACTGCCTGGTGGGCGACCCCGAGAACGGCCTGATCCACACCGGTGTCCAGATCACGCTGATCGACGCCGCCTGTGGCATCGCCGTGTTCAGTGCGCTCGGCAAGATCCAGACCATTGCCACGCTCGACCTGCGCATGGACTACCTGCGCCCGGCGGTCGCCGGCCTGGACCTGCTGGGCTGCGCCGAGTGCTATCGCCTGACCGGGCAGATCGCCTTCGTGCGCGGGACGATCTGGCAGGAGCGCCGCGAGCGGCCGGTCTCGACCGCGCAGGCCGCCTTCATGCTGGGCACGGCGCGCGCGCGCACCCGGAACCTCGACCAGGTCGGCAAGGCATGAAACATACGCAGGAGCAAGAGGAGGCCCGGGAACTGTTCCGGCAGGCGGCGCATGCGCGGGATGTCGACCGCCTCATCGAACTGGTGCCCTTTTCCAGCTACCTCGGCCTGCAGGCCCGTTTCGAGGGCGAGGAACTGCTGTTCTCGCTCCCCTACCAGGAGCGGCTGATCGGGAACTCCGCCATCCAGGCGCTCCATGGCGGGGTGGTGGCGGGTTTCATGGAGAATGCCGCGGTCATCCAGCTGCTGATCCTGGAGGATCGCGGCCGGGTGCCCAAGCCGGTGGATTTCTCCATCGACTACCTGCGCACCGCCAAGACCCAGGACCTGTTCGCGAGCTGCGAGGTGCTCCGCCAGGGCCGGCGGGTGGCCCAGGTGCAGATCTCCTGCTGGCAGAACGACCGGGACATCCCGGTCGCGGTGGCGCGCGCCCACTTCCTGCTGCTCCCACGCAAGGAGGTGCCCACCGACACCGCCGGCCAGGCGGTCTGACGCCGGCAGCCCGCCCGGGCCGCCTCGACTACACTTTTCTCACTTTTGGCGCTCAAGCCAGGCCCCAACAGCAGCTTTGGAGGAATGCGGGATGTCAGAGCCCCTGGTTCTCGATGATGTGGAAAAGTGCGTGGACGAGATCATCGCGCGCGTCGGCAAGCGGCTGGTCGTCGGCATGCCGCTGGGCCTGGGCAAGCCGCCGCAGCTGATCAACGCGATCTTCCAGCGGGCTTGCAAGGATTCCAGCATCCAGCTGAAGATCCTCAGCGCGCTGTCGCTGGAGAAGCCGGCCGGCAGCAGCAAGCTGGAGAGCGCGTTTCTCGATCCGTTCGTGGCGCGCGTGTTCGGCGACTGCCCCGATCTCGACTACATGAAGGCGGTGCGCAGGCAGAATCTGCCGGACAACATCGAGGTGTGCGAGTTTTTCTTCAAGCCGGGCGCGTTCATGAACAACGCCTACGCCCAGCAGCACTACATCAGTTCCAATTACACGCATGCGGCGCGGGACGTGTTCGCGCAGGGCTGCAACGTCGCCATGCAGGCGTGTGCGAAGAAGGTGATCGACGGCAGGACGGTCTACTCGATGTCCTGCAACCCGGATACCGGACCGGAACTGATCGAGCTCATGAAGGAGCGCGAGGCGGAAACCGGCGAGAAGTTCCTGGTCATCATGCAGGTCAACGAGAAACTGCCCTTCATGTACAACGATGCGATCGTGCCGGACGACATGGTCGATATCGTGGTGGACCACCCGAAATACAACACGACGCTGTTCTCCACGCCGAAGATGTCGGTGGCGACGCCGGACTACATGATCGGCCTGAACGCCTCGGCAATGATCCGCGACGGCGGCACGCTGCAGATCGGCATCGGCGCACTCGGCGACGCCATCGTCTACGCAGCGAAGATGCGCAACGAGCACAACGAGCACTACCGGGAGATCCTGCAGCAGGCCGGCATCGTGCAGGACGCCGGTGATCTGATCAACCGGATCGGTGGTACCGGCATCTTCGAGAAGGGCCTGTACGGAGCCACCGAGATGTTCGTGGACGGCTTCATGCACCTGTTCAATGCGGGGATCCTCAAGCGCCGGGTCTACGACTTCACCGAGCTGCAGCGCCTGCTCAATCGTGGCGAGGTGTCGGACGAGGAGCCGCTCCGTCCCAACCTGTTCGACCAGCTGGAAAAGGAAGGCGAGCGGGTGATCCGCACGCACGAGTTCGAGGTGCTGCAGCATCACGGCGTGTTCCGCGACGACTGCCGCTACGAACTGGGGCACATCATCGCGCCGGACGGCGAACGCATCATGGCCAACCTCGCGATCCCCGAGACGCGCATGAAGCTGGCCGAGAAATGTCTCGGCGAACGCCTGCGCAACGGTATCGTGCTGCACGGCGGTTTCTTCCTCGGTCCGCAGGCCTTCTACGACATGCTCAACGACCTGCCGGAAGAAGAGGTGCGGCGCATCTGCATGAGCACCGTGTACAACATCAACCAGCTCGACAACGATCCGCCGCTTTACAAGGCGCAGCGCAAGGACGCCCGCTTCATCAACACCGGCATCATGCCGTCCCTGTTCGGCGCGGTCGCATCCGATGCGCTGGCCGACAACCGCATCATTTCCGGGGTCGGCGGACAGTTCAACTTCGTCGACATGGCGCATCACCTCAAGGATGGTCGTTCCATCCTCATGTGCCGGGCGGTGCGCGACAAGGAGGGCGCCGGCGCATCCAGCAACGTGGTCTACAACTACGGCCACTGCACCGTGCCGCGCCACCTGCGCGACATCATCATCACCGAGTACGGCGTCGCGGAACTGCGCAGCCGCACCGACGCGGAGTGCGCCAAGGCCATGCTCAACATCACCGATTCCCGCTTCCAGGAGGGGCTGCTGGCGAAGGCGAAAGCCGCCGGCAAGGTGGAGGCGGGCTACCAGATTCCCGAGCGCTTCCGTAACAACACGCCGGAGAAACTCGAGCGCATCCTGGAACCCTACCGCAAACAGGGACACTTCCCGCCGTTCCCGCTGGGCTGTGACTTCACCGATGACGAGTTGTTGCTCGGCAAGGCGCTCAAGGGCGTCAAGGCGGCCGCCACCAGCACGCCGAAGTGGCGCCTGGCGCTCGACGCGTTCTTCTTCAAGGACGTGCCGGCCGGCGCGAAGCCCTACCTGGAGCGCCTGCAGATCGGTGATCCGCAGAGCATGCAGGACAAGGTCGTGCGCATGCTCCTGGTGCGGGAACTCCAGGCCGCGGGGGCATGCTGAACCCCGCCGCGGCGGACTGAGGACTGGCGCGGCGTGCTGAAGAAGGTCCTCCTGGTCCTGCTGGTGGCCGTCGTGCTGCTGGGCGGCGCCGCCGGGCTCGCCTGGCGAACGCTCAACCCTGCGCCACCCGCTTCGCAGGCCTTCATCAATGGCCGCGTTCTGACCATGGACGAGACGCTCCGCATCGCGGAAGCCGTGCTCGTGCAGGGGAAACGGATCCGCGCCGTCGGTACCACGGAGGAGATCCGTGCGCTCGCCGACGGGGGCACCATCATCCACGACCTTGCCGGGCGGACACTGATGCCTGGCATCATCGATGCGCACGGTCATTTCCCCGGCTCCGGGCTGGCGGCCGTCGGTGTCGACCTCAACAGCCCGCCGATTCACGACGTGACCACCATCGCCGACGGCATGCGGCGCCTGCAGGCGCGGCTGGCCGACGCGGGAAGCGGTGGCTGGCTGATCGGGTACGGCTACGATGACACCGCGCTGGCGGAACGGCGCCACCCCACGAAGGCGGAACTGGACGCGGTCAGCCGGGACGTGCCGGTGCTGGTCATGCACATCTCGGCACACATGGGGGTCGTCAACTCGGCCGGTCTGCGGCTGCTGGGAATCACCCGCGACACGCCCGATCCCGAGGGCGGCGAAATCCACCGCGATGGGGCCGGCGAGCCGGACGGCCTGCTGCTGGAGACGGCGTTCGAGCCGGCGCGCGCGCTCGCCACGCGGTTCTCGCCCCTGCAGCAACTGGAACTGACCCGTCACGCGGTGCAGGAGTACCTGCGGCGGGGCGTCACCACGGCGCAGAACGGCCTGACGCTGGGGCAGCACCTGGGCGGATTGTCGGCGGCGTCGAAACTCGGCCTGGTGCCGTTGCGGCTGGTGCTGTGGCCCGACTTCGAACTGGGCAGCCGGTTCATCGCGGGCGAGCTCGACGAGTCCGATTACGAGTCGGACCGGCTCGAGATCGGCGCGGTGAAACTGGTCTCGGATGGTTCCATCCAGGGTTATACCGGATTCCTGGCGCAGCCCTACCACCGCGCCCCGGACCCGGCGAAACCGGACTACCGGGGTTACCCGACCCTCCCGCGCGAGGAGCTGTTCCGGCGGGTCGCCACGGTGCACGGGTCGGGCCGCCAGCTCGCCATCCACGCCAACGGCGATGCCGCCATCGATCTCGTGGCCGAGGCCTTCGCCGCGGCCCAGTCGGTGAATCCGGTGTTCGATCCGCGCCTGGTGCTGGTCCACGCCCAGATGCTGCGCCGTGACCAGCTGTCACGCCTGCGGGCGCTCGGCATCACGCCGAGTTTCTTCAACGCCCATGTCTATTACTGGGGCGATCGTCACCGCGACATCTTCCTGGGCCCGGCCCGCGCGGCGCGTATCAGCCCGATGCGCTCCGCCGCTGCCGCCGGCCTCCGTTATTCGCTGCACCTGGACACTCCGGTCGTGCCCATGCAGCCGATGCGCATGGTCTGGAGCGCGGTGACGCGCGAGACCTCGGGCGGGCAGGTGCTCGGAGCCGGGGAACGGATCGCGCCGATGGATGCACTGGCCGCGATCACGCGGGACGCGGCCTGGCAGATTTTCCAGGAGGACAATCGCGGCAGCATCGAGGCCGGCAAGTGGGCCGACCTGGTGGTGCTGGACGGCGATCCGCTGGGCGACCCGGCGGGCCTCCCGGATCTGCAGGTGCAGCGCACCGTCATCGGTGGTGTTACCGTATTCTTCCGCTAGTTTCCCCCGGGGTTCCATCATGATGCGTGTGCTCGGTTTGCTTTTCCTGCTGACTTCCCTGTCTGCCGGCGCCGGTGATTTTTCCGGAACCGCGCAGTCGCTGCCGAACAGCCGGGCGCTTTCGGAAACGCTGGTCTCTTCCGGACAGCCCGGGGCGGAGCAGTTGCAGAGGCTGGCGGAGAACGGCCTGGCCGCGGTGATCAACCTGCGTACAGCAGACGAGGACGCCGGCTTCGATGAGGCTTCGTTGCTGCGTGGCGCAGACGTTGCCTACTACCAGGTGCCGGTTGCCGGCGGCGGTGGCCTGACGCGCGAGAACGCAGAGCGCCTGGACCGGCTGCTGCAGCGGCACGCCGGCCAGCCGGTGCTGGTGCACTGTGCCTCGGGGAACCGCGTCGGCGCGTTGTTCGCGCTGCGCGCGCACTGGCTGCACGGCGCGACGCCCGAAGCAGCGTTGGAGACCGGGCGCGCGGCGGGCATGACACGGCTGGAGGCCGCGGTCAGCGGCGTGCTGGCGGATGAGTGAAGCCGCCGGGGAACCGTGCCAGCTGACCCACGGGCCGCTTCGCTTCAGCGCCCGCGCCTACCCGGCACGGGGCGCGCCGCGCGGCGTCGTGCTGGCGCTGCACGGCTTTCCCGATGGTCCGCGGACCTTCCGCCCGCTGGTGCCGGCACTGCAGGAAGCCGGTTACCGGGTGGTGACGCCGGTGATGCGCGGTTACGAGCGGTCTTCCATTCCCGCCTACCCGGATTACCGCGCCTGTGCGCTGGCGGCGGATGTCGCCGCCTGGCTGGAACAGGAACCGCTCGCCGGCGGCCCGTTGCACCTGCTCGGGCATGACTGGGGCGCGGTTTGCAGCTATGCCGCTGCCGGGCTCCTCGGCGATCGCATCGCCTCCCTCACCACGCTGGCCATTCCACCGGTCGGCGGCATGCCCTGGGCGATCCCGCAGGTGCCGGTGCAGCTGGCCCGCTTCTGGTACCAGTTCCTCGCCCTCGTGCCCGGGTTCGCGGAATCCCGTTTCGCGGTCAACAACTTCGCCCTGGTCGAGTGGCTGTGGCGGCGCTGGTCGCCGGGCCTGGCGCCGCCGGCGGACCTGCTCGAGGAGGTGCGGGCGCGGTTCCGCCAGCCACCGGTGCTGACCGCGGCGCTCCGTTACTACCGCGCGCTGTACCCGTTCTACTGGATCACCGAGAAGCTGTTCCGCGTTCCGGTGCAGGCGCCGACGCTGATACTCAATGGCGTGCGCGACGGCTGCCTGGATGCACGCGTGTTCCCGTTCTGTATCGAACGGGTACGATTCCCCGGTGGTGTCCGGCACGTGCCGCTGGCCGACTGCGGGCACTGGCTGCACCTGGAGCGGCCCGACGCCGTGCTGCAGCAATTGCTCGCCCACCTGGAAGCCGCGTCGCCGGCGCGGACAAACTGAACGAAAAGGTACCGATACATGACCACGATGATTGTCATCCTGGCGGCACTGGCCGCATTGCTGAGCGGATGGGCGTTCTTCAACGTCTACCGGAGCCGCCAGTGGATCGAGGAGATCCAGCACGAACTGGCGCAACTTGCGCCCACGGAAGGGATGCCCGCCGAGACCGGTCCGCCGACGCTGGAATGCGTCATCCGCCTGCGCGACCCGCTCGAGGTGGCGGAGAAGGAATCCAAGCTGGCCTGGACCGTGACCGGCATCGCCCCCAACCTGGTCACGCGCGAGGTCTACCGCCAGGTGCGCGAGGAGTCGCTGGTCATGCTGGCCCGGCGCGAAATCGACGCCGACGTGCTGGTCCGGGTGCGCTGACAATGACCTGGTTCCTGTTGTTCACCCTGCTGGCGGTGAACGGTCTGCTGCTGGCTACCCTGTCGCAGCAGCGGTGCCAGCGCGAGAACCTGGTGGCCATCCTGCGGCAGGTGCGCGCGTTCATCGAGCAGGTCCGCGAGGCGGAACTGCGCAAGACCGAGCTGATCGAGAAGCAGAAGGTCGCCGAGAAGGCCATCGACGCCGGCAGCATTGGCGTGGAGACCGTGCACAAGGCGATTGCCGGTCTCACATTCGGCATCCTCGACGCCATCCCCGCGACCCGGGCGACCTCGTCGCTGGTGCGCGAGGTGCATGATGCCTCCGCGGCGGGTTCCTACGAGGCGGTGCGCAAGCTGAACCGCGAGGTCGGCAAGCTGATCCAGGAGGTGGTCGGCAACCCGGCGCGCCTGGACGATCGCGGTCGGCGCAATGTCGCCAAGGGCGACGGAAAGGGCGAAGGCACGGGCGGGGGCAAGCCGTCCTAGCTGCCTTTCCGGTAGGTGCGGGCCATTTGCCAGGTGACATGGTTGGGGGTGGTGCAGTAGATCCAGAGCGTGCCGAAGAAGCCTCTTGCGGGCAGATCCTCCGCCGGAGCGGGTTCGACGTTCCCGGCAGGCGCAGGTTCCGGCTCCGGCTCCGGTTCGGGTTCCGGCGCTGGCGCCGGCTTCGCCCACGTGCCTGCGCCGGCGTCGGTTGCCTCCGCCACCTCGAACGGGAACGGCAGTGCGTCGATGGACTTGCCGGCCCGCAGGTGCTCCAGGTTCTGTTCCAGTTCCTCGCGCACGACCTGCAACTGCTGCTGGAGCGCCTCGCCGCACTGGTGACTGGACAGGATCAGGTCGATGTCATCGCGCATGGCGACGATCTCGTTCTGCACCACGCCGGTGCATTCCTTCTCCCGCTCGTCGAGCTTCTCGATGCGCTGCTGCAGCATCTCCTCGGCGATCGGGATCACCAGCACCTCGACCTGCAGACCGCGGCGGATCATGAGCACGCGCATCGAGACCGAGGTGCGGGTGCGCCGTTCGAACTCGTTGATGAGTTTCTTCACCGCATCCTCGTCCAGTCCGAACAACGCACTGGCGTCATCGAGGAGGTCGGGACTGGCCGCGCCGTCAGCGATGGCGACGATCCGGTCGAGATCGGCGCGGATCAGCTCGTCGAGCTTGGCCAGGTAGGCGCGCAGCTTGTGTGCGGGGAGTTGCGTGACCTTGTTGCCGAGCTTCAGGAAGAAGCGCTTGGCATCGGCGGGAATCCTGTGCGCGTCCGCGCCGAGCACGGCGACCGTCTCGAGGCTGCGCTGGATGCGTTCCAGGTAGCGGACGATGTCGATGGCGGAAGCCAGCAGTGCCTTGCTTTTTGCGAGGTTGTCGAGATCCGACTGGAGATTGGTACCGGCTGCGCGGGGCATGTTCGTCCGCTTCTTCTCGCCTGGCCGCTGCTTTCGCAGATTCCAGTTAAGTTGTTCCAGGCCCATTCTGCCACCGGGGACCGGCGATTGCCCATGCGCCGGTTGCGGACGGGTCGCGCGGATGCTGCCACCGGGCTTATGCTGCAAGCCATACCAGCGAGGGGATCCATCCCATGAAGGAAATCACGGTTTCGCTCGAGCGGCACGTGGCCCTGGTGGAAATGCACCGTCCACCGCACAATCACTTCGACCGCGCCCTGATCGAACAGCTCGCCGATGCACTGGAGGCGCTCGATCGCAATGATGACTGTCGCGCCGTCGTGCTGGCCTCGGAGGGGCGTTCCTTCTGTGCCGGTGCCGATTTCAGGACGCATGGCGAGGTGTCCGGGGACAACAGCCTTGCCCTGCGGGTGGACGCCATCTACGAACAGGCCCTGCGCCTGTTCGCCTGCCAGAAGCCGCTGGTGGCGGCGGTCCAGGGCGCCGCGGTGGGCGGTGGACTGGGGCTGGCGCTGGTGGCGGACTTTCGCGTCGTGTCGGCGCGCTCAAAGTTCATTGCCAATTTCGTCCGCCTCGGCATCCACCCGGGTTTCGGCCTCACGCACACGCTGCCGCGGCTGATCGGCCCGCAGCAGGCGCAGCGCATGTTCCTGACCGGTTGCATGGTCAAGGGCGCGGAAGCGGTGCAGATCGGGCTCGCGGACCGGCTCGCGCCGGAGCCGGATCTGCGCGGCGAGGCGCTGCAACTGGCGGCGGACATCGCCGCCAACGCGCCGCTCGCGGTGGTGTCCACGCGCGCCACGCTGCGGAGGGGCCTGGTCGAGGCGGTTCGCGCGCACACCGAGCACGAGTTCACCGAGCAGGCGCGGCTGTTCCGCACCGCCGACCACGCCGAGGGCGTCAGGGCTTTCCGGGAGCAGCGCCCGGGCGATTTCCAGGGCCGCTGACGCGGCCGCCGCCGCGCGCGGCGTGCGCAGTCTACAGTTAGGAAACCTTTTTACCGGGGAGCGGTCTTGGAACACTCGGTGCTGATTACGCTGTCGATGATCGGGCTGGCCGGCATCCTGTGCCAGTGGCTGGCCTGGCGTATCGACCTGCCAGCCATCCTCCCGCTGCTGGTGCTCGGTATCCTGGTCGGCCCCCTGACCGGGGTCCTGAATCCGGACGCGCTGTTCGGTGATCTGCTCTTCCCCATGGTCTCCATGGGCGTCGCGGTGATCCTCTTCGAGGGCAGCCTGACGCTGCGATTCAGTGAGGTGAAAACGCTCGGACCGGTGGTGCGCAACCTGGTGACCATCGGCGCACTGGTGACCGCCGCCGTGCTGGCGATCGCCACGCACTGGCTGCTGGGGCTGTCCTGGGGCGTGTCCTGGCTGTTCGGCGCGGTGATGACAGTGACCGGCCCGACCGTCATCAAGCCGCTGCTGCGCAGCGCGCGCCTGAGCGAGAAGACCGCGCGGGTACTGCAATGGGAAGGCATCGTCCTCGACCCGCTGGGTGCGATGCTCACGCTGCTGGTCTTCGACTACCTGGTCTCGGGACAGTCGTCGGAAAATCCGTGGTTCGGCCTGTTGCGCGTGGCCGTCGTCGGTTCGGTCCTTGGCTACCTGGGCGCGCAGCTGATCTCCACGCTGTTGCGCAAGGACTGGCTGCCGCATTACCTGCACCATGTGTTCACCCTGGTGCTGGTGGTGGCGGTGTTCGCGGTGTCCAACGCGCTCGCCCACGAGGCGGGGCTGCTCGCCGTCACGATCATGGGCATGATGCTCGCCAACGACGACCGCCTGGACATCGACGAGCTGCTGTTCTTCAAGGAGAGCATCAGCGTCCTGCTGATCTCCGTGCTCTTCATCGTCCTGGCGGCGCGCATGGATCTCACCCAGCTGCTCGACCTCGGCTGGCCGGCGCTGCTCCTGTTCGGGGTGGTGGTGGGCATTGCGCGGCCACTGTCCGTGCTCATCTGCACCTGGCGTTCCAGCCTCAGCATCGGCGAACGCGTGGTGCTGGGCTGGGTGGCGCCGCGCGGGATCATCGCGGCGGCGGTTTCTGCATTGTTCGCGTTGCGGCTGGAGGTTGCCGGCTATCCGGAGGCGCAGATCATCGTGCCGCTGACCTTCCTGATGATCATCGGCACGGTGACCCTGCAGAGTCTCACCGCGCGCAAGCTGGCGGAAAAAATGAAGGCGACCGCGCCGGCTCCGTCCGGGATCCTGATCGTGGGGGCGAACGCGGTGGCGCGCGAGATCGGCTCCGCGCTGCAGCAGGCCGGCTTCCTGGTGCGGCTGGCCGACACCGGCTGGGAAAACGTGCGCGCCGCGCGCATGGCGGGCCTGGAGACGTATTTCGGGGCCGCCGTATCGGAGCACGCCGAGGTCAACCTGGAGCTGTCGGGGATCGGCCGCCTGCTGGCCATGAGCCCGCACCCCGCCATCAACGCGCTGGCCTGCGTGCGTTACAAGCACGAGTTCGGTCCGAATAACCTTTACCGCCTTTCCGCGACCGTGGACAAGAAGGACTCGCTGCGGCGTGCGCTGCCGGGTTCGGTGGCCGGGCGGATGATCTGTTCCAAGGACGTGACGCACAGCAAGCTGGCGTCGATGATTTCCAAGGGCGCGAAGATCCGCACGACCCGCCTGACCGAGGACTTCGGCTACAAGGAGTACCTGGAACACAACAGCAAGGGGGTCATCCCGCTGTTCTACATCACGCCGGGCGGACAACTGCACTTCTTCACGGAGGGCGCCGAACTGCGTCCCAAGCCCGGGTCGCAGATCGGCAGCCTGGTCTCGGCCGCGCGCCTGGAGCAGGAGCGCGCGCAGCGCGAGGAGGAGCGCGCGCAGAACGGGGAGGCGCGCGGGGGTGAACAGCCGGCAACCTGAGGACGTCTCTCAGGTGCCGGCTTCCTCGGCGATGTCGTCGATCTCCGCTTCCGGTTCGGTGCCGTCCTCCTCGGCCTCGGCCCGGCGCCGCATGAACTTGCCGTCGCGCAGCCGGTAGGTACAGTTATTGCGTTCGATGCGGATCTTGCCGGTGATCCCGTCGATGACCAGTTGCACGTTGGGGTGGAAGGTGTCGTAGGCGGTGATGCTGGCCTCGCCCCAGGCGAATTGCGCGGCCAGCTCGCGCAGGGTCTCGCCGATGCGCTCCAGCTCCGCCCCGAGGTGTTTCCTGGTGTCGGAGACCCTGAGCAGTTTCTCCCGCAGCTCCGGCGTCGCCCCGGTGGCCTTGGCCCTGGCCAGCAGCATGGCGCCGACCCGGTTCACCTCTTTGAGTTTCTCGCGCAGCGCCCGTTCCTGTGCCCGGCAGCTGCGCCGGGATTCCAGGATGCCGCGCGAATCGTCCCCCACCTCCAGCAGGGTGGGGACGCCACCCGGGTTGCCGAATACGCGCGCGACGATCTGGCTGTGCGCTTTCAGGTGGCCGCCCTGGACGATGCCCTTGCCGTCGGGCAACCCGCAGAGCACCTCGTCCGCAACGATGCGGCAGTGCCGGATGTATTCCTCGACCATGACCATCTCGCCGGCGCGGATCTCGGCCAGGGATACGAAACGGGCGGTGAAGGAGCCCTTGCACTCGATGCGCGTCGGGTAGATCTGGTTGCCCTGTTCGTCTTTCCCGACCGAGTCCGGATCGCCGCCGATGCAGCCATGCAGAATCTGCACGTTGCCGCCGGCGATGATCTGCACCTTGCTGACGGAATCGCCGACGAAGACATCGCCGCCCACCTCGACGCGGAAGCCGTCGGCGATCTCCTCGCGCACCAGCAGCGAGCCCTCGAAGTTGATATTGCCGGTGCGCAGGTTGACCCGGTCCACCTCCAGCGTCGGGTCGATCCTTACCCCGGTTGCGCTGATGACCGGGTGTCCGGTTGAGCGTGCGACCAGCAGGTTCGGATCCTTGCTGTCCGGCGCCGTGCCCGAGTCGGCGTTGTACTCGAACGGCGTGTCCTCGCCGGGCCTGGCGGGCAGGATGCTGCCGAGCACGGTGAAGCCGTCCCTGCCCGGTGTGGGTGGCTTGCGGCGCATCAGTGCATCGCCCGGGTGCACCGTGACGAAACCGACGCGGTCGCGGTGGTCGACCTTGCCCCGGGCGTCCTCTGTCGGCGCCTTCATGATGACCGATTCGACCAGCGCCTCGAACGCGGCCGGTTCCCCGTCGACCGGGTCGCGCCCGCGCGCCACCACGTAGGCACGGTCGGGGGCGCCGTCGAGGGCTGCATTCAGCGCCGCCTCGTCGATGCCGGTGGAGACACCCGCCGCCACGAGCTGTTCGCGCAGCCGCTCCAGCGTGGCCGGCTGCCCTCCCCAGGCTTTCGAGACAGACAGGGTGCACTCCAGTTCGCTCTTGCTGACGGACACCTCGATGCTGGCGTCGCGCCGCTCGGCAACGACGAAGCGCAGTGATTCGGCCGGGAAATGCTGGGAGAGGTCGAGCGTGACCGTCCCGTCCCCAGCCGCCTGCTCCGGCAGCAGGCCGGGTACCTGCCTGTTGATCTCGCGCAGCGCCTTGACCAGCGCCTTGCGGCCCTTCCGGTCGGGATAGAACCCACCGAATCCGGCCGCCCTGAGATGGGCGTCCAGGCATTCCTCGGAGGCCTCCAGCGCTGTGGCCGCAAAATGTAGCGTCGCCACCAGTTCGTTGGTCTCCTCGTCGAGGACGTAGGAGGCGGTACCGCCCGGCGCCACGGAAGTAGGCTCGCTCAAGGGCTCTCCTGTCGGTCCGCTCCGGGCAGTCACCCGAGTATAGATGCCGGCCCGCTCGCGGCCAGCGCTGGATTCGCTAGAATGACAAGGTCTATCAAGCATATGGCGACGGGGAGCCGGGTATGGCGACGGTATGGGCGAAGTGGGCCGGGCTGGCGCTCGGCTGGGCACTGGCGGGGCAGGTCCTGGCCGGCGTGGAGGACCTGGGGGTCACGGCCGAGGTCGCCGCAGCGGTGGAGCAGGACCTCGGTGCGGGCGCGGCCGCCCGGCTGCAGGCGTGGCGAGACCTCGTCTCGCAGAACATGCCGGCCTCAGAAAGCGAGAAGGTCGCCCGGGTCAACGAGTTTTTCAACACCAATACCGGGCAGGCCGCGGACAGCGCGCAGTGGAACGAGCAGGATTACTGGGCGACGCCGCTGCAGTTCACCGCCCGCGGCGCCGGCGATTCCGAGGATTCCGCCATCGCCAAGTTCTACACCCTGCTGGCGCTGGGCGTGCCGGAAGAGAAACTGCGCATCGCCTACACGCGCGCCACGTTCAACGCCAATACCTTCGCCCACATGGTGCTGCTGTATCGCGCGGCGCCGGATGCGGCGCCCAGCGTCATCGACAACATCCAGGGCCAGGTGGTGCCGCTGTCCGAGCGGACCGAACTGCAGGTTGTCTACGAGTTCAACGGCACCGGCCTGTACGTGCCGCGCAGCGACGGCGAGAAGCGCGTGTCCGATGTCAGCCGCCTGGCGAACTGGACCGCCATGCTGGAACGCAAGGCGGCCAACGCCTGGTAGGGCGCGCCGGCGCATTTGAGCGCCGGGAATCCGACCCGGATTACGGAACATCCGCCGGGATTTGTCCCGCGAGGGCGGCCTGGGCCGCCTGCAAAGTCTTTAAAGCCTCTGCCGCTTGCGCTAACGTGCGCTCTCCTGCGGGTTGCAGGCCCGGTCCGATGCGGCCCGGGTGGCGGCACCCGCACCGCAGCACTGAGTGGAGATGTCAGCATGGCCCAATCCAGGAACACACGCCGCGCGCCCGCGAACGCGACCAGGCCCGCAGCGAAAAAGCCTGCGGCGAAAAAGCCTGCGGGCAAAAAGCCTGCGGGCAAAAAGCCTGCGGCGAAGGCGAAGAAGACCACCGTGAACAAGCGAGCGGCGGTCCGTGGCAGGAACGTCGCCCCCGCGGGTGGTTTCAAGCCCAAGAAGTCCGTGGCGCTGTCGGGCGTGGCCGCAGGCAACACCGCACTGTGCACTGTCGGCAGGACCGGTAATGACCTGCACTATCGTGGCTACGACATTCTCGACATCGCCGAAACCTGCGAGTTCGAGGAGGTCGCCCACCTGCTCGTCCACGGGGCGCTCCCGAACCGGGCGGAACTGGCGGGGTACAAGGCCAAGCTGAAGTCCATGCGCGGGCTGCCGGCGGCGGTGCGCGCGGCGCTGGAAGCGGTGCCGGCCGCGGCGCACCCGATGGACGTGATGCGCACCGGCGTGTCCGTGCTGGGCACGGTCTTGCCGGAAAAGGATGACCACAATCATCCGGGTGCGCGCGACATCGCCGACCGCCTGATGGCCAGCCTGGGTTCCATGCTGCTGTACTGGTATCACTACAGCCACAACGGGCGGCGCATCGAGGTCGAGACCGATGACGACTCCATCGGCGGGCACTTCCTGCGCCTGCTGCACGGCGTCGAACCGCCCGAAAGCTGGGTGCGCGCGATGCACACCAGCCTGAACCTTTACGCCGAGCACGAGTTCAACGCCAGTACCTTCACCTGCCGCGTGGTGGCGGGCACCGGCTCGGACATGTACTCCTCGATCTGTGGTGGCATCGGCGCGCTGCGCGGGCCCAAGCACGGCGGAGCGAACGAGGTCGCTTTCGACATCCAGAAGCGCTACGCCAACCCGGACGAGGCGGAAGCCGACATCCGCGCACGTGTCGAGCGCAAGGAGGTCATCATCGGTTTCGGCCACCCCGTCTACACCATCAGTGATCCGCGCAATGTGGTCATCAAGGAAGTGGCCCGCAAGCTCAGCCAGGAAGCGAAGTCGATGAAGATGTTCGACATCGCCGAGCGCCTCGAGACGGTGATGTGGGACATCAAGAAGATGTTCCCCAATCTCGACTGGTTCAGCGCGGTTTCCTACCACATGATGGGCGTGCCCACGGCGATGTTCACGCCGCTGTTCGTGCTGGCGCGGACGGCGGGCTGGAGCGCGCACATCATCGAGCAGCGCATCGACAACAAGATCATCCGGCCGTCGGCGAACTATACCGGCCCGGAGAACCAGCGCTTCGTGCCGATCAGCCGGCGCAGGTAGACCGGGCGGCGCCCGGGTCCGTGCACGGCATGGCCGCTCCGACCGGGGCGGCTATGCTTGCTGCATGGAGACCGCACCACGCCTGACAGGCACGACCGATACCGGCGCCGGCGCCTTCGCAGCCGCACAGCCGCGGGTCGTGACCTAGTGTCCGCCCTCGAAACCCCGTTCCTCACCGTCGGCCTGATGACCGCCGGCTGTGGGCTGATCTTCCTGCGCCTGGATCGCGCCAACCCGACCAGCCGGCCGCTCGCCTACTCTCTGCTCGCGATCGGCGTCCGCATGCTGATCATGGGCTATGACGAGGACTTCCGCACCACCGGCGGCATCCTCGTCGGGATGGTCGCGCAGACGCTGGAGGCGGCGGGCATCTTCTTCGGCATCGAGTGGGGCAAGCGCGTCGGTCGCGCCGGCACCGGGGCGCACTGGGCGATCCGCACGCTCTTCATCCTCTCGCAGGTGCTGGTGGTGGTATTCCTGGGGCTGCAGATCGGCTACCTGATGATCGCGCCGGAACTCGCGATGAGCGATCGCGAGGGTGCCGTGCAGGTGAGCGGGCTGGAGTGGGCCATCTTCGCACCGGTGCTCGGCACGGCCCTGCTGTGCGCCGGCATCGCCATCGCCGTGACGCTGGTGACGCGCGTCGATCGCGCCGAACGCATCCGCCTGCGGGCCCTGCTGATCGCCTCGCCGCTGCTGCTGCTGGCGCTCATCGTGGAAGACCTGTACGTGCCGCTGCTGATGACGCTGGGCCTGCTGATCTACCTGGCCGGGTCCGTGCGGTACCTCGTGGTGCAGAACCAGCGCGGCCAGTTCATGAGCCAGTTTCTCTCGCCGGAGGTGGCGGAACTGGTGCGCATCCAGGGCATCCAGTCCACCATGGCGCGCGAGCGCCGGGTGCTCAGCGTGGTGTTCAGCGACCTGCGCGGTTTCACCCAGTTCGCGCGCACGCAGGACTCCGACATCGTCATGAACGTCCTGGAGCGGTATTACCGGGTCGTCGGGGAAATTGCCGCCAAGTACGGCGGCACCATCAAGGACCATGCCGGCGATGGTGTGCTGATCCTGGTAGGCGCGCCGATACCGCAGCCGGACCATGCAAGCCAGGCCGCGCAACTGGCGCTGGATCTCGCCGAGCAGGGCAGCCGGATGCTGCGCACGACGGCGCCGCAACTGGGAATCGGCGTCGGCATCGCGACCGGGAACACGACTGTCGGCACCCTGAAGGGCGCCGGACGGCTCGAGTACGTGGCGGTGGGCAATCCTGTGAACCTCGCCGCCCGGCTGAGCGATCGCGCCGCCGCCGGCGAGGTGCTGGCGGACATCCGCACGGCCGATGCACTCGACGGGCAGGCGCCGATCCGGCGCGAGATGCGCGAGCCGGAGCCACTGAAGGGCTTTCCGGAACCGATCCCCGTCTGCGCGTTGTCGCGCACGGACGAAAATGGGTGAGGCGGGGCCGGGCCGGGCACGCCGCCCGCCGGTCCGGGTGAGGCAGGACTCGCATTTTTCCTATTCCGCGATGCGTGATTTTCCTGTGACTATGCGGAGCCGGGAGATAGAATAGTCGCCATGTTTGGTTCACTCATGCGCCGATTCTCCGAGCCGATCACCTTCGGTTCGGATGGCGCCAACAAGCGCGGCCACGAAAAGAGGCGACAGAACGGACGGAGAATTCCCGCGCCGATCGGTCTTTTTGTGCTGGTGCTGCCCGACCAGTTCGTACGCCTGGATCTCCAGATCTCCCTCGAGGGGTGCGGCAGTCCGGTGGACTGCTTCCTGTACGACGTGAACAAGGGCGGTGTCGGCGTGGTCTGTACCGAACGGCTTGATGTCGGCGCGCGGGTGCACATACTCGGTAATCTCGCGGTGAGCTCGCAGCCCCAGCTGGATGTCAATGCGATCCTCGTCGACCGGCGCGATTTCCCTGCGGACCGTCCCCGACCCAGGGGCTTCGAGGACCGGCCTTTGTTCGTCCACGGTTTGTCCATGGACCCGGGTGACGCGCGCATTCTGCTGAATGCCACGCAGGAGTGCCTGGACATCATTCGCAGGGAAACCGAGGTGGCTCCCTCCGGTGGTGGTGCACCGCAGGGCATGGTGGTCGAGGAACTGAAGGACGGGGACGCGCAGGCCGCCCTTGCCGACGCTGAAGCGCAGGCAGCCGCGGAACCGGAGGCGCCTCCGGTCGAGGATGCGCCGCCGTCGGGTGCTACCGGGGATGCTGCGGCGCCCGGCAGCGATCCGTCGACGGCGGCCGACGAGGCGGCCGAACCGGTGGCGTCTGCCGGCGCGGAGTCGGCGGACATGGACACCGAAGAACCGGATGCCGTCGGATCAATGGACGAACCTGCCATGAGCGAGAGTGCCATGGCTGAAACAATGGCGCCGGCGGCGCCCAGGCAAACGCCTGGCGACTCGTACTCGGCCAACACGACCTTCGGTTACCTGCCGATCGCGGAAGTGGAGATGACCGAGGAGGAGGTGCGCCGCCGCTCCACCCGTGACGACCTGGCCGTCGAGCTGTTCATTCTCATGGAGGGCGAGGAGAAGCCACGCAACGTGGACCTGCGCATCCGCAAGGAGGGGACCGACTCCGACCGCGCCGTGCACTCCGAGATGCTCAACTTCTCCCCGGAAGGCGCCCGCCTGCTGGCCAATATCCGGCTCAAGATCGGCGAAAGGGTGGTGGTGACCGGCTTTTGCGCGGCGGAGGAATCGGTGCTGTTCGAACTGCCGTTCACGGTGCGCAACATGTCAGCGATCGAGCGCATGCGCGGCGCGATCGCCAAGCGCGCCAGGCAGATGGGCGACCACGTCTCCGCCTTCGGACTGGAACTGGACGCAGGGGTCGAGAACCTGCTGTACAAGGCAGCCCTTGACAGCATCTATCTGGCCGCGCGCAACAATTCTTCGGGCTGAGCAGCACGCGCGCCAGCCCCGGCCCTGCGCCAGCAGGCGCGGCGTTCCCGAGATTGAACCCGCTACCGGCGGGAAATCTCCCTAGGCATTCACCAGCATCTGGCGAACCAGCGCCTCGCAGGTCGGCTTGTCCATGTAGCGCGGAACAGCGTAGGTGAAGCGGGCCTCGTCCAGTGCGGCCTCGGCGATGGCCGGGATGTCTGCGGCCTGCAGTGCTTCCAGCTGGGTCGGGATTTTGAATTTCTCGTTCATCTGGCGGATGCGGGCGATGAACTTGTCCGCGGCCACCTGGTCGCTGTCGCCCGGCTCGCGCAGTTCCGCGATCTCCGCCAGTTCCGCCAGCCGGCGCGTGCACTCCGGCTTGGAATAGTCCAGCACGTGCGGCATGACGATGGCGTTCGCGAGGCCGTGCGGCGTGTGGTAAAGGGCGCCGAAGTTGTGCGCGATGGCATGCACGTAACCGACGCCGGCCTGGGTGAAGGCGATGCCGGCGTAGAATGCGGCCAGCGACATGCCCTGGCGCGCCTCGACATCCTCGGCGCCATTTTCCACGGCCCGTTCCAGGTATTTCATGATCAGCCGCGTAGCCGCGACGGCCATCTCGTCGGTGCGCGCCAGGTGGTTGCGCGAGATATAGGCCTCCACCGCGTGCGTCAGTGCGTCCATGCCGGTGGCGGCGGTGATCGGCGCCGGCAGGCCCTTGGCCAGCTCTCCGTCCAGCGCCGCCATCTTCGGCACCAGCGCGAGGTTCATGATGGGCAGTTTCCGCTTCTGCTCCGGATCGGACACGACGGCGGCGACGGTGACCTCGGAGCCGGTGCCGGCCGTGGTCGGAACCGCGTACAGCGGGAAGGGCGCGGTGCCGAAGAACAGCGACAGCATGGTGTGGGAGATGCCCGTCATCTTGCGGATCTCCTTGGAACTGGTGGCGCGCGCGGCAATGACCTTCGCGGCGTCGATGGAAGATCCGCCGCCGACCGCGAGGATCGCGTCACACTGGTTCTGCTGCAGCATGACCAGTCCGTCCTCGATCTGCTGGATGGTGGGGTCTGGCTTGATGCCGTCGTACACCACCACTTCCACGCCCTGTTTCTTCAGTTCCTCCAGAATGCCGTCGACGACGCCGAGCTTGATCAGCATGGCGTCGGTGACCAGGAACACCTTCTTCACGCCGGTGTGCGCCATGGTCGCGGCCATCTGCCGCGAGGCGCCGGCGCCGACGAACATGAGGGGGATCCGGAACGGGAGCATCCACGTGATCAGCTTGAAGACCAGCATGTAGATGCGCAGCAGGGGGACCTGGATGCTGTGGGGAATCATGTCATCACTCCTGGAATCCGCAGTGTTCAGACTGTAGCCGATGCCGGCGCAGACGCAATTTTCGCAAGTCTTGCACGCGTGTGCGCCCGGCGGCGAGGGCACATTCTACCTGAACGGTTCCTGAATTGGTGAAATTGCACAAGCGGGAAACTCCCGTTACCCTAGTGCGTCCTTGAGTAACGGACACCCACGAGGTGAGGTAATCCAATGAAGAAAGCATCCATGACGCTGCTGGCAGCAGCCCTGATTTCCACGTCCGCCCTGGCGGAAACCGGCGCCAGCGCGGAGGCCAACGTGAACGCCGAAGCGAGCGCGGACACCGGCATCGTGAACCGCACGGTCAATGCCGTGGGCGGTCTGCTCGGTGGTGGTGAAGCCAAGGCCGATGCCAAGGCCGATGCCAAGGCCAATGCAAAGGCAGAAGCCAAGGCAGAAGCCAAGGCGAACGCCAATGCCGACGGCAAGGCTGCATCCGATGCAGCGGCGCAGAAGGCGGTAGACGCGAAGGCAGCCGGCCAGGCCAAGGCGGCCGCGGCGCACGAAAGCGCGCGTGACAAGGGCGCCCAGGCCAAGGCCAAGGGCATGGAAACCGAAGGCAAGGTGCGCGGCAAGGCCGAAGCCGGTGTCGGCAAGGCAGCCGAGGCTGCGGACAAGGCGCTCAAGACCGGCGCTTCGGTCGGTGTCTCTGCTGAAGGTGGCGTCAGCGCCCAGTAGACGGCAATGCCGAAACGAGAAGGGCGGCCCACGGGCCGCCCTTTTTCATGGTCGATGCACAGGCGGCTCAGCGTCTCCCGCCACGGCGTGGACCGAAACTGCGCACCGGGGGGCGGTAGTTCGGCTTGTCCATGGCCAGCTGGATGGTGTAGCCATCCACCGGGATGCGCGGAATCTTCTGGTTGATGAGGCGTTCGATCGCGCGCAGCTGCATGGCCTCGGTCGGCGACACCAGCGAGATGGCCTTGCCACCCCGGCCGGCCCGACCGGTACGGCCGATCCGGTGGACGTAATCCTCCGGGACGTTCGGCAGCTCGAAGTTGACCACGTAGGGCAGCTGGTCGATGTCGATACCGCGGGCCGCGACATCGGTGGCCACCAGCACGCGGATCTTGCCGTCCTTGAACTCACTCAGCGCCTTTTCGCGCGCGCCCTGCGTGCGGTTGCCGTGGATGGCGTCGGTATGGAGCCCGTCTTCCTTGAGCTGGCGGGCCAGGCGGTCTGCGCCATGCTTGGTCCGGGTGAATACCAGCACCTGCTCCCAGTTGCCGTCCCCGACCAGCCAGGAAAGCAGGTCTTTCTTTTTGGTGCCCGGGACAGCGTGGACAACATGCTCGACCGTCTCGGCGGCCGGTTTCTCCGGCGTGATCTCGATGGTGGCGGGATCCTTCAGCAGGCCGTGGGCGAGGCCCATGATCTGCGGCGAGAAGGTTGCCGAGAACAACAGGTTCTGGCGCGTCTGCGGCAGCAGGGCGATGATGCGGCGGATGTCCCGGATGAACCCCATGTCGAGCATGCGGTCGGCTTCATCGAGCACCAGTGCCTCGATGGCGCTGAAGTCGATGGTCTTCTGTTCGTAGTGGTCGAGCAACCGGCCGGGCGTGGCGATCACCAGGTCCGCGCCCTTGCGCAATCCGTCGATCTGGGGATTGATGGATACCCCGCCGTACACCGCGACGCTGCGCAGGGCGCTGTCGCCGCGGTAGATTTCCACGCTCTCCTGCACCTGCTGGGCCAGTTCGCGGGTCGGCACCAGGACGAGTACCCGTGGCAGGCGCTTGCGGCCCTGTTCCAGTGGCGGACCGGCCAGCAGGCGTTGCAGCAGCGGCAGGGTGAAGGCAGCGGTCTTGCCGGTGCCGGTCTGGGCGGCGGCGCGAACGTCGCGACCCTGCAGGATGATCGGGATCACCTGTTCCTGCACCGGGGTGGGGTGGGTGTAGCCCTGGCGGTCAACAGCCGCACAGAACTCGGGCGCGAGGCCCAGTGAATCAAAAGCCATATACATGTCCTCGGGCTGCCCGCACGGAAGCAGGGGCTTTCCGCGTGGTCCTCGTAGCTGCCTGAAATTTCAGTAGTTTTTTGACCAGGAACGCGCAGGATGCGCGGCAACCGGGGACGCCTGCCAGGACCAGAATGCAGGACGGGCCTGACTATATCATGATCATTGGCCCGGGTGGCTACTCCCGGGGCATCAGGGCAACGAACCGGCGGTCAGGAAAACCGGGTTGCCGATGGTCGTCACGGACTGCTCGTCGTAGGTTTCCACCCGCCAGAAGGTCCCCAGTGGGCCCTCTGTCGCAGGGTTGCGGGCGATCGGCAGCGTCCACGACTGCGGGTCACCGGTAATGGGCAGCACCAGCACTTCCTGGCCGTTCTGGACCAGGCGCAGGTGCTGGCCGGCGCCACCGCGTACCTCGACCTCCAGGGTGGCATGGTCGCTGCGGAACGAGTCGCCGAACATCCCCTCGTTGCCGAGGCTGTCGATGACCTTCAGCGCCAGTTCCGGGGAGTCGTGGACACCCCGGGCGCGGACGTAGGCGCGCCCGGCGAGGATGGCGGACCGCACGTCGGCACGGCTCAGGCTGTCGGCATGAATCGCGGTGGCGGACGAACCGTAACCCACGCGTTGCCGGTCGGACTCCTGCACACCCTTGAAGTCCGAGGCGCTGACGGCGGTGATGCGGTGGCCGGCCAGCAGCTTCTCCTCCCAGTAGTCGATGGCGGTCTGCAGGAACGGGTTCTGCGCGGTCTGCCCGGTATCGGGCGCGCCGACATCGCTGGACTTCGCCAGCGTCGGGCCCGTGACCACCTCGATGGTGTGCACCTGGCGCCAGTCGATCTCCGCGCCGAGCGTGAACTCGCAGCCGCGGCAGAAATTGGAGAACACCGGCCCGGGGAAGATGGTCGGGTGGTTGATCCCGAACAGCGCGCCGTCGGCGATGGCACCGGCCTGGATGTCGGCGATGGAGATGCCGGCATGGCCGTGCCGGTACTCCAGCATGCTGGGTGTCTCCCCGAACGTGTTGACGTGGCCGAAGTAAGTGATCACTTCACGCCCCGGGTAGATGAGCAGGTCGGGATGGGCGCGCTGGAGCGCGCCCAGCTCGCGCCAGTGCTGACCTGTGACGTACTCGGTGACGAGCAGGATGTCGAGCCCGGCGGCGCGCGCCTGTGCCGCGAGTTCCTCGCCATCGGGGCCGTTCGCATGGGAGTGGAAGGCATGCATGTGGAAGTCGGCGTGGTACCAGCCCGGCGCCGGGTTGGCGACGTGGGCCGGGTCGACCGGGTCCGGTTTCGGCTGCTGCCCGCCGGAGTCAGCGGCCTGGCAGCGGATCTCGACCTGCCAGTCGGCGCCGGCCTGGTTCAGCGCTGCGACGCCCAGCTCCACGTGCCAGGTGCCCGGCCGCACCGGTCCGGGCGTGTAGCCCCGGCTGGCGCGTGCGCGTTCCACGAAGACCGGCGGCTGATCCTGGTCCAGCCGGCCGAGGCGGGAACCGGACCAGCCCCGGAAGGCCTGCGGACCGGCCGTGCCGTCCTCGTCCCACAGGCCGAGGTCGAACACCGTCTGGGTGACGGGGTTGGATGGCAGCGGGTTCCGGTCCTGCCAGCGGTAGCCGACCTCGACCCGGTTCACCCCCGGGTGCACCTCAAACGGCAGCAGCAGGTAGGACTTCTCGTCGGCCTTGCTCACGCTGCCGCTGAGCAGCAGGGGCACCTGGCCGGCCTTGCAGACCGGGTCGGCCGGCGCGACGTCGGGCAGCATGGCGAGGGACAGCATCACGAAGGGCGGCAGGGCGCGCATGGTCGGTCCATCGGTCAGCGGAGGATCAGGCTATGGAAGCACCCTCGCCGGCGAATTGAAAGATGCCGTCCCAGCGTTCGTCCAGCCGCCGCAGGGCCTCCCCGATGGGCACCGCGCCGTACCGCTCCCCGGAGCGCTCCACCAGTTCCAGCCGGACCAGCTTGGCCAGCGCGTCGTCGGCCTCGAAATCCAGCTCGCACTGCCAGCGCGTCCGGAACCAGTCCTCCACGGTATCGTCGAGTTCCTGCTCGGTCAGGGGCCGCCCGGCCAGCAGCAGCGCGCGGTAGGCCAGCAACGCCTCCTTGCATTCCTCCTCCTCGGCGGCGTCGATCAGCCGGTGGAAGACGCCCGCGTTGTTGTCGAGGTTCTTGAAGTAGAGGTTCTCGGTCAGCGTCTTCATGAACTGGATCTTGCGGTTCTTGAACTTGTTGAACTGCCGGAACAGGTAGCCGCCCAGCGTGCCGAGGCCGACCGCCAGCGTCACCAGCGCGGCCTGGTCGATGCTCACCGGATCGGCACGCAGGCCCAGCCAGAAGGCAATGAATGCACCGACGAGGATCAATGTGCCACTGAGCTTGGTCACCAGCAGGGCGACGCTGCCGGCGGCGGCGGGCACGCCGATCAGGATCTTGTCGATCAGCTTCATGCGTACCTCGGTATTCGGGAACAGCATCTCGAGGTCGGCCTTGGGCACGTCCTGGAACAGCTTGAGCAGCGTGGAGCCGGGCGTGAACAGCAGGTTCTTCCGACCCTGCCGGGCGAAGTGTTCCGCCCCCCTGAACCGCACGTAGACCAGCACGCGGTCGTAGTTGGTGAAGGTGATCTCGCGCTTCCGCAGCCCGAACAGGCTCCGGATGGTCTCGGTCCGCCGCGATTCGCCGCGGCGGAAGAAGACCACCTCCTCGAAATCGTCGAAGTTCACCTCCAGCCGCACGTTGAACAGCGATTCCTCCTGCAGTGCGCGCTCCAGGTCCGCCCGCGTGATCGCCACGAAGTTGGCGGCGGTCAGCACCGTCTCCAGTTCGGATACCAGTGATTTCGGCTCCGTCGGTTCGGCGCCGGTGACCGGGCAGGGGCGCGTGTCGAGGTCCGGGTTCACCGGCGCGTAGAGGTCCTTCAGCTTCTCGAGCCGTTCGTGGAACTCGAAATGGAAGAGGGCGGTCAGCAGCGCGCAGAACTGGCGGAAATCCGCAGCGGGAACGCTGCCGAGGTCCTGCCCGCACATGCGCACGAGGTCGGATTTGCGGTAGGGAATGAAGTGTTCGGTGGGTGTGCTCTGCTGCAAGGTACCTGCAAACCTCCCTGCGTACGGTGACCCAGTTTAGGCCAGCGGAAAGTCTCGTGCAGAAAAAAACCCGGCAGTTTCCTGCCGGGTTTTCACGAAGGACCGCCGTACGGAAGTTACCTTTCCGTTCGCCCTACTTCTTTTTGTCACGTTGCGGGCCGGTGCTCTGGTGCCTGCCGTCAGCGCCTCCGCAGGCTTTCGGCTCGATGACGCTCTCGCCCATCGGGTACTCCTCGTCTTCGTAGGCGTTCGCGCCGACGAACTCGTTTTCATTGCCGACCGTTCCATTGACGCGCTGATCGTGCGGCACCTTCACCTCGATCAGCTTGGTTTCCGTGCCGACCGGGCTGGTCACGGTATTCACGTTACCTGCGCCGTCATCGGTGTGGATGAGCAGCGGCGTCACCTGCACCGCGATGGTGTACACGCGGCCGTTGCCGAGGCCGGAGCGTTCCGCGCGCAGGTCGAGTTGCGCAACGGACGGATCGTCGCCGGGCCGGCAGTAACGCTTTGCGTCCGGCCAGGTGTTGCCCGAGCCGGCGGCTTCGATGGTTTCCTGCACGAATTCATCATGGGTGATGCTCACCACGCGAACGGCACACTCCGTGGACTGGCTCATGCCGGGATCACTGGAAAGGGTGACGCCAAGTCCGGACGGGTTTCCGCCCGCTTCCCGGTAGCCGATGATCTGGATCGTTGCGAACTTGTGATTGGGCGGCCACAGGTTGTTCACGCTGCCGCCGCTGAAATCGTAGGCCAGCACCGGGTTGCCGATACCCTGTTCCTGCACGGCTTCGACCACGCGCGCCACGCAGACTTCCGCCGTCGCGCTGGCAGCCATCGCCTGCGTCTGCATCGCCAGCGAGACCAGTCCGAGGCCAAGGGTTCCGATGTGTCGATTCAAGGGTTCTTCCTCCGGGAGTGAGTGTACGTCCGACCGCGTGACGTAGCCGCCTGATTGATGAATATGTGTTCAGGAGTCAGTCTAGGCCCGGCAGTGGCGGGCTGCCATGGCAAAAACCATGGAATCCCGAAACGCCTGGAATGGCTTCCTGCGGCCCCGGCAGCGCCTCAACCTGCCCTGCAATATTCGTTTCGGCGGTCAGGAATGGCCCCTGTAGCGTTTTGTTGCGTAGGCAGCGATCTGCCGGTGTGCGACCGAAAAGGGCGCGGGCAGGCCGGCCTGCGCACACCGCTCGCCGAACTGTTCCAGCGTTTCCCCCGTTGCGCGCACCAGTCCGCGCCGGGACAGTTCGGCGAACAGGGTCTCGACTTCCGGCGGGCAAACGAACGCGTTCTGCCCTGCAGGACGATTGCGGGTGCGGGCGCGCATGCGTAGCAAAGTCCGGAAGCGACCCCACAGGTAGAGCGCTGCAAGCAGGGCGGCGATCGCGTACCCGGTCGTTTTCAGATTCGCCCGCGCGACCTGCCAGGCGCGTTGGGAGGCGACGCGCAATGCATCGGCCAGCGCCGCCAGCCACGACATCGATTCCCGTGGCGGTGGCTCCAGGCTCTGCAATGGCGCCGGGTCGTAGGTGCGCCATTCGCCGCCGATGTGGGCCTCGACCCACGCGTGGGCGTTGCTCTCGCGCACGATGTACTGCCCGGTGATCGGGTTGCGTTCGCGCACCCGGTAGCCACGCACCACGCGCGCCGGGATGCCCTGCGCGCGCGCGAGCAGCGCCAGCGCCGAGGCGAAGTATTCGCAGTGCCCCTGCCGGTTCTGCTGCAGGAACTCCAGCACCGGGTCCGCCCCGGGGGTGCGCCGGTAGTGCTGCGAATACACGAAGTCGCCCTCGAGCCGGCGCAAGATGGCGGCCATGCGCCCGGCGGGATCAGCGGCGCGCCGGGTCCAAGCCGCCGCCATTCCGCCGACTGTTGCGCGCAGTTCTTCCGGGACGTCCAGGTCGGCCATTTCGGGGGGCAGCGGCCGGTCGGCTTGCGGCGACGGTACGAGCCGGTAGCGGGTCAACAGCGGATCGCTGCTGCGCGCGATCCCGAAGACATCGGTGCGCAGCGGTATGCCCGCCGCGGTCGTGGCCATGGCACCCAGTGTGGTCATCAGCACGGCGCTTTCCCGGCTCACGCGGAACAACGAGACGGGCGGAGCGCTCCCGGCGACGGGGGCCGTGCGCGGGGCGCGCGGAGGCGCCGGCTCCTGCAGCCAGGCCCCGCCGCGATAGCGCCGGTGCACTGAGCCACGCAGGTGCAGGTTGAAGGCAGCGCCATCGATGCGCATCACGATCTCGTCGGACTCCCACATGCCTTCCATCGCGCCGAGGAACATGCCGCCCTCGGTAAAGCCGGTTTTTGGCGGGTCGATCCGGATCCAGTCCACGAAACGCTCGGTGGCGAAGCCGTACAGCGGTGGCAGGGCCACGATCAGCGCGCCCGCGAACGCCGCACTGCCGACCAGGTAGGCGATGCCCGGAACGAGCCTGGCCAGTGGCGGGAAGCGCGGTTGCGTGCGGGCGTGTTCGCGCGCGCGCAGTCCGTGCAGCGCGGTCAGCAGGTACAGCGCGCACAGCGCCGGGTAGGCCCAGCCGAGGTTGCCGCTGCCGCCGGCGGTCATCGCCGCCAGGCCGATCGAGAGTGTGAGCAGGTTGCCGCCGCGCGGGTGATCCAGGTAGAGCCGCGCGATCAGCAGGAACAGCCCGCCGAGCAGGACCTCGGCCGCGATGGAGGCCAGCAGGCCGCTCGCATTGCGCACGCCGGCCTCGCCGGCCAGCAGGATGCCGGCGCCCAGCGCAGCGGCCGACAGCACCAGTTCGACCGGACCGCCACCCGGCAGGCGCTGGCGGATCACCGCGCTGAGAAGGATCAGCGGCAGCAGTGCGTAGAACGACGAGGAAATCGTCATCACGGCGAGCGCCATCAGCGCGCAGGCGGCCGCGGCGAAATCCCAGGCGGCGATGCGCCGGGTTCTCGCCTCGATACCACCTCTCACAGCACCAGCCCCGGGCTGCTCTGGATCTCCGCGCAGCGCAGCACGGTGATGCCGGGTGCGCCGGTGGCGTCCGTGTCCGGTGCGACGAGCAGTGGCTTGCAGGCAGCGCCCCGGGTGCGAATCTCGTCGGCCAGCGCCGCGCGCGCGCCGTCCCAGTGCAGCGCGATGAACACCACGCAGGAAAGCCGGTCGAGAAAGGGCGCGAGCAGGTGTGCCAGCTGTCTTGCGTCCAGTGCCGGCCCGGGCTTCACGCAGGCGAGGTGGTCCAGTCCCTGTTCAAGGTGGCCGAGACTGCGGCCGAGGGTGAAGCGGTGCAGGCGGTCGCCGGTCACCAGCAGGTCGATCAGCGTCTCGCCCCGGCCCAGGCAGGCGATGACGCCGGCGGCCAGCGAGATACCGGCCTCGAGCTGTGCCTCGCCCGCCGCGGCGAGGTCGGTGTCCAGCACCACGCCGACGCGCGAGAAGTACTCCTGCTGGTACTCGCGCACGACCGGTTCGCCGCGCCGCGCCCAGCTGCGCGCGTGCAGGTCGCGCACCGCGTCGCCGTGCCGGTACGGGCGCACGCCGAGCAGTTCCATGGACTCGCCGGTGGTGGATGCCAGCGCAACGCCGCCGTGCTGGTAACGGCTCCGCTCCGGCAGCCGGATGCGATCGACCCGGGCGATCCGCGGCACCACCACGAAGTGGAATCCGCGGCTGTCGATGCGCCGGCCCTGCGTGATGCCGAACGGCAGCATCACCGCCGCGTGGAATGCATCCAGGTGGTGATGTCCGCGTTCCGTGAACCGCGCCCGCGTCGTGACCCGGGCATGATCCCGGGCCGGCAGCAGGTCCACCACCGGCGGCGCCTCGCGCCAGGCGCCGTCCCAGGGCAGCAGTGGCCGGTCGATATTGAGCAGGGCGAACTCGCGCCCGGTGGGGTTGTCCAGCGTCAGCCGGAAGCTGACCTCTTCACCGATGGTGACCTGCCGTGGACCATCGACATCGAGGTGCACACGATCGAGCCGATAGAACGGCCGCAACAGGAAACCACCCAGCAGCAGTCCCGCGAGCAGGCACCAGAGCACGTAGGCCTCGCTGGTGGTCACGTCGAGTGCGGCGGCGCCGACGAGGATGCTCAGCACCGCCAGCCAGCGGCCGGTATCGGTGAGGCCCTTGTAGATCCACATCACGGGTGCGGCGGCACGCACCAGTGGATTGCGCCGGGTCCGGTCGCGGCCTTCCTTGGTGGCGGGAATGAAGACGTGGTTCAGGCGCGCCAGCGTGCGGGAGAGGTCCGCGCCGTTCACGCCGGAACCGGGACTTCCTGCAGGATGGATTCGACCAGCGAGGCCATGCTGGTACCGCCGAAGCGGGCTTCCGGCGTGGGCACCACCCGGTGAGCAAGGCAGGGAACGGCAAGACGCTGCAGGTCGTCCGGGCTCACGTAATCGCGGCCATGCAATGCGGCGAACGCCTGCGCGGCGCGGTACCAGGCCAGCGCACCGCGCGTCGACACGCCGAGTTCCAGTTCCCGGTGATCGCGCGTGCGCTGCACCACCTGCATCAGGTAGGCGCCGACCTCCCGCGTCACGGTGACGGCGCGGGCGGCTTCCCGGGCCGCCTGCAGGTCGGCCTGGTCGGCGACCGGCTGCACGCGGTCGACCGGTTGTGCGTCACGGTGCGCGTCGAGCACGTCCAGTTCCACTTCCGGCGGCGGGTAGCCCAGCGAGAAACGCAGCAGAAACCGGTCCAGTTGCGCCTCCGGCAGCGGGTAGGTGCCCTGGAAGTCGACGGGATTCTGCGTCGCCAGCACGATGAACGGGTCGGGCAGGGCAT
This sequence comes from Pseudomonadales bacterium, assembly GCA_041682035.1. Lineage (GTDB taxonomy): Bacteria > Pseudomonadota > Gammaproteobacteria > Pseudomonadales > JBFGWM01 > JBFJWR01. The sequence continues at coordinate 22,516 of JBFKKR010000001.1, read as the reverse complement.
GCGTGGTGCCGTCGACGGACACCTGTCCCTCGCTCATCGCCTCCAGCAATGCGCTCTGGGTGCGCGGCGAGGCGCGGTTGATCTCGTCGGCGAGCAGCACCTGGGTGAAAACCGGACCGGCCTGGAAGCTGAAGGTGCCGTTCTCCGGGTGCAGCACCTGCGCGCCGATGATGTCGGCGGGCAACAGGTCCGGCGTGAACTGCACGCGCGTGAACTGCAGGCGGACGGAACGGGCGAAGGCCTTGGCGAGCGTGGTCTTGCCCAGGCCCGGCACGTCCTCCAGCAGCACGTGCCCGCCCGCGATCACGGCCGTGATCAGCAGGTCGATGGCATCGCGCTTGCCACGGATCACGCCATCGAGGGTTTCCCGCAGGCGCTCCGCGAATGCGCTGGTCATGCGCTACGCCGACGGCGCCGACGGACCACGCAGGCGCGTGAAGAGGGTGACCGCCGCCACCGCCGCGGCGCCGGCGACCACGCCCACCACTGCGTTGAAGAATGCACCAGCCAACAGGCCGGCGAGGAAGCCGACCCCGGGCAGCGCCTCGCCGAGATGGGCCGCGTCATGCCCGAACGTCGCCAGCAACGGGATGCCGTGCACGAGGATGCCGCCGCCGACGAGGAACATGGCCAGTGTGCCCAGGACGGAAAGTCCCTTCATCAGCACCGGGGCGAACCAGAGAATCCAGCCGCCGATCCTCTGCTTGATCGCGGAGGCCTCCTGCTTCAGGAGGTGCAGCCCGGCGTCATCCAGCTTCACGATGCCCGCGACCAGCCCGTACACCACGAAGGTGATCATGAAGGCGATCGTCGTCACCACCAGGGTGCGGGTCAGGAAGTCCGCATCCTGCACCGTGCCGAGCGCGATGACGATGATCTCCGCGGACAGGATGAAGTCGGTGCGGATCGCGCCACGGATCTTCTGTTTCTCCAGCGCGACCAGGTCGGCCTTCGGCTTGAGCAGGGCCTCGTGCAGTTTGGCATCGTGCGCCTGTTTCTCCTGCGGGTGCAGGTAACGGTGCAGGAGTTTCTCCACGCCCTCGAAGCAGAGGAACAGCCCGCCGCACATGAGCAGCGGGACGATCAGCCAGGGCAGGATGGCGCTGATCGCGAGCGCCGCCGGCACCAGGATGAACTTGTTGAGGAACGACCCCTTCGCGACCGCCCACACGACCGGAATCTCGCGCTCCGCGCGCACGCCGGAGACCTGTTCGGCATTCAGCGCGAGGTCGTCGCCCAGCACGCCGGCGGTCTTGACCGCGGCGCGCTTGCTGAGCACCGCGACGTCATCGAGGATGAGCGCGATGTCGTCGAGCAGGGTCAGCAGGCTGCCGGCGGCCATGGGCTGGCTTCCCGGGGTCTCAGTCGCAGATGTGCCGGCTGCCGCCGGACTCGCCCGAAGACTGCTTGATCTGCTCCAGGAACGGTGATGCCGGCATCATGCCCGCCATCATCTGGCCGCACTCTCCCATCTGCTGCATGGCCGGGTTCTGCTGCATCTCGCGGGCGAACGCCATCCCCTTTGCCTGTGCCTCGTCGCGCTTGCCGCCGGCGCACAGTGCCTCGACCTCTTTCTGCATGGCCTCCGCCCGCTTGCCCGCCGCTTCCATCTCGGCCTGGTTCACCTTCTGCATGCAGGACTGCATCTGCTGCATGCCCTGCATCATCTTCTGCATGTCCTGTTGCGACATGCCCTGGTAGTCCTGGGCCAGCGCCAGGGTGGGGAGCAGCGCGGCGATCAGCAGGATTCTGTTCATGGGGATTTCTCCGTTGTTTCCGTATGTGGCCGGCGTCGGCCTCAGATGCTGCGCACGTTGATGACGTGCTCGATGCTGCCGATGGCCTGCAGCAGGGATTCGTCGGGCGCGCCCTCCACGTCGAGGATGTTGTAGGCGACATTGCCCCGGCTCTTGTTCAGCATATCCGCAACGTTCACTTCGCGCTCGGCCAGCACCGACAGCACGTTGCCGAGTACTCCGGCGACGTTGTGGTTGGCGAACGTGATCCGGGAACCGCCGGTGCGATCCATCCGCAGCGGCGGGAAATTGACCGAGTTGACGATGTTGCCGTGCTCGAGGAAGTCCATCACCTGGTCGGCCGCCATGACGGCACAGTTCTCCTCGGCTTCCTCGGTGCTGGCCCCGATGTGAGGCATGGCGATGACGTCGTCACGGCCGATCAGCGCCGGGGTCGGAAAATCGGTGACGTAGCGGGACAGTTTTCCCTGGTCCAGGGCGTTCACCACCGCCGCTGCGTCGACGACCTCCTCCCGCGCGAAGTTGAGCAGCACGATGCCCGTTTTCGCGGTGGCGAGCGACTCGGCCTTGATGAGGTGGCGGGTGGCCTCCATGGCGGGCACGTGCAGCGTGACGAAATCACAGCGCGCCAGCAGCGAGGACAGGTTCTCCATCTTGCGCACCTTGCTGGACAGCCGCCAGGCTGCGTCGACCGAGATGGCAGGGTCGTAGCCGGCGACATCCATGCCCAGCGACAGGCCCATGTTGGCGACCATGGAGCCGATTGCGCCGAGGCCGACCACGCCCAGCGTCTTGCCGGCGATCTCCGATCCCTTGAACCGTTTCTTTTCCGCTTCCAGGAAGCGGGCCAGTTCGGCTTCGTCCTTCATTTCGCCCAGCGTCTGCACGAAATTGATGCCGGCCGTGATGCCGCGCGAACTCAACAGCAGGCCGGTCAGCACCAGTTCCTTCACCGCGTTGGCGTTTGCGCCGGGCGTGTTGAACACCACGATGCCCCGTTCCGTGCAGCGGTCGACGGGGACATTGTTCACGCCGGCGCCGGCACGGGCGATGGCCTTCAGCGAGGGCGGAAAGTCCACGTCGTGCAGTTTCTGGCTGCGCAGCACGAACGCATCCGGGTGACTGATCTCGCTGGCGACCTCGAAGCGGTCGCGTGGAAAACGGTCCAGGCCTTTCACGGCGATCTGGTTGTAGGTTCTGATCTTGTACATGGCTGGTTACCGGCTCCTCAGGCGACTTCCGTGTAGGCCCACGCGAGCCAGGGCATCAGCAGTTCCAGGTCGCTGCGTTCCACCGTGCTGCCGCACCAGATGCGCAGACCGGGCGGCGCGTCCCGGTAGGCGCCGATGTCATAGGCCACGCCTTCGGTCTCGAGCAGTTTCGTCATCTGCTTGATGCGGTCCGCATCCAGTTTCACGCTCAGGCAGACGCTGGTGCATGAGCGGGTCGCGGGGTCTTTCGCCAGGAAGTCGATCCAGTCGTTTTCCGCCACGAAGGATTCCAGTACCGCGAGGTTGTCCCGTGCGCGCGCCACGCAGCCGGCGACGCCGCCGATGCTTTCCACCCATTCCAGTGCGTCGAGGTAATCCGCCACGCAGAGCATGGAGGGCGTGTTGATGGTGGCGCCGGTGAAGATGTCCTCGATCAGCCTGCCCCCCTTGGTGAGGCGGAAGACCTTGGGCAGCGGCCGGGGCGGGGCGTAGGATTCCAGCCGCTCCACCGCCCGCGGGCCGAGGATCAGCATGCCGTGCGCGCCTTCGCCGCCGAGCACCTTCTGCCAGCTGAAGGTGGTGACGTCGAGCTTCTCCCAGGGGAGTTCCATCGCGAACACCGCGGAGGTCGCATCGCAGAAGGTCAGGCCGGAACGGTCGGCGGCGATCCAGTCGCCATCCGGCACGCACACCCCGGAGGTGGTGCCGTTCCAGGTGAAGACGATGTCGTGCCCGGGGTCGGCCCGGCCGAGGTCCGGCAGCTCGCCGTAGTCGGCCTGGTAGCGGTTGACCGCTTCCAGTTTCAGCTGCTTGTCGATATCGGACAGCCAGCCCTCACCGAAGGATTCCCAGCAGAACACGTCCACCGGACGGGCGCCGAGCATCGTCCACATCGCCATCTCGAAGGCGCCGGTGTCCGATCCCGGCACCACGCCGACCCGGTAGTCCGCGGGCAACCCGAGGATGCGGGCGGTGTCGAGACAGGCGCGCTTCAGGGCTTCCTTGCCGACGGCGGCGCGGTGCGAGCGGCCGAGGGTGGAGAGGTCCAGCGCGGACACGTCGTAACCCGGCCGCTTGCTGCAGGGGCCGGAGGAAAAGTTCGGGTTGGCGGGCTTCTGGGCCGGTGGCATGGGGACCTCTGGAGTCGGCGGCGAAGGCGCAAGCGTCCGGTATTCGCGACCGCCCGTCAATCGCACCGGCTGCGGGATTCGCGAAAGGACGGCGGGGGAAAGTATACTCGGACTCTCGTGAACCCGCATGGCTGCGCGCCTTGAAAGAACGACGCCGGAACATCATTGCCACGCCCTCCGGGCCGGCGCCCGTGGCGGAAGTGGACGAGGTCTTCCAGGAATTCCGCCGCAGCGAGGTACGCATCGCCCGGATTCCCAGCCTGTACGTGGTGGACGGGCCCGGCCGCGCACGCACGCTCTACTTCGTCCTGCGGCGTACCCAGTTGCGCAGCGACGCCACTACCCGGGCCTCGATCGCCGATATCGGCGCCGCCGGTTTCGGGGCGCTGCTTTCCATCCGCCTGCAGGTGGGCGAGGAGGTCCGGCTGGAGGCGCACGATGCCGGGGACGATGCCCCGCTGTTTGCGCAGGACTACGTGGTCCGCTCGGTGCGCAAGAGCCGCGAGCAGGGCCGTGGGATGGACTGGGTCGCCGGACTGCAGCTCATGGCCGGGCAGTCCGCGCGGCTGTTCCAGAGCTTCCTGCAGAGCCTCTTCATCCATCACCTGCTGGATTCGTGCCGGTCCGGGCCGGTGCCGGAACGTCTTCGCATCCTGTTCCCGGATCGCAGCGATGCGGATTTCGCCGGCAACGGCATCGCGCCCGCCATTCCCGCCAAGGGCAACGTCTCGATCAGCCTCGATTTCAACAGCATCCGGCGCCCTGTTTCGCGGCCGGCGCAGCCCACGGAAGCGGACACCGCAGGCGCGGTCGGGGCAGCGGCGGAAACCGCCGGTGACGTGATCCTCGTGGCGGGTCAAGCGGAGCGTTGCTGCCGCGCCGCGCAGGCGCTGGACGGCCTGTGTTTCTCGGAGTTCGAGGTGCCGAAGCTGCCGCTGGAGACCTGCAACAAGCGATTGCAGTGCAACTGCCGGCTGCAATCCTTCGCTGAACGGCGGCACGACGAACGGCGGCACGAGGCAGACCGGCGCGCCGCCGCGGGCGTGCCGGCGGAACCGGGCCGGCGCCTGGGCGTGGACCGGCGGAACGCCGCTCCCCCGAAACCGGTTTTCAGCCCGCCCCGCGAATCGCGCTGAAAGCATTTTTAAGGCCGGCTCGGCGCTTCAGTGGCTGCCGAATGAATGCATCGGGATGGGCTTGGAGACGTGCCAGCCCTGCGCGTAATCGACACCGATCTCGCGCAGCTTTTCCAGGATCTCCTCGTTTTCCACGTACTCGGCGATGGTCTTCTTGCCGAGGAAGTGGCCGATCTCGTTGATGGATTTGACCATGGCGTAATCGGACGGCGTATCGACGATATCCTTGATGAACACGCCGTCGATTTTCAGGTAATCCACCGGCATGGTGCGCAGGTAGGCGAACGAGGACATGCCGGAACCGAAATCGTCCAGTGAGAACGGGCAGCCGGCCGCCCGGATCTCGGCGATGAACTCCGAGGCTGCTTCCAGGCTGGAGACGGTGACGGTTTCGGTAACCTCGAAGCCGAGCAGGGCAGGGTCCACGCCGCACGTCCTGATTTCCTCGAGCAGGAAGACCAGGAAACGTTCGTCGCCGACCGAGGCGCCCGACAGGTTGATAGCCACGCCGCCGACCTGCTCGTGCAGGCCCGGGTTATCGCGCAGCCAGCCCAGCACCTTGCGCACCACCCACTGGTCCACGGCCTGGATACGGCCGTAGGCTTCTGCTGCCTGGATGAATTCGAACGGGGAGCCGGGGTGTCCGTCCTCGTCCATGACCGCCATGAGCACCTCGTGATGGTGGCAGCCCCCGCCGTCGCCGTTGACCGGCGTGATCGGCTGCAGCCGCAGCTCGATGCGATCCTCCTCCAGGCAGCGGTTGATGCGCGAGACCCAGCTCATCATGGTGGTCTGGCGGCTGCTGAGGGAGTCGGTGCTGATGTACAGGTGGGCGCGGTTGCGGCCCAGCGACTTCGCGGCGAAGCAGGCGCTGTCGGCGACGCGCATCAGTTCGTTCACATCCTTCATCCCGTGGTGAATCTCCACCACGCCAATGCTGACCGTGGGCTGGAAGACTTTCCCCTCCCACTCGAAGCGCATCGCCTCCACGGACCGGCGCAGTTTCTCGGCCGATTCCACCGCCTGCTCGGTGGTGATTTCCGTCAGCAGCAGCCCCAGTTCGTCGCCGCCCATGCGGCCGCAGGCCTCGAGCCTGGGCAGGACCTCGGTGGCGGTGTCCGCGATCCGCTTCATGAGCGCGTCGCCGGCCTCGATCCCGGCATCGCTGTTGATGACCTTGAACCGGTCCACGTCGAGGTAATAGAGAATGCGGTCGCGGGCCGCCGAGCGCGCTTCCTGCACCGCGTTTTCCATCTTCCGCACGAACTCCTTGCGCGTGTAGGCACCGGTGACCGGGTCCAGTGCGGCCTCGCGCAGCAGCTTGTCGTAGGTCGACTGGATGGTGCGCAGGATGCCCTTGTCGATGGCGGGCAGGTCGCCGTCGTCCTGGAACTCGATCTGCCCGCCATGCAAGCGGTCGAGCAGCCCGTCCATGTTGAACTCCTGCGGGTCGAGGCCGCGGTCGTCCACAAACACCAGGCGGGAGCTGTCCACTGCCTTCCAGGCCAGGCGGATGCGCCGCATTTCCGGGGTGCCCGGGTTCATGAGGATGCCGTCACCCGGCTGCATCGCGCGCAGGCGCCGCAGCCGGTGGCGGTCGGAAAGTGTGAAGTCGGCATCGTCGGCCTGGCTGAGCGAGGATTCCTCGACGCGCAGGATCTCCTCGTTCAACGGCTCGAAGCGGATACGTTCATCGGGGATGTCTTCGGCCTTTCCGAGCAGCAGGCAGCGCAGGTCATCACAGACCGACTGGACCACGAACGCATCCGCGGTGGCGAGTTCGAGCCCCTCCTGCACCTGGGCAAGCAGTTCCAGGGCCTCGGGCTCCGCGGGCAGCGCCGGCAGCGCGCCCCCTTCCCCGTTGCCGGGCGGAAAGACCCGGAAGAGCCGCTCCAGAATCCGGCACTGCTCCTGGTAGCCGACACAGTCGCTGCCGTCGCGCACGATGGTGGTCACCATGAGGTCGCGCCAGCCACCCTCGATCACCGATTTGACGATATTGATCACCGGCAGGCCGCGCGTCTGCCTGCGCAGCTGGCGCGCGACTGTGTTGCGCGCGTCCAGCAGGCGCTGGTGGCCCTCCTGGGTGTTCTTGATGCGCTGCAGGTTGCGCAGGAAAGCCTGGTTCCTGCGTTCGACGAGCTTGTTGAGCTCGCCGAGCGTGTCGTCGAAGACCGCCGGGTCGCCGTCGTATTCGCTGATGATCCGGTCCACGAAGTGCTGCAGCGTCTTGGTCAGCCCGGTGCTCTTCTGTGACTGGTCTCCGGCGAGCCGGACGATCTGGTTGATGACCTGCCGGGCCGGATGATCGTGATCGGTCAGGAAGGCCGGGTCATTCAGCAGCAGGCGCAGCATCGGCACCTGCAGCTTTTCCATCCACTGCCCGAGGTCGCCGGCACTGCCGGGTTCGTCCAGGATGCCGTCCAGCAGGTTCTCCACCATGTCGACGGATTTCTGCTGTTGCATGTTCAGCTGGACAGGTGCGCCGTCGCCCTGTTTCTGCAGCGCCTGCGCCAGCTGGTCCGAGAGCCGCCCGGACACTGCCCCGCCCGAGCCGGACTGCATCTGCCGCTGCAACGCCCCGAGCAACTGGTTGAACTGGTTCGGATCAACTTCCGGACCTGCTCCGCCGCCGCTTGCCGGTCCGCCACCGCCGCCCGCTTCGCCGCCCGCACCGCCACCGCCACCACCGCCACCACCGCCCGGTCCACCATCGCCGCCCGGTCCACCACCGCCGCCCGTACCGCCACCACCGCCCGGTCCACCACCCTGCAGTGACGGTTCCCAGCCGGTGGCCTGGCGGTTGTTGGAGCGCTGCTCCATGACGCTCTGCAGCGTGGAAAAACCGCCGGTGGGCGCCAGCTGCGGCGGTTTCAGTGGCGGGGCTGACGGTCTCTGCCGGACTCTGTCGTCTATCGTTTTCTGCTGGCCGGGCGCCTTTTGCGATGCGCCCGCAAGCTCCGATTCGGACACCAGTACCATGCGCTCCTCCTTCGGGCGCAGGGCCGAGCGGCGCGCTTCCTCGCGGGCCTTCTCCGCGCGATCCAGCAGGCCCGTTCCCTGCAGGATCTGGCGCATGTTCTCGTACAATCCGTCCAGGCCGTAAATCACCTCCTCGGTAAACGCGCTGAGAAAAAATTTCAGCGTGTCCTCGCTGTCGCACAGGTCTTCGATCTGGCTGTGGAAGACCTGGATGAGCAGGCCGGGTGCGAGCGGGTTGCTGCGGTTGTCCACGCCGAGGCCAAGCCCGATGGAACAACCCTCGTTGATGATGTTGAGCAGGTCCTGGTGGAAGTTCTCACCACGCTGGGCGGTCACGCGCAGTGTCAGCCAGTGCTCGAACTCGTTTTCGTCCACGAGCGACAGGTTGGCGGTGACGGAACCCTTCGAGTCCTGCCGACCGAAATGGGACAGTTCGCCGTTCGCCAGTCCGTCGATCTTTGCACGGACCTCCTCGGCAAAGCCGGTCTCCACTTCTTTCCGCTTCTTGTTGAAAAGCGCAATCGTGCCGAACAGCTTGCCCTGGACGAGGTTGTTCGTCGCTTTTTCGGCCTGATCGAGCAGCCGGTCCGGCACCTTGTCGAGGCATTGCCCGAGCAGCGGGAACAACTGCGCCTCGGCCGCGGCGAGCAGCTGGTCGACGAAAGTGCGGATCTGCTTCTTGTTCAGCGCCGAGCCGAGGTCGGAAGGCTCGTGACTTTCCCGGAACAACCGCGAGGCGCGTTCGAGCAGTTGCCGGACGTTGCTGCTCAGAGATGCCGAGTAGGCAACGCCGGCGAAATGCTCACGGCAGCGACAGACCTGCACACCCATGCGAATCAGTTGCGGTTGCCTGCCGGGTTCCGGCGCGCTGAAAAAGGAGAGCGCGTACTTCCCCTCGGGCTCGACGAAGCGGACGTCGTCCGGACGGTTCAGTTCCAGCGACATGCCGCCCAGTGAGTAGTCCACCACCTTGCAGGGCAGGGTGCGCCCGGAGCCGACCGCCAGTTCTGCCGGCAACTCGGTGGGAAATCTGCGGTGACTCCGGCGTTCTTCAGTCACTACCGATCAGACCAGCCAGGGATTTCGAGATGCGCATTTTACGTTCCAGACGGCAGAGCCGTTCATTTGGTGCACGAACATGCCCCCATGAAGTGTAATACAGGCATCCGTAGAGGCATATTCATCATGTTGGCTGACGCCCTGGCGCCACGCCGTTCACCGCCCCGCCTGCCGGGCACCGCTTCAGAAGGAGGTGCGCCGGTAGCTGCGGTACACCGGTTTCCAGAAATTGCGCTCCACCGCGGCATCCAGCGCGTCCTCGGGAATCTGCATGGCGACGCCGTCGGCAATGGCCTGGCGCGCCACCGCGCGGGCGATCATGCGGCTCACCGCGGGCACCTCGTCCAGTGGCGGCAGCAGGTCCGTGCCCGCGCCGGTGGCAAGCGGCGAACACTCGGCCAGCGCCCGGCTGGAGGCCATCAGCATGTTGGTGGTGATGCGGCCGGCGCGCGCGGCCAGCACGCCCAGGCCGATGCCCGGGAAGATGTAGCTGTTGTTGCACTGGGCGATCGCCCGCGGTGCCTCGCCTTCCACGGCGACCGGGTCGAACGGGCTGCCGGTGGCGACGATGGCCGCGCCCTGGGTCCAGCCGAGAATGTCCTTGGGCTTGGCTTCCACCCGCGAGGTCGGGTTGGAAAGCGGCAGCACGATGGGCCTGGCGGTGCCCGCGTGCATCGTCTTGATGACCCGTTCCGTGAACAGGCCGGGCTGGCCCGAGACGCCCACCAGTACGGTCGGCTGCGCCTGCTGGATGACCTCGAGAATGCCCGGGTTGTCGCTGGCCTGGTCGGCGCCGCGCGGCCAGGCGCGGACCCTGGCCGCGGGCTGGGCAAGCACAGACTGGAAATCCAGCAGGCCACGCATGTCGTCCACCAGCAGGCCATGACGGTCCACCATGTAGATGCGACCGCGCGCTTCCTTCTCGGGCAGGCCCTCGCTGCACATCTCGGCGATGATCTGCTCGGCGATGCCGCAGCCTGCGGAGCCCGCGCCGACGAAGGCCACCGACTGGTCCTTGAGCTTCTCGCCCTTGGCCCTGCAGGCGGCCAGCAGCGTGCCCACCGTGACGGCGGCAGTGCCCTGGATGTCGTCGTTGAAACAGCACATCCTGTCCTGGTAGCGGCGCAGCAGCGGCGTCGCGTTGGCCTGCGCGAAATCCTCGAACTGCAGCAGTACGTCCGGCCAGCGGCGCAGCGCTGCCTGGATGAACATGTCGACGAATGCGTAGTACTCGTCACCGGTGATGCGCGGATGGTTCCAGCCCATGTACATCGGGTCTTCCGTCACTTCCGGATTGTTGCAGCCGACGTCCAGCACCACCGGCAGCGTGTAGGCGGGGCTGATGCCGCCACAGGCGGTATAGAGCGCCAGCTTGCCGATGGGAATGCCCATGCCGCCGATGCCCTGGTCGCCGAGGCCGAGAATGCGTTCGCCATCGGTCACGACGATGACCTTGACGGTCTGCTTGGTGGCGTTCTGCAGCATGTCGTCGATGCGGTCGCGGTCCGGGTAGGAGATGAACAGGCCGCGCTTGCGGCGGTAGATCTGCGAGAACTGCTGGCAGGCCTGGCCCACCGTCGGCGTGTAGATGATCGGCATCATCTCTGCCAGGTGCTCGCTGATCAGCCGGTAGTAGGCGGTCTCGTTCATGTCCTGGATGCTGCGCAGGAAGACGTGCTTGCCCATGTCCGTGGTCTTCTCGCAGAACTGCCGGTACACGCGCGCGACCTGCTCCTCGATGGTCTCGATGCGGTGCGGCAGCAGCCCTTCCAGGTTGAAGGCCAGCCGCTCCTCGGCAGAGAACGCGCTGCCCTTGTTCAGCAGGGGCGTCTCCAGCAGGGCGGGGCCGGCGAAGGGGATGTAGAGCGGGCGTTTCTCGGCTTGGTCGGGCATGGGGCGGCTACACGGTTGGAATCCTCCCTAGGATAGCCGCTCCCGGCGGGTAGCTCGTGCGGGGTTCACGGGCGACCGCCGGACGTCTATGATTGGCGCCTTTTTAGACGATGGTGCCTGCCGATGAATTCGCCGTTCCAGCCCCTCACCACGCCCGATATCGAGATCCGGGTGGCCCAGGGTCATGATCCGGAACTGCTGGACGATGCACTGTCCATCGCCATCGACGTGATCCGCGCCTTCACCATGAGCCATTGCGCGTTTCTCAGTGGCGCCGAGCAGGTCTTTCTCTACCGGTCGGTCGAGGAGGCCCGTGCCGCCAAGGCGGCGAACCCCGATCACGTGCTGGCCGGGGAGCGCAAGTCGAAGAAGATCGAGGGTTTCGATATCCAGAATTCACCGGCCGAGGTGGCGGCGATGGACCTGGCCGGGAAGAGCATCATCCTGACCACCACCAACGGCGTGCCGTCGGCGCTGAACGCCCTGCGGGTCGGCCGCGTCGTGGTGACGGGCTTCTCCAACGCCCGTGCCACCGCGCATTACGTCCGCGAGGAGGTGCTCGCCGGGCGGATCCGGCGGATCAACATCATTGGTTCGCATCCGAGCGGCGAGGAGGACATGCACTGCGCGCGCTTCATCGAGAGCATGATCCGTGGCCAGGAGGATGCGGACGCCTCGGCACGGATGCGGGATCACATCCTCGCCTCGGCCGCGGCGCAGAAATTCCTCGACCCGGCGCAGCCGGACTTCGACCAGGCAGACATGGATTTCTGTGTCCGCGAGAACCCGTCCGACTTCGTCATGGAACTGACCGGCGACGACCACCCGGTGGTGCGCAGGCTGGCGATCTGAAGCCTGTCCCGGGGGGGAACCGGCTGTAGGTAAGGCTTCAGCCTTACAAGGGGCTGCTTCCGAGTCAGCCTGAAGGCTGACCTACAGCCCTGCTGTTATGCAGCGCGTTTCTTCTGGTCCACCAGCCGCAGGATCATCGGCGTCAGGATCAGCTGCAGCGCCACGCCCATCTTGCCGCCCGGGATCACGATGTTGTTCGGGCGGCTCATCCAGGAGTTCTGCAGCATCGACAGCAGGTAGGGGAAGTCGATGCCGCGCGGGTTCGCGAAGCGGATGATGACCATGCTCTCGTCCGCGTTCGGCACATCCTTGGCGATGAACGGGTTGGACGTGTCGACCGATGGCACGCGCTGGAAATTGATGTGCGTGCGCGAGAACTGCGGGCACATGTGGTTCACGTAGTCGGGCATGCGGCGCAGGATGGTGTCGACCACCGCCTCCTGCGAGTAGCCGCGGATGTTCTGGTCCCGGTGCAGCTTCTGGATCCACTCCAGGTTGATGATCGGCACCACGCCGATCATCAGGTCGACGTGGCGGGCAACGTTGATCTCGCTGTCGGCGTAGGCGCCGTGCAGCCCCTCGTAGAAGAGCAGGTCGGTATCGGACTCGAGTTCCCGCCAGGGCGAGAACGTGCCGGGCTCCTGCCCGAACGGTTCGGCTTCCTCGGCATTGTGCAGGTAGGTGCGGGTCCGGCAGGTGCCGGTCTCCGCGTAGGTGCTGAAGCTTGCTTCCAGCTCCGCGAGCAGGTTGGTTTCCGGGCCGAAGTGGCTGAGGTGGAAATTACCGGCGCGCATCGCGTCCTCAACGGCCTTGCGCATCGCGTTGCGGTCGTAGCGATGATACGCGTCGCCCTCGATGATGCCGGCGCGGATGCCCTCGCGGCGGAAGATGTGCTCGAAGCTGCGCATGACGGTGGAGGTGCCGGCGCCGGAGGAACCGGTGACGGCGATGATCGGGTGCTTGGTGGACATCGGGTCTTTCCGTGGCTGGGCCGTGGCGGTTGCGATCAGTGCGTTCAGGCGTCCGCGCGGTAGAGGGACCGCTCGTTGAACAGGGGCGACTGGAACGGCTTGTCCGAGCCCGCATCGTAGCTGGCGTGGTACTGCTCGATACGCTCGATTTCCTGCCGGGAACCGAGAATGACGGGAATGGGGTCGTGCAGGTCGCCCGGCGTGACCTCGAGCAGCCGCTGCCGGCCGGTGCTGGCGGCGCCGCCGGCCTGCTCGACGATGAATGCCATCGGGCTGGCCTCGTAGAGGTGACGCTGGCGTCCCTGGTGCCGTCCGCCACGGTCGTCACGCGGGTGCATGAACACGCCGCCACGCATCAGGATGCGGTGCACGTCCGCCACCATGGACGCGATCCAGTGCATGTTGAAATCCTTGCCGCGGATGCCGGTGCTGCCCTCCTTGCACTCGCTGACGTAGCGGTGGATGGGCGCCTCCCAGAATCTTTCGTTGCAGGAATTGATGGCGAGATCATTGGTCTCCGGCGCGATCTGCAGGTCGGGATGGGTCAGCACGAAGTTGCCGACCTCGCGGTCCAGCGTGAATCCGTGCGTGCCGCGGCCGGCGGTGAGCACCAGCATGGTGGCGGGCCCGAAGATGGCGTAGCCGGCGGCGACCTGGCGGTTGCCGGGCTGCAGGAAGTCCGCTTTCTCCGGGCGCCCGCTGCCGGTGTATTCGACCACCGAGAAGATCGAGCCGACCGACGCGTTCAGCTCGATGTTGTTGGTGCCGTCCAGCGGGTCGAACATCAGCAGGTAACGGCCGCGGATCAGGTCGCCGGCCACCGGAATCGGCTCCTCGTTCTCCGCCGAGAGCATGCCGGCCACCGGGCCGCCCCAGCTGCAGTGATCGATGAAGATCGCGTTGGCCATCACATCGAGACGTTTCTGGTCGTCGCCGTGCACGTTCTCGGTGCCCAGGAAGGCATGCAGCCCGCCGAGCGCGCCCTTGCCGGTGATCGCGGCGATGGTCTTCACGGCCGCGGCCACGTCGATGAGCAGGGAGGCCAGCTGGTCCGGGCGCGACCCGCCGCCGAGATGCTCGATCACGAACTTGGAAAGCGTGGTGCGGCCGCTGTATAGGCTCATGGAGATTTCCTTATTCATTGTTCTGCTCTGCCGTGTCCTGGCTGAAGACGCGCGATGCGCGCAGGTCCGCCTCGCCCAGTTCGCTGAGCGCGTCCGCATCCAGCCGGACGCCCTGCTCGGCCTGCTCGAACAGGCGGTTGGCGTGCCGCAGCCTGGCACGATCCAGGGCGTTGCGGATGGAGCGGGCATTGGCGAAATTCGGTTGCCGCATGCGCTTGACGATGTACTCGCGCATCGCGGTGGCGGCGCCCCCGGAAAGCCGGTAGTGCTGCTGCTCCAGCATCAGCTTCGTGATCTGCATCAGCTCGTCCGGCGAGTAGTCCGGGAAGTCGAGATTGTGCGCGATGCGCGAGGCCATGCCGGGGTTGGCGGAGAAGAATGTCGCCATGCGGTCGGCGTAGCCGGCGAGGATCACCACGAGGTCGTCGCGCTGGTTCTCCATCACCTGCAGCAGGATCTCGATCGCCTCCTGCCCGTAATCGCGCTCGTTCTCCGGCCGGTAGAGGTAATAGGCCTCGTCGATGAACAGTACCCCGCCCATCGCCTTCTTCAGGACCTCCTTGGTCTTCGGCGCGGTGTGGCCGATGTACTGCCCGACCAGGTCGTCGCGCGTGACCGCCACGACATGCCCCTTCCGCACGTAGCCGAGCCGGTGCAGGATCTCCGCCATGCGCATGGCGACGGTGGTCTTGCCGGTGCCGGGGTTGCCGGTGAAACACATGTGCAGCGACGGCGGGTCCGCTTCCAGGCCCATCTGCTGCCGCGCCTTGCTCACCAGCAGGAACGCCGCGATCTCGCGGATGCGGCGTTTTACGGGCGCCAGGCCCACCAGCTCCTCATCGAGCTGGTTGAGCACCTCGCTCACGTTGGACTCCTGCAGCAGTTGCTGCAGGTCCACGGTTTCGGGCTTGATGGGCTGTGGTTCGGTCATACGGTTTCCGTTCCCCTGAACCTGTGGATCAGAATGTAGGCCAGACTTCAGTCCGGCGCGCCTGTAAGGCTTAAGCCTTACCTACAACCATGCGCAAAGGCTGGCGCGCGTAAGGCGAAAGCCTTACCTACAAAAAAACCGCGCGAGAATCAGGCGGCGCGCCGGCCACTCAATACCGCGAGCCTTCCGGTTTCTCCGCCGCGTAACCGCGCGTCGTGTAACGCATGCGGCGGCCGTCGATCTCCTGCCGCTGCAGGTGGAAGCCCGGTTCCGCCGCCGGCCGGTTGACGATGAAGCTCATGGCGATGGACTCGATGCCGCGCGTGGAGTCGAATGCCATCAGTCGGATGTAATGGTCCGGGAACGTCTTGCGGCAGTTGTTCACCTCCATCAGCACGCCGGCGGCGTCGCGCAGGTCGAACATCGGGTTGCCGAACATCTCCCAGTAGGTATTGCGCGGGTGGGGATCGTCGGTGTACTCCACGCTCCATGCATAGCCCTTTTCCAGCCCGTACTCGATCTGCAGGCTGATCTCCGCGTCGGTGAGGTCCGGCAGGAAGCTGAACTGGCCCTGCGTCAGGCGGTTGGTGGGGTTGGACATCATGATCGAATTCCTCCCTGCAGGCTCAGGATACGGACGGAGTCGCGACGTAGTCGCTGGAATCCGTCGGCGTGTAGTTGAAGGTGATCTCGCCCCAGGTATCCAGCGCCTGCTGCAGCGGTGAACACCACCGCGCGGCCTGCTGCAGGATCTCCGGGCCCTCGTTGATGATGTCACGGCCCTCGTTGCGGGCCTTGACCATCGCCTCCAGCGCCACCCGGTTGGCGGTGGCGCCGGCCTGGATGCCACCGGGGTGGCCGATGGTGCCGCCGCCGAACTGCAGGCAGACATCGTCGCCGAAGAGGTCCAGCAACTGGTGCATCTGGCCGGCGTGGATGCCGCCGGAAGCCACCGGCATGACCTTCTTGGTGTCGGCCCAGTCCATGTCGAAGAACAGTCCGCGCGGCAGGTCGGTCTTCGTGTAGGAGTCGCGGCAGACGTTGTAGTAGCCCTGCACGGTCAGCGGATCGCCTTCCAGCTTGCCGACGGCGGTGCCGCAGTGCAGGTGGTCACACCCGGCCAGGCGCAGCCACTTGGCGATGACGCGGAAGCTGACGCCGTGGTTTTTCTGGCGGGTGTAGGTGCCGTGTCCGGCGCGGTGCATGTGCATGATCATGTCGTTGCGGCGGCACCACTCGGCGATCGACTGGATCGCGGTGTAGCCGATGACCAGGTCGACCATGATGATGACGCTGCCCAGTTCCCTGGCGAACTCCGCGCGCTCGTACATCTGTTCCATGGTGCCGGCGGTGATGTTCAGGTAGGAACCTTTCACCTCGCCGGTGACCGCCTGGGCCTTGTTCACCGCGTCCATCACGTAGAGGTAACGGTCGCGCCAGTGCATGAAGGGCTGCGAGTTGATGTTCTCGTCGTCCTTCATGAAGTCGAGGCCGCCTTTCAGGCCTTCATAGATGACCCGCCCGTAGTTGCGTGCGGACAGCCCCAGCTTCGGCTTGGTGGTGGCGCCCAGCAGCGGGCGGCCGAACTTGTCCAGACGCTCGCGTTCGACGATCAGGCCGGTCGGTGGGCCCTTGAAGGTCTTCACGTAGGCGACCGGGATGCGGATGTCTTCCAGCCGCGCCGCCTTCAGCGGCTTGAACGAGAACACGTTGCCGATCAGGCTGGCGGTCATGTTGGCGATCGAGCCTTCCTCGAACAGGATCAGGTCATAGGCAACCCAGGCGAAGTACTGCTCGGGGTTGTTCGGCACCGGTTCGACCTTGAAGGCCTTCGCGCGGTAGCTGTCACAGGCAGTGAGGCGATCGGTCCAGACCACCGTCCAGGTGGCGGTGGAGGATTCGCCGGCGACCGCGGCCGCTGCCTCCACCGGATCGACGCCTTCCTGCGGGGTGATGCGGAACAGGCAGATGGTGTCGGTGTCCTTGGGTTCGTAATCAGGTTCCCAGTAGCCCATTTCCTTGTACTTCAGGACCCCTGCGTCGTATCGCTTTCTTTGCTTGTCTTGGCTGCTCATGTCACTCGTCGTGGGTGGGTTGGAAGGGTGCTCGGATTCGAGGGAGGTCGGGATGCTAGGATCATTCGGCGGCCCCTGTCCAGTTTGACAGGGCGATTTTTTTTGATTGGCCAATCCGGGCGTGATTCGGCGTCCTGGCTGACACAGCGTTCACTTTTTGGGCACAAAAGGAGGCGTTTCAGAGGCTCTCCGGTCATTCGGGCGGCCAGAACCCAACTTTCCGCCGGGGCGGCGAGGTCCATCGTGGGCCATAATTTGTTCGATGGCCGCTGCATGGCGGTTGTTTTACGAACAGGCGGGTTCGTGCGCGGACCCGCATTGGCACAGGATCAGCCGGGCCCCACCCCCTCGCAGGCCGCCCGGGCAGTACAGCGGGAATCCACAGCATGAACCCCATCCGAATCGCCGCGCCGGCTGGCGCACTCTTTCTTTCCCTGCTCACCTGCACGGCGCAGACGGCCTGGGCCGTGCATGGCGAGGCACGCACCCGCTACGCCATGGCCAACCAGTGCTGGGCACTGTACGTGGAGGCGAGCGGGCAGTACGTCGGCGACGCGGCATCGGGCTACCGTGCCGATGCCGCCGAAGTGGCTGCGGCGGCGCCGTTTTACCTGAAGCCGACCGCGCTCGGGAAGTACATGCTGCATGACGCCGGTGGCCGCCTCCTGGCCAACGACGGTGGCAGCCTGTCCGGTCGCAGCCGGGCGGAAGCCGATGATTCGGTGGAATGGACGGTCAAGGCGGCCGGCGACACCACCGGGTATCCGCCGACGCCCGCCTACCACCGTGAGCCGACGCCGGAACAGGTGCAGGCATACACCGGTTTCGTCGATCCGGAAATCCAGTCGCTGACGTTCACCATCGAGTCCACCCAGGCGCCCGGGCAGTTCCTGGCCGTCGGCGACGGCAGGCTCGCGGTCACCGGCAATGCGGAAGCGTTCCGCTTCGTGCCCGCAGGCGGCTGCGCCAACTTCCCCGAGGCGGAGAGCAATTTCAGTGGCAGGCCCTTCAGCGGCACACGACCGGACGGCAGCGTGGTCGGGCACGTCGATGCGCACGTGCACATCAGTGCGACCGAGTTCCTCGGCGGGTTGCAGCATGGCTATCCCTACCACAGGTTCGGGGTCGAGCATGCGCTGTCCGACTGCAGCGAGCGGCACGGGCCGAATGGCTACCGCGACATCGTCGGCGGCCTGTTCGCCACGGACACCGACGGCCATGACACCGCCGGCTTCCCCCACTTCAACGAGTGGCCGGCGCGCGACATGCTCACCCACGAGGCGATCTACTGGAAATGGCTGGAGCGCAGCTGGGCCGCCGGGTTGCGTGTCATCGTCAACGACCTCGTCGATAACGAGACGCTCTGTGAACTGCAGCGCCAGATCTCCGGGAATCCGAATATCGACTGCAATTCGATGAACAACGCCGGCCGCCAGGCCGGAACCATGTACGGCATGATGGATTACATCGATGCGCAGTACGGTGGCCGCGGTGCCGGTTTCTTCCGCATCGTGCACAACGCCGCCCAGGCGCGGGAGGTGATCGCCGATGGCAAGATCGCGGTCATCCTCGGCATCGAGATCTCCAACCTGTTCAACTGCAAGGTCAACTACGCGCAGAACCCGGAGCGCAAGGGGCCGCACGAGGAGCCGATGTACTTCACCCCGGGCGAGAATTCCTATACCTGCACCCCGGAGAGCCTCGTCGAGCAGATGGAGCGGGCCTGGGGCTGGGGCGTGCGCCAGCTCATCACCATCCACGAGTTCGACAACGCGTTCGGTGGCAACGGCATCTTCGACGGCCTCATCCTGAACCTGGGCAACCGCGAGAACTCCGGCATGATTCCCTCCGGCGATCTTGCCCGCGCCACCAACCTGCTGGCCGCCGGCGGAGACGCCTCGCAGGTCGCCGCGCTGTTCGACAACCCGGGTGCGGCCGAGACGCCGACCGGTGAGTGGTGGACCACCTATGACTGCCCGATCGAGGGGGAGACCGAGGGCTTCAGCGGCTACCTCTGGGGCAGCAGCGGCGGCAGCACGCAGAGCTACCTGTCACCGCCGTACTGCCATCCCCTGGGCCAGGACGGGCGCTGGGGCGGGCCCACACCCTGTTACCCGTCGGGCGAGATTCCCAATGAGTACGAGGGCTATCGTTTCTCGGATTACCCGCCGTTCGACCAGTATCCGCAGTCGAAGAACAACCGGCAGTGCAACGCGCGCTGGATGACGCCGATCGGCCTGTTCGCCTACCAGGCGATCATGGCGCGGGGTTTCATCTTCGACTGGGATCATGCCGAGATGGGCATGAAGACGCAGATCCTGGAGCTGACCGAGTCGCAGGAGCCGCCGTACCCCATCGTCTCCACGCACGGCACGTTCGGGGGCACCACCATCGACCAGGCGACACGGTTGCTGCGTGCCGGCGGTGTGTTGTACCCGAGCAACGGCTCCAGCCGCGGCTTCCGCGAGGACATGGCAGAGACGCTGTCGATCCACGAGAAAGCGGTGGCTGGCGCGAAAAAGAACCGGCAGCCCCTGTTCGGGTTTGGTTACGGGACCGACACCAACGGCCTGTCGGGCCAGACTGGCCCGCGTGGCGGTGACATTGCACCGGGCAAGGAGATCACCTACCCCTACACGTTCTACCAGGGTGACGCCTGGGGTGATCTCGTCCGCAAACGTTCGGCCCAGGCCGATCCGGCGGATGCATCGCCGCGCCTGCGGATCGAGCCGGTGGTGTTTGATCAGCCGGTCAGCCGCGATGCGGACGGCAACATCGCCCGCGAATGGCACCAGGACGTCGACGGCAATGCGCACCACGGCATGCTGAGCGGATTCGTGCAGGAGATCGTGCTGGAAGGCGGGGAGGCGCCGGTCCGTCACCTGTTCAATGCAGCGGAGGTCTACCTGCGCATGTGGGAGCAGACGGAACGCTCCAGCGCCAACTTCGACCCGGCGCGGGTGCCGGCAGGCATCCTGCGTGAGGCGCCCGGCGGGAGCAGCACCGCGCCGACGCCGAAGTAGCGGCGGTTCGCGACGCGCGCTGCGGAGCCCGCCGTGGGGCGGGCTCTTCGTTGCCCTACAGGAAGCGCTCCAGGTCGATGCCGAACTGCAGCGGGTCCACCGCCTTCTCGATCGACACGGTCACCGTCGGCTTGGAGAGGTCGAGCAGGGTGACGTCCTCGTAGTGCCGGCGGCCGGCGTGGTAGATGATCTTGACCAGCGGTTTCAGCGGCGCCTTCCGGTTGCGCTGCAGGACGACCGCGAGCCGCTGGTTGGTCAGCTGTACCAGCGTGCCGGGCGGGTAGACCGTCATGCACTTGATGAACTGACCGACCAGGTCCTTGTCGAACTGCGACCCCGCCCCCTCCAGCAGGATGCGGAAGGCCTGCGTGCACTGCATACCCTTCTTGTAGACGCGCTCCGCCGTCAGTGCGTCGTAGACGTCGACGATACTGCTCATGCGTGAGTACACCGACAGTTCGTCGGCTTTCAGCCCGCGCGGGTAGCCCCCGCCGTCCATGCGTTCGTGGTGGTTGGCGGCCACGTCCACCATGACGTCGGTGATGCCCTCGGTCGCGCGCAGGATCAGCCGGCTGTGCACCGCGTGCTGGCGCATGACACAGAACTCGTCCTCGGTCAGCTTTTCCGGCTTGTGCAGGATCTCGTCCGGCGTCATCACCTTGCCGACATCGTGCAGCAGGCCGCCCATGGTCAGTTCCTTCAGGATGTTGCGGTCCATACCCAGGTGGCGGCCGAAATTGGCGAGCAGGATGGCCACGTTCATGGAGTGCTCCATGAGGTAGGCATCCTTGGCGCGGATGCGCGCCAGGCAGAGCATGGCGTCCCCGTGCCGGAACATGGTGTCGACCATCTCCTCCGCCACTTCCGCCAGTGGCTCGATGTCGATCGCCTCGCCGCGCCGGACCTGGTCGAGAAACTTCTCCTGCAGGGATTGCGCTTCCTGGTGCAGGCCCTGGATCCGCACGGTCGTGGCGTCGGCGGATACGCCGGCACTTTCGGCGCCGGATTCCCGGGCGGCCGGCCCGGCGTGTTCGGCATTCATGGAGCGTTCCGGATCGAAGCAGACCTCGGTGATGCCGCGCCGCTTCAGTTCGCTGATGATCGCGGCTGTCTTGACCAGCCCCGGCTGCGCCAGCCTCGCCGGCCCACCCGCGTCGAAGATCTCGACCACGAACATGCCCGGTCTGAGTTCATCGAGGGGGATGCGGGGGAACTGCTGGCGCGCAATCATGACCTGTACTCGGCTCGCGGGTTCCGGGCGTGGCGGCGAATCCCGCGCCGGGGTTGCGATCCATTCTACCGGCGCGGTCCGGGGCAGGTCTAACGGCCCGACCCGCCGGAGGAAGGGGTCAACGGCGTGGCGTGCATCCGTCCCGGCGCATGTCGCCGTCCAGGCCGCTGTCGGCCCGGGCGATGACCTGCGCGGATCGGCCGGCGACGACATCGGTCAGTGTCAGGAAACAGACCGAGCGGTGGTAGAAGCTCAGGCGGTCGGCGACCGGCATATCGGCGATCGCGTAGGGGATGTTGCCGCCCCGTACCGGGTCGCCGCGCAGCGCCGCCTGCTGCAGGTCCCAGTAGCCCTGGCTGATGTTATGAAGGTCGGCGCTGTCGTCGAAGCGCTCGGCGGTCAGCCGGGCGAAGGCCGCCTCGGCGATCGCCTGGCGGTGCGTGCGCTCCTGCGCCGGGTTACGGCCCTGCGTGGTCACGACGTTTCCGCGCCTGTCCACCACCAGCCGGCCTTTCAGGTAGCGGTCGAACCAGGCCAGCGAGAAGTAACTGGAAACCAGCTCGTTGAGGCGGTTGCCGAAGGTGAAGCTGCCGGCCCAGTCGAGGTGGGTGGTCGCGCGCGGCGTGATCAGCATGGTGTCGACGCCGACACTGCGCAGCCGCTCGAAACCGACCAGCCGCAACGTGCCGGGGACCTTGTCCCGCGGCACCGCGTAGCCCGGGAAGCCGTCGTAGTCGGCGGTGATGAACAGGGTCGGCACGGTGAGCTGTTCGTCCGGGTAATCGTGCAGGCGCGAGCCCGAACTGTTGCTGCAGCCGTCGGTCGAGTCGCAGTTGTCGTAGCCGATGATTGCTGCGACCCGCGGGTCGCCCTGCGTGCGGGTGGAATTCTCCGCGCCCAGCGAATGGCCGGCGATGCCGATGCGTGCAAGGTCCAGCTCCGCCGCGATCGGGTTGTCGGCGGAGAACAGCCAGTCCAGTGCAGCGCCCGGGATGTGGTCGCCGACACCGTTGACGGCAAGCACCGCGTAGCCTTGCTCGGCCAGCGGCTGGGAGATCCACCACATGTGGTTCTTGTCGCTCAGGAAGCCGTGCAGGATGACGGCGACCGGGTAGGGCGGCTGGTGCGTCTGCAGTCCGTC